>JAYULL010000142.1:0-31733 GCA_043763625.1 Sphingobacteriaceae bacterium | reverse complement strand
TAAATTTGGAATTTCTCTCCTTCTTTATGGGCTTGATGTAAATATACTATTTAAACTACTAGCTATCAACTATTTGATCTCTTAACTTAACGACATTGAGCGTGCGCCAGCAAGAGGGAATTTTCTTGTTCCTCTACGGTATTAACTTCTTCCAATAAAACATTATGAAGGAGGTAAATAATTTGTATAAATGCCCAGACATCATTTGGGTTAGAAGCAACAAAGGATTATTGCAGCTTTTTTAACCATAATGGTACTATTTGATTAAAATTTCCTGACTTGTACAAGCTCAATGTCGCACTAGCAACTGTGAAAAGTGTGCAGCAACTTAATAAAAAAGGGAACAATGCTCTGTGTTCCCTTTTTAAAACGTGCGATAATTACTTTACTGCGTAACTCTAAACACCCCCTTCATAACCAAATAATGGCCGGGGTAAGTACACTCGAAAGTATAATCCCCGGGTTTTGAGGGAGCTGTAAAATATATCGTGTCAGAATCGTTAGGTTGAAGTAAACGAGTATAAAAAAGGACTGCCGGAGAATTAGGAACGTAGCTTAACCTCTCTCCCGTTAAACCGAGCTTTCCGGCAAGTTCGCCAACAATTACTCCTGAACCGGGAGTTGTAATAACAAAGTTGTGGAGCATATCGTCATTGTTCTTAAACGTGACTTTTACTTTTTCACCTGCTTTTACGGTAAGCACCTCTACATCGAACTTTAATCCCGGTTTCGTTCCTAAAACAAAAGATTTGTCGGGCCCGCCTGTCCATTCTTCGGGTTGAGTAGTTAGATGTTTAGCGGTAGATTTCCCGGCGATTTTAGGCGCTTCTTTTGTTTTGCCGGCATGTACGTGAACAACGGGAGCGGAAACGAGGTTTTCGCTTGTGATCGCCAGCTTGCCACCTTCGGGGATTTTGTTTAAAGTATAATAGCCCACATCATGCAAAAGTCTGTTATCATCATTCGACAAAACACCCTCTGCCTTAATTTGATGGATATACCCTTCTTTCAAGCTGTCTAATACCAAACGAACTTTAAGTCTGTCGGCCGATACGGAAATCGCTTTTAAAGAACGTTTTCCGTTATTAATTACCGGACTGCCGTAATTATGATGATACTGATACGTAAACGAAGCCAATTCATAAGAATCACTATTTTTAGCAGATTTTACATCTACAGGTCTTGTAAATTCAAGCTCAAAACCGTCCGGTTGAGCTTTAATTGATTTTATTTCAAAAGGCATTTTACCTGTCCACTCTAAGCGTTGCAAGCCATAATCATCTGTGCCGGTTGCAGACCAACCGCGGGCCGTCATCCCTACAAACATACTCCCGTCCGATCCCCAATTCATTCTTAAAATTCCGGAAGAAAATCCTTGACGGAAAGGGAAAACGGCACCCTGATAAACTCCTTTAACTTTCTCCAGAAAAACCCGCATGATCTTACTATGACCTTGGTCGCCTACAAAAAGTTGATCTTCAAAAGGTCCGATGTTCGCCTTTTTATCGGCTGATAAAATTGCGGAAGTGGAAATTCCCAAAACCGCATGAGGGAACCAAACCGAAGGCGTTTTTAATCCCGGAACTCGCTTAGCCACTTCGTACTTCGGTTCGTTGGTATCGGGAATATCTGCTTTACGTAGTTTAACCGGAGATCCGGGTTGGTCGGCCCAAATTAAACCTCCCGGGTTTCCGGCAAAATCACCCTCTTCTAAGTGCGTTATTCCACCTGAACCTACCCAATCTCCCTGATTTTCAGCGTAGAAAATGTCGCCGGCATTATTATAAGCAAATCCGGCAGGAGAGCGTAACCCGGTAGCAAACGGTTTTATTCGCCCTTCCGGGGATACTTTCAGCATCCACCCGTCCCATTTTGATAAACTTGCACCATAGCCTATCCATCCCAAGTTTTTGGTAATGACCAAATTTCCTTCCTTATCTTCTACCGGACCATAAGCATACTCATGATAATTTCCTGCCAAGGGCCAGGTTGCTATGGTTTTATATTCGTCAGCTTCGCCGTCGCCATCTAAATCGCGTAATCTGGTAAGTTCCGGACGTTGAGTAACATAAATATCTCCGTTAATATAATTCAATCCCAAAGCTTCGTGGAGACCTTGAGCAAACAAACGGTATTGGGGTACCTGTCCGTTCTTCATGTAAGGGTTAGAAATAATCCAAACCTCGCCATGACGGGTACTTACGGCTAATGCATCATTCGGAAGAAAGGCCATACCGCCCACCTCGAGCACAACATTTGCAGGGATCGGGACAGATTGAATTTTATAATAGTCGTCTTCCTTAGGCGTCTGCGTATTATCTTTTGTTTGAGCACCTACAGTTGCTGTAAACAACAAGCCAAAAAAGGTGTACTTGACAGCAGTATATAGTTTTGATTGAATAGTTGACATGATACTTTACCAGATAATTGAATAAGAAACAGTTGATGCTTTTTCTACCGGGATTATTAACTCTTGTCCCCCGTCCGATTGACGGATAAGAGGCTTAACCTTTTCGTCGAGTTTAATAAAGTAGGATTTGTCATTTACAATGTACCGGCCTTTTCCGGCAGATGCTATTTTGTCCGCCTTTAAAACCCTAACCTTTAGGTTAGGAGACGGATTTTCGATAGTGATTTGGCGAAAAAGAGTGGTAGCGTTTGGCGACGTAATTTTATCACTGACGTTAACACCGTTCACCGTGTATTGAAAACTTGGAGCCCTGTCTGCATCTAAAGTATAACCTTTAACTTTAACAGCCTCAAACGGGATTGAATCAGGCCAGGCTGTATCAGAATTTACTAAGACCGCGATAGAAGGTGCATCAGAAAGAATTGTTAGACTACCGGCAGGCCTTGCCCATTGATACGGTTCGCCTCTCTCGAACCACATATCGGTAGCGTCAACAAATCTTCCTCTCCAAAATTGAATTAAAGCTCCTCGAGATAAATCGTATGAATAATTTGTTTGGTTAGGGTTACCCACCGAAATTACATGCGTTAGTTTTTTATCGCCGTATCCCATAAAACTTCTTAATAAATAAGGTTTAGCTACGGGGTTCACTAAAATCGGATTTGCAATTCCTTCTTGATTTTGTTTAGCCGACTCTTGAGGAATACTGTACTTTATATTTTTGAAAGCAACCTTACCATGGTCTCCTTGAAACATCAGCGGTCCTGTTGATTTTTCATCTTCAAACATTCCTGATCGGGTGGGGCCTGTAACTTCAACTTGATCTTGTACCAAAGCCCCGTTTAGGTGCACCTCTTCGAATCTGGCGTTAGCGGTTTTTTGACCTGAAGCGTCGAACTTTGGAGCTCGGAACACCAAGTGAAGATGTTGCCACAGTCCGGGCGCCTTTGCCGCATTCGTAAGGGGAGCAATACCTTCATAGCCTTTGTGATCAGTCCGTTTTTCGTCCCAACGTTGATAAACTCCGCCGCAGTCGCTGTAAGTGGGGTTTAATTTTCCCCAACTGTCAAACAACTGTATTTCGTATCTCCCTTGCAAATACACGCCGGAGTTAGAGCCTTTAACCATCATAAAATCAAGATCCAACTCTAAATCTCCAAATTCCCGGTTTGTAACCAACTGAGAATTGTTTTTAGGAGAATTTATATTAAGAACAGCGCCTGTACCCTTTACCGGGGTTAGATCGCCGGGTTTGTTAAAATCCGAATTTGCACTAGATGCAACCACCCAATTTTTGCCGGCTTTTTTAAAAGGGTTTAAATCATTTAAGAGAATATCTACACCCGTGCTCTTACTTTGAGCCGTTGCGTAATTACAACATATTGCCCCGGCAACTACAATGCAGGTTACTTTCGAAACTATATTCATACTATTATTTGTTCAATTTAATTTAAGCAGGAGGGAAGCGATTCAAAAATTAGTTACGAACATAATGATATTTAAACAAAAAAGGGAAGCGGTACTTCCCTTTTTTGCACGTTAAAACCATTTCTTTAAAAAATAAACTTCGTACTTAAAAAATTTGAGTTATTGTCGCTAACAATTTCGTTAAGCAAAGCTTTATTGTTTTCGTTAAGCTTTGTGGCGACCAAAGAACGAATCGAAAACGACCGTAATGCATCAACAACTGAAAGGGTTCCTTCGGCGCTGTCCTTTCTCCCGGTAAACGGAAAAACGTCAGGTCCTCGTTGACATTGGCAATTGATGTTTACCCGGCTAACTTGGTTTACAAGCGGATCGATAAGGGTGGCTATTTCATCAGCATCGTTACTGAAGACACTCACTTGTTGCCCGTGTGTAGATTCTATCAAATACTCAATAGGTTCTTCCAAATTTTCGAAGGCTACTACCGGAATTACAGGCCCGAACTGCTCTTCCCTGTACACCTTCATTCCTTTGTTTACCGGATACAATATCGCGGGGTAAACAAAAGATTCGAAAGTAGTACCTCCACCTTCGTTTATCACTTTAGCTCCCTGCGCTTCGGCATCTTTAATTAATTCTTGTAGATAAGCCGGTTTGTTAGGTTCCGGAAGCGGAGTTAGGGCCACTCCCTTTTCCCATGGCATTCCGTACTTAAGTTTAGATACAGCTTCTGCTAATTGAGTTAAAAACACATCCACAACCGATTTATGCACGAAAATAATTTTCAGTGCTGTGCAACGTTGTCCGTTAAAAGACAGCGAACCTAAAACAGTTTCGTCAACAGCTAATTTAACATCAGCGTTAGCAGTCACTATAGCGGCATTCTTGGCATCCAAACCTAAAATGGCTCTAAGGCGATTTACTTTGGGATGCAACTTTTTCAATTCGTCGGCTACCTTGCTTGAGCCAATGAGCGTAAGAACATTAATCTTGCCTGATTGCATTAATGCCGGAACAATAGTATGTCCCCGACCGTAAATTGTATTTACAACCCCTTTTGGAAAAGAATCTTTAAACGCATTGAGTAACGGACGGAACAATAAAGTACCGTGCTTCGGCGGTTTAAACAGGAGAGTATTGCCCATTATTAATGCCGGAATTAATGTTGTAAAGGTTTCGTTTAAGGGATAATTAAATGGCCCCATACACAGCACAACTCCGAGCGGTGAGCGCCGAATTTGTGCTACAATTCCTTGCTCAATATCAAAACGTGACGATTGACGATCTATATCTTTTAAAGCGTCAATAGTTGCGTAGATATATTCGACCGTTCGATCAAATTCCTTTACTGAATCTGCATGTGACTTCCCAATCTCCCACATAATCAACTTTACCACAATGTCTTTTTGCTCAAGAATCTTTTTTGTAAACAGCTCAACACATTCTATCCTCCCTTGAACACTCATCGTGGGCCATTGCCCCCTGCCATTATTATAAGCTGCAACTGCGGCATCTAAAGCCTCCATTGCTTCTTTTTCTGTGCATACAGGGTAGGTACCGATTAGCTTTCGCTTAAAGCCTTCTGATGTTTTGATACACACAGGTGAGTAAACAGAGTGGATGGCCCCCTCCCATTGTTTCATCTCGCCGTTGCTGAGGTATTCTCGTTGATTAATTTCGCCGTCGAGCTTATACTCGGCGGGAATTTCATTTTCCTCAATAAAAATAGATTTGAGATCTTCTTGAGTTATAGTCATAATAAAATTGGCTATTTGCGTATAAACTTATAGCCGGCTAAGGTTATAAGAATACGGCAAATAGCCAAAATGTATTTTAAAAATGATAAAAGCCTTACTATTTAAGGATGTTGTTTTTTACATACGCTGCACTTTTAGTGATACTTACGTAAGGATCGATATTAGTAAAGTTTTCTTGCTCAACAAATACATGCTCAACACCGGCGATTTTCCCCTTAGCATAAATTTTCTTAAAATCAATAGCGCCGTTACCAACTTCAGTATTTAAACCGTTATTATTCTTGTCCATATCTTTAATATGGAACATCACAAATCTGCCGGGATATTTTTTAAATAAAGCAATAGGATCTTGCTTAGCTCTTACAACCCAATATAAGTCTGCTTCGAATTTAACCAATGCCTTATCTGTTTCTTTAAGCAGTACATCGTATAATCTCACTCCGCTTATAGGTTTAAATTCAAAATCGTGGTTATGGTAAGCGAATTTAATTCCTGCCTTTTTACAAACTTCAGCAGCCTTATTGAATTTTTCAGCCAACTTTTTCATGTCGTCAGGAGATTTCCGATACTCTTCACCTAAGTAAGGAACCGTTAAATATTTACTGCCCAAGGTTTTAACAGCATCAATCGTAATGTGTAAATCATCGGTTTTGCCTTCCTTTAAAAATTGATCGATACCGTAGTGACCGCTGGGCGAGTATAAATTATTAGCGTCAAGCAGCGCCTTAAATTCTTTAGGTTTTAAACCCCAATAGCCGCTGTCTTTAGAGAATCCGTAAGTTTCTACTTCGCGATAGCCTGCCTTTGCAACTTTCGCAATTACTCCCTTTACATCTTTTGGTAATTGTTCTCGCAAGGAATATAATTGCAGCCCGACGTTAGTAATGGGCCCGGCAAATAAGCAATCGGGCTTTACAAATAATCCCGCAGAGATCAATCCTGCTTGCTGTAAAAAGGTTCTTCTGTTAGTCATTTCGTTATTAAATCTGTTGCTGTTTGAACACAATACGCAATGATAGTTTAATTAAACGTCGCAAATTTGTATCGCCTGCTTTAACGAAGCCATTTTGTCCGGGCGTGAAGGAATAAATTCTTGAGCTACATAACCCTTAAATCCGGTTTCTATAATTGCTTTCATGATTGCCGGATAGTATAGTTCCTGTGTTTCATCTATTTCGTGCCGGCCGGGATTCCCTCCCGTGTGATAATGCCCAATGTACTGATTGAAAGTTTTTATGTTTCGAATAACATCGCCTTCATCAATCTGCATGTGATATATATCGTAAAGTAGCTTAAAATTTCCGGATCCCAAACGCTTAGCTAACTCGGCCCCCCACCAGGTGCGGTCGCATTGATAGTCTTTGTGATCTACTTTGCTGTTCAGCAGTTCCATAACTAGCACTACCTTGTGCTTCTCAGCAAGAGCTAAAACTTTTTTCAACCCCTCTTCGCAGTTTTTTAAGCCCGTTTCGTCGTCTTTACCGTTACGATTACCGCTAAAGCAAATCAAGTTTTTATACCCGGCTTTTGCTACGATAGGAATCATTTCTGAATAGCTTTTAATGAGTTCTTCATGATTCACGGGATCGTTCCAGCCTTTCTCAATTCCCATTCCGGCACCGTTGCACATAGAAGAATCAAGACCGTATTTTTTTAAGATAGGCCATTCTTTCGGTCCCATCAAATCAATCGCCTTGATTCCCATTTCTTTTGCATTAGCGCATAGCTCTTCCACAGAGAAACTGCCATAGCACCATTGGCAAACCGAGTGATTAATGTTTCCTTTCAGCGGCGCAGACTCCCTCTGCCCTGCCGCAGCGTTTGTTGTTAGCATTAACATTCCCGATGCAGTAAGGCCCGTTGCGCCGGCCACTATATTTTTTATAGCTGTTCTTCTGTTTTGTTCCGACATAAGGCTTAATTAAGTTATGGCTGAGATTTGTTCTTGCGACTTTCAATATTTAAATCCATTCCGGCAAAACCTCCTCAGGTCAAAATTAGAAGGAGGTGTTTTATTCTTTGAATGCAGATAATATTACAAAGGTTTTATCACAATATTACGATACCAAACCTCGTCCCCGTGGTCTTGCAAAGCTATATGTCCTTTTTTAAAGGTCCCAAAACCGGGCATAGACTTAAACTTACTGCCGGCAACAAGTTTCTTCCAATTATCATCCCACATGGTAGTTGCTACTACTTCAACACCATTTAAAATCAACTTCAAGTTTCCTTTGTCTGCAATAATCTCAGCGGTGTTCCATTCTCCGTAGGGCTTAACAGTTTCTTTGTTACACGGAATTATATCATATAAATCGCCGGCTCGGTGTTTATGAATTTTAGCATCCGGATGTCCGTCATTATCCAGCACTTGCATTTCCGGGCCGGAATTGTACGTATTCGGAAACTTAACGGGATCTTCATTTACATTAAAAAAATGCCGCTGTTTCCGTTTTGTGATATTTTCCAATCAATTTTAAGATGATAATTTTCAAACTCCCGATCTGTTATAAGATCTCCTCCCTCTCCGCCGGCTTTGGTTAAATGCAAAGTTTCGTCTTCAACTTTCCAAGATGAACTCACCGTACTCTTACCGTAAGTATGCCAGCCCTTGGTGCTTTTGCCGTCAAATAAAACAACCCAATTATCTTTTTTAGACTCCATTTTTTTCTCGGACAAATGCTTGGCATTAGGATTTCTACAAGCCACACAGGCAATAAGCCCTATGCATGACAGTTTCAGGTAAGAATTGGTCATCTTATTTTAATTTTAGGTTTATACCAATACAGCTGATGCTTTATCGGTAATTGTTGGTTGTTATTTAACTGTAATATAATCAGAAATAAAATTAGCACTAAATTTCTCGGTTCAAAAAAAGATGGAGGAATTGGCTCCTCCATCTTAATTCTATTAGAATTGCCGGGTTAATTAAGCGATAAAACGTATTTAACCATTTCCCTTGCGTCGCCTTTTGAAAGGTTGGGATGAGGAGGCATCGGAATTTGTCCCCACACCCCGACTCCGCCTTTAATTACTTTCTCTGCAAGCTTACTTATGTTTTCGTCTGTTGCTTTATACTTTTTGGCAACATCTGCATAAGCGGGGCCTACTAACTTTTCCTTTTCTTTGTGGCAGCTTAAACAATCAGATTTAGCGATTAATTGTTTACCTTTTTGGCTTCCCGTTTGTTCGAATGCTTCAGGTTTCGCTTCTTTTTTTGCAACGGGTGCAGCCGCCTTTTCATCCTTAGCTTCGTTTTCCGATTTCTCTGAATTCGGGCTTGTTCCAATATTATTTACTGCAGTATCCACTTCCTGACTGCGCGACCCTGCGGCCATATCAGTAGCTTTTGTTGTATCGGCAATATTTACACTGTTGGTATCAGTGCTGTTATTACTATCGGCCGAATTGCCGCCACAAGCTGCGAAAGCAATACAAAGAATAAATATAGACAGTTTACGTTTCATAACTTTATAAACCTATTTAAGGCCTATAATGTTTCTGTTAAATGCTTCATCTATACCTGCTGCAGCAAAATCGTCAAAAGCCTTTTCCGTTACACGGATTATGTTGTTTTTAATAAATACAGCGCCCTCTTTTGCTCCGTCTTCAGGATGTTTTAATGCGCATTCCCATTCCATTACTGCCCAACCTTTATAATCGTAAGCAGTAAGTTTACTGAAAATTGCTTTAAAGTCAACTTGGCCATCGCCCAAAGAACGGAAACGTCCGGCACGATCTACCCATCCTTGAAAGCCCCCGTAAACGCCTTGTTTCCCTGATGAATTGAACTCTGCATCTTTCACATGGAACATCTTTATACGTTCATGATAATGATCGATGTAAGCTAAATAATCAAGACACTGAAGCACAAAGTGAGACGGATCGTAAAGCAAATTAGCTCTAGGATGATTGTTTACTTTCTCTAGGAACATCTCGTAGCTGATACCGTCGTGCAAATCTTCGCCCGGGTGTATCTCGTAACAAACATCTACTCCTACTTCATCGAAAACATTCAAGATAGGAAGCCAACGATTAGCAAGCTCTTTGAATCCGGTTTCAACTAAACCGGCAGGACGCTGGGGCCATGGATAAACCGTATGCCATAAAAGTGCACCGCTGAAAGTTGCATGAGCATTTAAGCCCAAGTTTTGTGAAGCTTTAGCTGCATACTTTAGTTGTTGAACTGCCCATTCTTGACGCGCTGCAGGATTATTTTTGACACTATCCGGAGCAAAGGCATCAAACAATGAATCATACGCCGGATTTACAGCAACCAGTTGTCCCTGTAAGTGAGTAGAAAGCTCAGTGATTTCTAATCCGCAGCCGTTTACCAATCCTTTTATTTCGTCTGCGTAGGTTTTACTTTCAGCTGCTTTTTGCAGATCAAAAAAACTACTGTCCCAAGTAGGAATCTGAACTCCTACGAATCCTATACTCTTAGCCCATTTACAAATAGACTCGAGTGAATTAAACGGAGCTTCAGAACCCATAAACTGGGCTAAAAATATTCCGGGTCCTTTAATTGTATTCATTAGATAGATATTTAAACTTCAAAAGGTGTCCACTTAACATCGCTTTGACTGCTTTTTACCACGTTTTCGATAAAAGCCATTCCTCTTATACCTTCATCTACAGACGGAAAATCCAGGGCCTCTTGCGGAGGAGTTGTTCCATCGATACGTGCAGAAAGTGTTAAAGCAAAATTGCGATAAAGATTTCCGAAAGCTTCTAAATATCCTTCGGGGTGACCTCCGGGTGTACGGCAATTATGTGTTGCATAAGATGAAAGATGTTTAGGATAGTTGGAACCCGCTCTTAAAATTTGAGCAGGATTATCTAAAGACTTATACAATAATGTATTTGGCTCGTGTTGGGCCCATTCCAAACCGCCGGTTTCTCCGTAAACGCGTATTTTCAAAGCGTTTTCTTCACCTGCAGCCACCTGGGATGCCATCAAAACTCCCGCGGAACCGTTACTAAACCGTAATAGCACGTTACCGTCATCATCAAGAGCACGTCCATCGACCATAATATTTAGGTCAGCACAAAGTTGAGTAATTTCAGAACCGGTAATATACTCTGCCAGATTAGCTGCATGCGTACCTATATCGCCCATACATCCGCTTTTACCGGATCTTTTAGGGTCCGTTCTCCAAGCTGCCTGTGCATTTCCCTCTCGTTCAGAAAGTTTGCTCAGCCAACCTTGAGGATACTCTACATATACCTTTCTTATTTTACCTAAAACCCCGTCTTTAACCATTTGCTTGGCCTGCTTTACCATCGGGTAACCGGTATAAGTATGAGTTAAGAGTAATAGCTTGCCGGTTTCTTCAACCTTTGCCTTCAGTTGTTTGGCTTCATCTAAAGTTAATGCAATGGGTTTTTCTATTACCACATGAAATCCTTTTTCAAGAGCCAACATTGCCGGAGCAAAATGCGCAAAGTTTGGAGTAACGATAGTAACAAAGTCTATCCGCTCACCCTCAGGCAATGCTGCTTCCTTTTCTATCATCTCTTCGAAAGTCAAATAAATTCTGTCTTCTCTTAGGAATAACATTTTTCCGCTTTCCTTAGCAACTTCCGGGTTAATACTTAAAGCACCGCTTACAACCTCTATAAGTCCGTCCATATTGGCGGCTACTCGATGAATAGCTCCGATGAAGGCATCCTTACCTCCACCGACCATTCCCATGCGTAATTTTCGATTCATTTTTAATTTAGATTTTGGCGGAAATTAATATTTTTTGATTTAGCAGACGTCTAATACGCTAAAATTTTATTTATTCAAAAATAGGTTAGAACATTCAAATTCAATAAAAAGCCCGGGGGATTAGGTTGCCCAGGCTCTGTCTCCTTTTTTATATGGCACGCAGCCGTCATATCTTCCGGGCACTTGAATATAGCGCAACGCTTTTGTCGCACCCGGTTCTGAGGTGAAGAATCCCAAAAGGGTTAGTTCCTTAATCATTCTGAAATAATGATTCGAATCTTCTTCCTTCTTATTTTTTTGATACTCTTTCTGTTCTTTGTCTAAATCCATAAGCAGAACGGTTCTCTGTGCGGCATCCAATTCTATAAACTTCTTACCACCTTTTTTTTCCGCAGCTTCATCTAATTTAGACAGCCCTTCTATAAAGATTTTTTGATCCTCGGGCGTATAGCAGTCTTTAACCATTACCGCCATAAATTCGCCAACCTTCGCTTCTTTAGCTCCGGGAGTTGACGTTTTAGGAAGGATAGTCTCGCCGACTTCATTTAAATAAGCAATTCGGTCTTGGGAGAAAAAGGAGTTGACATCGCCCGCTTCTTTTGATGATGGATTGCAGGCCATGTCGACAAAAAGATTTGCGCCAACTACGGTTCCTCCTAAAATAAAGGCAACTCTTGATACAGCTTCTCTTCTATTCATGGTTTAATAATTAGTTTTATTTTTATCAAGCTCCGAGCGACCAACCTTTTCGGTATTCGCGTTTAACGAATTGATTTACTTGGTCGAAGTTGGTAACCTTCATATTTTGATTATCCCAAGTTAACTCAATTCCCCGACCCGGAAATTTGTCTCCCACTTTTAGGTCGTATCCTCTGATAGCTAAATTCGCCATTAAAAGGGCTTCTGTTAATGGACCCGAAATTTCGAAAGGAGCGCTTACTTCTTTTTTTCCGTAACCGGCAATAGCAGCCTCTACCCATTGAGCATAGTGCCCTTCTGCACCTCCCGGAACTCGAACTATCTTCTTTTCAACTTTTACTTGTTGGTTTTTTGATAAAGGAAGCAAACGTGGATCCGAAGCATAAGTACCGCACATCATTTTTCCTTTTGTGCCTATAAACAGAGTTCCGTTTCCGCCGTCACCGAAAGTATCGTTCGGTCCTAATTCCACCGGTCTTTCCGGTTGAATACCACCGTCCATCCAATGAACGGTTACGGGACCTTGCGTTTTTGCAGTTTTGGGGAATTTTAAGGTAACATGACTTGAAGGCGGACAACTCTCCGGAAAATACCCTCTTTTAAATTCATCTACATAAACACTGCCAACACTTGCGTGAACATTGCTTGCATATTGAAGCCCTAAAATACTGAACGGAGCTTCCAATAAATGACAACCCATATCGCCTAAAGCGCCGGTTCCGTAATCCCACCAGCCACGCCAATTGAAGGGAACCAGTTTCTCTACATAATCTTTTTTAGGAGCGGTTCCTAACCATAAGTCCCAATCAAGACCTTGCGGAACCTCTGCTTTATTTCCCGGCCATTGAATTCCTTGCGGCCATACGGGACGATCGGTCCAACTGTAAATAGTATGTACATCACCTATTATCCCGGCATCATACCACTCACGCAATTGGCGAACGCCGTCACCCGAGGCACCTTGGTTGCCCATTTGAGTAACAACTTTATACTTCTTTGCAGCTGCGGTTAAACTACGTGCTTCGTAGATATCGTGGGTCAAAGGTTTCTGAACGTAAACATGTTTTCCTAACTGCATAGCAGGTAAGGCAGCAACAGCATGATTATGATCAGGAGTGGAAACAGAAACAGCATCGAAATGCTTATGTTCTTTGTCCAACATTTGACGAAAGTCTTTGTAATATTTGGCTTTCGGAAATTTCCTTATAGAGCTCGCCGCTCTTCTATCGTCAACATCGCATAGAAATGCAATGTCAGCTTTACCGCTTTCGGCAAATTTTGCAATATCACTTTCACCTTTTCCGCCTACTCCTATTCCGGCAACTACTAGCTTATCGCTCGGGGCAAGAAACCCTTTGCCTCCCAGCACATGTCTCGGCACAATCGTAAATCCTGCCGCTGCCACAGCCGAACTTTTAATAAAGCTTCTTCTTGAAGCATTTTGAGGATCAAATTCGTTTTCAACAGACATAGGTCTTTAAATTTATTATATGTTAAATATTCACTTTCTTTAATTCCTTTACAGCATGATCAACCGCCCGAGCAGTTAGAGCCATATAGGTTAGCGAAGGATTTTGGCATCCGGCAGAAGTCATACAAGCGCCGTCGGTAACGTAAACGTTTTTGCAATCCCAAACTTGGTTGTTCTCGTTAAGCACAGAAGTTTTAGGATCGCGGCCCATGCGTGCAGTTCCCATCTCATGAATACCCATTCCCATCGTGTAGCCGCCGTCGTAAGTATTTACATTTTTTACTCCTGCAACTTCAAGCATTTCTTTCGCATCCGCCATCATGTCCTTACGCATCTTGTGCTCATTTTCTTTAATATCGCAATCGATAGACAGAACGGGAAGGCCCCATTTATCCTTTTTATCTTTGTCTAACTTGATAAGATTTTCGTGGTAAGGGAGCGTTTCTCCGAAAGCGGTGAACCCGATAGTCCAGTCGCCCGGTTCAGTAAGTGCATCTTTAAAATCTCCGCCGATATTCATTTCGGCAATTTCCCTGCTCCAACCGGAGCGACTTGCACCGCCTTGGTAGCCAAATCCCCGGATATAATCCCGCTTCTCGCCGTTTAAGTTTCTAAATCTGGGAATATAAGGTTGGTTTGGACGCCGACCATAATAATATTTATCATCATATCCTTCAATTAAACCTGAGGCTCCGCAACGAAAGTGGTGATCCATTAAGTTATGCCCTAACTCACCGCTGCTGCTTCCTAATCCGCCTTCCCAAACATCGGTAGCTGAATTCATCAATACCCAGGTTGAGTTAAGAGCAGAAGCACAAACAAACACAACTTTCGCAAGATATTCGTAGGTCTGATTTGTCTCTGCATCTATAATTTCTACTCCTCTCGCCTTTTTTGTATCCTTATCATAAAGTATTTTAGTTACGATAGAGAAAGGCCTTAAGGTAAGATTTCCGGTGGCAACGGCCGCCGGAAGCGTGGAAGATTGGGTGCTGAAATATCCTCCAAAAGGACAGCCGAGCCAGCATTTGTTACGATATTGGCAATTGGTGCGACCTTTATGAGGGACAGTAATATTGGCACTTCTACCCATTATAATATTGCGTACACCTTTGTAATGAGCATTAACTCTGGCAGCTACATCTTTCTCAACGCAATTCATCTCCATGGCCGGCATAAATTCACCGTCAGGTAATTGCGCTAAGCCGTCTCGGTTTCCGTTTACACCTACAAACTTTTCTACATAGCTGTACCAAGGTGCTACATCTTTATATCGAACCGGCCAATCTGTGGCTATCCCGTCTTTTAAATTGGCCTCAAAATCTAAATCTCCCAAACGATAGCTCTGTCTTCCCCACATAAGCGAACGGCCTCCAACATGATATCCCCGGTACCAGTCGAATCGCTTAACTTCAGTATAGGGACTCTCTTTTTCATTAACCCAGTAATCTAAATTCGTTTCGTTTAAAGGATAGTCTCTTTTTAGAACAGGATAATCCGCAATCATTTGCTGTGTGCGTCCTCCTCTATGGGGAAACTCCCAAGGAGTTTTATTGGCATTTACATAATCTTTTATATGCTCGATGTTTCTTCCCCGTTCAAGCATAATAGTTTTTAAACCTTTTTCAGTTAGCTCTTTTGCAGCCCAGCCGCCGGATATGCCCGATCCGATTACGATTGCATCATATTCATTTTTACCCATACGGTTTTATTATTTTTGGGATAATTGGTTTGCTAAAATTAGCGATTAGTTTATTTAAAACAAGTGGGATTATAACTTTAGGTTATTGCCGCCATAACTGTATCCGCTTTTTTACAGCTTTCGGCATAAAACGATAAAATATGTATTAATAGTATGCGGACGCCTTATAGAGTTTACGTAATAAGCAGAAGGTTATCTCTACAGTATATACTTATCCTTTTCTTTAGGTTTTTAAACTGCTATAAATGACTGAATTAAGATGGCCGGACTCTTGGATGAGTGCCCGAGGTTTTGGTTAAAACGATAAGTTGTAGAGCATGTATAGTTATACTCCATGCCCTACAACTCCTTGATATTAAGTGTTTAGACTTTTCGGTATGTGAAATTGAGAACCGGAATTCCCATTTTTATGGAAGCACTCCTCATTTCTCTTCAAAAATTTTTTATCTTGGATATTTAGCTCTAAGTTAGCAGTATACATCTATCGAAATGGTTAATACAAATATTCAAACCAAGCAATACACAATTTATCTTGATACAAGTATAGATTGGAAAGGCTACCAATTGTTTGACGTTTACCGCAACGGGAAACATTGCGACTACATTTTAAAAAGTAAAAAAACAGGGAAATTTCATTGGTGTCCTGATTCAAAATTCAAGCTCGAAGAATTAGAAGCTCTGATTCATTATATAAACAACGAATTTCAGCTATCAGAATTTCTTTAATTTAAGTAATCCTTAGTTGTTAAGCGGCAAATAGAAATATCTGCCGCTTTTTTTATTTCTATCATTGAAAGTTTTACCGGTGAGAGTTTTTTAGTTTCAAATTATAATACCATTCAATTTTCAACAAAAAATCCTCACATAAGCGAATAACCGGCATTTTTATTATATATTTTAATAAAGTGTCCGCTTTTAAACAAGAATCTATTAAATTTTATTGCATATATAATACTTTTACATATATTTGAAATAGATATATATAGAAACAGCTGAAAAAAAGGTCGCAACCGGTAAAATCAGCTCAATTTTCATTGCTTTAACAAAATAGACGTATGTTTAATTCCAAGCCAACAATTGTGGTGGTTGGAAACGGAATGGTGGGTTACAAGTTTTGCGAAAAGCTGGTGGCTAAAACATCAACCTTCCAAATCGTAGTTTTCGGAGAAGAACCCCGCCACGCCTACGATCGAGTTCACCTTAGCGAATATTTTAACGGCAAAAGTTCTGAAGACTTATCCATGTCTACTTTCGGGTGGTATGAGCAGAATAATGTTCTCCTTCATCTTAACGACCCTGTTCAGGAAATTAATCGCGAACAGAAAACCATACATTCTTTAAAAGGAATTACTCAGCAGTACGACTATTTAGTTTTAGCAACAGGCTCTTCCGCTTTTGTTCCGGATATACCGGGAGTAGAAAAAGACGGGGTTTTCGTTTATCGCACCCTTGAAGATCTTGATTTGATTAAAGAATACGCCGTAAAAGCCCGTAACGGTGCCGTAATGGGCGGCGGCTTGCTTGGTTTGGAAGCTGCAAAAGCATTAATAGACTTAGGAATAAAAGAAACTCACGTTATAGAATTTGCTCCTCGATTAATGCCGCGGCAGATTGATAATGCCGGAAGTCAAATGCTTCAAATGAAGCTGGGCGAACTCGGCCTACAAATTCATTTAAATAAAAGCACTGCAGAAATAAGCGGGAACGGAAAAATTGAAGCTTTAACTTTTACAGACGAAAGTGTATTGCCGATTGATATGTTGGTTATTTCGGCCGGCATTCGTCCGCGAGATGAGCTGGCAAAATTAGCCGGTTTACAAGTTGGAACTCGAGGCGGAATTACTGTTAATCAGTTCATGCAGACCACCGATGAAGCAATTTTCGCAATCGGCGAATGTGCTTTATACGACGGTATGATTTACGGCCTTGTCGCTCCCGGTTACGAAATGTCTGAGGTGGTTATCAGTAAAATTATGGATGGCGACAAAAGCTTTAACGGCTTCGATATGAGCACAAAGCTCAAACTTATCGGAATTGATGTAGCAAGTTTCGGTGATCCTTTTATCACCGAGCCGGATTGCAATACCGTAATTTTTGAAGACACCCACAAAGGAATTTACAAAAGAATCAACATCAGCAATGATGGCAAATATCTTTTAGGAGGTATTTTAATCGGCGAAGCGGAGTCTTACAACATGTTGCTGCAAACCGTAAAAAACAATATTGTTTTACCGCCAAATCCCGAAGACTTAATTTTAGGTTCTCGCCGTGGGGCAGGAAACGAAGGCTCGGGAGTAATGAACCTACCGGATGAAGCCTTAATTTGCTCTTGCGAAGCGGTAAGTAAGGGTGCAATTACTTCTTCAGTTCTCGATCAAAACATTACAAGTTTAGACGGGATAAAAAAATGCACCAAAGCCGGCACTTGCTGTGGAGGCTGCGTTCCGATGGTAAAAGATTTAATTGCCGGAACCCTGAATGAAAACGGCATGTACGTTAAAAATGTGCTTTGCGAACATTTCGATTACTCCCGTCAGGAACTGGTGGACCTTATCAGAATGAACAACGTTCGTTCGTATGACGAAGCGTTAGATCATTACGGTCGCGGCGATGGTTGCGAGGTTTGCAAGCCTGCAATCGCAAGTATCCTTTCAAGTTTATGGAATGATTTAATTGTAAAGCAAGATACAATTCAAGACAGTAACGATCGTTACTTGGCGAATCTCCAAAAAGGCGGAACATATTCTGTTGTGCCGCGAATCCCGGGAGGAGAAATTACTCCGGATAAGTTGATTGTACTTGGTCAAATCGCAAAAAAATACAACTTATATACAAAAATAACCGGCGGGCAACGTATCGATTTGTTTGGTGCTCAGGTTAATGATCTTCCTCCCATTTGGGAAGAACTGATTGAAGCCGGATTTGAAAGCGGGCATGCTTACGGAAAAGCGTTACGTACTGTGAAAAGTTGCGTGGGAAGTACTTGGTGCCGATTCGGTTTGCACGACAGTGTTTCATTTGCAATAGAAATTGAAGAACGCTACCGCGGAATAAGAGCTCCGCACAAATTGAAAGGCGGTGTAAGCGGGTGTATTCGCGAATGCGCCGAAGCTCAATCCAAAGATTTCGGAATTATTGCTACCGATAAGGGCTGGAACTTATATGTATGCGGAAACGGCGGATCAAAACCCCAACATGCCTTGCTTTTCGCAAGCGATGTAGACAAAGAAACTTGCCTTAAATATCTCGACCGGTTTTTAATGTTTTACATAAAAACTGCCGACCCGCTTACCAGAACTGCAACTTGGCTAAACAAAATGGAAGGCGGATTAAGCTATCTAAAAAATGTAATCCTTAACGACAGTCTTAGAATTTGCGAGCAACTGGAAGAAGAAATGCAAACATTGGTTAAAAGCTTCCACTGCGAATGGAAAGAGGTTGTTGAAAATCCGGAATTGAAAAAACGCTTTGTTCACTTTGTGAATGCCCCAACCGAAAAAGACCCGTCAGTTATGTTTGAACCGATGCGTGAGCAGGTGAAGGCGAAGGAATGGTGATGAGCGAACAGCTTTGAGCAATGAGCTGTCAGCTTTGAGCCCAAGATTAAGAATCCGGGAAATAGATAAAGTTTAGAATTAATAAGTTAAACAAGCGCTGACAGCCCGTAGCTGAAAGCTCATAGCTAACAAAATATGAAACTCGAAATAGCAGAACCGGCAAAATGGGTATTAGTGTGTTATACAGATGATGTGCCTGATAATGGTGGTGCATGCGTTAAAGTTCAAGACGAACAAATAGCAATCTTCAATTTTAAACGCAGAAATGAGTGGTATGCTACGCAGAACCTTTGTCCGCATAAGCAGCAAATGATTTTGTCGCGTGGCATGATTGGCAGCAGCGGGCAAGAATGCGAACCGAAAGTTGCCTGTCCGTTTCACAAAAAAACTTTTTCGCTTCTTTCCGGCGAATGTTTGAGCGGCGAAGAAGAATATAAGATAAAGACATATCAGGTAAAAGTGATAGACAATCAAGTTTACATCGGTATAGAGTAATGCCTTCCCACCACAACTGTATATCGTAACCTCGCAGCAATGCGGGGTTTTTTATTAAATGTGTTTTTGCTCTAAAAAGAATGCTAATATTGTTGTGAAGGAGACATGATCTTAATTCTTATGTCTTGAATCTTATATCTAAGTAAAAAAGATGGAAGATAAAAAGTATATCGAGCTATTATCCGAGATAAAACAAAAGATAAAGGAAGCACAGGTTAAGACGGTACTTGTTGCCAACAGCCAAATGCTTTTGCTTTATTGGCAACTGGGCAGCTACATTGTTACCAACCAGAACAGCGAAGGTTGGGGGGCAAAAATCATTGATACGCTATCAAAGGATTTACAAAAAGAGTTCCCCAAGCTAAAAGGCTTTTCGGTTCGAAACCTTACTTACATGAGGAATTTTGCAGCGGCATATTCTTTGCCGCTGCTACAAAAAATGAATGAGCTCGAAGCTACTTTTAGCAACAATATTGCAATTGTGCAACAGGCTGTTGCACTTTTAGAAAGTGCTGATAATCAAACAACTATAATTGTGCAACAGCCTGTTGCACAATTAGAAGACAACACCTTTTTACAATCGGTTGTAAGCCGGATTTCTTGGTCGCATCACATTATATTATTAGATAAAGTTAAAAGCGTAGGACAACGGTTTTGGTATATGCTCAACTCATTTGAGCATGGCAGCAGTCGCAACGTTTTAGCCATGCAAATAGAGAGCGGCTTATTTGAAAGGCAAATCATAAAAAAGAAAATATCTAATTTTTCTAAAACGCTTCCGGAGCCGCAAACCGATATGGCTCAATACTTATTAAAAGACCCTTATATTTTTGATTTTGTGCAGGCAAAGGATAAAGCCAACGAACGGGATATTGAAGAACAGCTTATAGACCACATCACTAAGTTTCTACTTGAATTAGGCCAAGGCTTTGCTTTTGTAGGTAAACAAGTGCATTTCGAAGTAGGCGGTTCGGATTTCTATACCGATTTGTTGTTTTATCATATCAAGCTTCATGCGTACGTAGTAGTAGAATTAAAAGTACGGCCGTTTGAACCGGGAGATGCCGGACAGCTTAACTTTTATGTAAACGTGGTAAACGACAAGCTGAAAGGACCTGAAGATAACGACACCATCGGTCTGCTGTTGTGTAAAGGTAAGAATGAAGTAATGGCAGAGTACGCGTTAAAAGGCTATAATCATCCTTTAGGTATTTCAGACTACCAAATCAGCAAGGCCATTCCGGAAGAGTTAAAATCGGCCTTGCCGGATATTAGCGAACTCGAACGCGAACTCGAAACCAAATTATAACATCAATGCGAGATATTACCGGAAAACAAATTACGCTGCGAACTGCAAAAGCCGTCGGAATTATCTTCTGCTCGGCAGAAACAATAGGGTTAATAAAAAACAACGAGCTACCCAAAGGAAATTTATTTGACGTTGCCCGAGCTGCCGGCTTTTTAGGAGCAAAATACACCCCTCAGTTACTTCCGCATTGCCATCCGGTTACCATTGATGGAATGGAGATTGAATTTGAATTTTTAAATCGAGAAAGCCACCAAGAATATTTCGGTGAAGAAGTTTTTGTTAAAACCGGTATCGCAATTTTCGGCGAAGCAAAATCTATCGGACGCACCGGAATCGAAATGGAAATGCTCACCGCCGTTTCCGTAGCCGCTTTAGAAATATACGATATGTTAAAGCCGGTTGATACACAATTAGAAATCGGGAGCATCAAGTTATTAGAAAAGAAAGGTGGAAAAAGCGACCGAAACAAGGTTTTTTCTACCCCGCCTACTTGCGCCGTGTTAGTTTGCTCTGATTCTACAGCACAAGGAAAACGCGAAGACAAAAGCGGGAAACAAATCCGGCAAATGCTGGAGCAAGTAAACGCGAACGTTAAATATTACGATGTTGTTCCGGATGAAAAAGAGCAAATCCAAGCTAAAATAAAGGAATGGGTTACGGAAGATATACATTTCATTTTCACTACCGGCGGTACGGGATTAGGTCCGAGAGATAATACGGTAAGTGCAGTAAAAGAAATCTTGGAACGCGACGCCGAGGGAATTACAGAAGCCATGCGAGTTTACGGGCAAATGCGCACTCCATTAGCCATGATGAGTCGCGGAGTTGCCGGATCTATAAATCAAACTCTAATTGTTACCCTACCGGGAAGCACAGATGGTGCAAGAGAATCGCTGGAAGCCATATTGCCGGCAGTGTTTCATGCTCGAAAAATGATGAAAGGCGGCGGTCACTAACAATGATAGAGTTTGAAGAAGCTTTAAAAATCATAGAAAGCGAAGCCATTCTTTTTGGCGATGAGTTAATCTCTTTAGACGATGCCGACGGACGAGTTTTAGCGGAAGACATTTATGCCGACCGTAATTATCCACCGTTCAATCGTGCTGCTATGGACGGTTTTGCACTTAGTTTCTCGGACTGGAAAAAGGGAATCAGAAAATATCGAGTTGTTGAAACCATATATGCCGGAAGGGAGACATCACTTGCACTTCAAACCGGCGAGTGTTTTAAGATAATGACAGGCGCGCGTGTTCCGGAAAGTGCAAATCTCATCATCCGAGGAGAAGATTCAATCCCGGAAGGAGAAGAAGTAACATTATCCGGCGAAAGCTTGAAGGAGTTTCGAAACATATCCCGAGAAGGAGAAGATGCAAAAGCCGGAAAGTTGCTGATTAAAAGTCCGCAAGTTTGCACACCACAAGTTATCAGCTTGCTTGCAACCGTAGGAAAAGCAACAGTTGCAGTAAAGAAACTGCCCACGGTTTCGATAATAACTACCGGAAATGAAGTTGTTTTACCTCACGAAGAGATTTCTTCAGTTACTATTCGAAACAGCAATCGTTTTCTGGTTAAATCACTCTTAAAAACTTGGCAAATTACACCGGCAATTTGCCGCCATGTACTCGACGAGAAATCTGAGCTTAAAATTGCGCTAAAAAATGCACTCGAGAGCGAGATAACAATTATTAACGGAGGCGTTTCTGCCGGAGATGCGGATTACGTGCCGGAAATTTTTGAAGAGCTTGGTGTTAGAAAACTATTTCATAGGGTGAGCATCAAACCCGGCAAACCCATATGGGTTGGAAGAAGTAAAACCGGAATAGTTTTCGCATTGCCTGGTAATCCACTTTCGTGTCTTACAACTTTTACCGTATTTATCGAATCCTATTTGTACCGTATTTTCGGTTTCGAAAAGCGGCCGGCTCACATACTTCCGCTTCTCGCACCTCGAGAAAAGAAGAATAATCTTACTGAAATTTTCCCGATGTTATATTCTCCTGAAAAAAACGGGTTACACCCAAAGTTTTATAACGGTTCGGGTGATATAACTGCCGGATTACAAGCTTCGGGCTTGGGATTTCAGGCTTCCGATCAAAATAAACTCGAGATTGGCGATAAAATTCTATTTTTTCCGTTTAGAAATGTATAAATCGATTTTATTCTTGATGTAGAAGAATAAAACACCGAAATAACTCCTATAATTTCTTCGGTGTGTTAACATAGTATATCTTTTATAATTTTTTAATGCGAATATTTAAGTATTTTCATTCCGAAAACGATAATTCATAACTTATTTATTTCTATTTCGTTTAAAAATATATTGTAAATCATATTTATTTTAAAAATTTGATAAAAATCATCACTTTTTTATGATTTAAGACATATAAAATTCTAACAATTTCTATCTTTACAAAAAAGGACGATAAAAAATCAGGAATAAAAAATAAAAAACCCCGTCAGGAGGTCGCAGTCCAAAACGGGGCAATAGTTTCATCGCTTTAACAAATAAAACTTATTCAAATGTATCAAAAAGTATTTAACATCCCGAAGTACTCAGCAGCTTTTTTTTACCTTTTACTAAAAAATGCTTCAATTTTTGATAGAAATAACAATTTCTCTGCCCTTAATAGAGCCGAAATTGTTAAAATCCTAATAGGTACTGCTAATCTTAGGCTCCAACCTGTTTTTGCAGTTCGACAGCAAGGCTAGCCTTTTCAGGGTCCCTTAATTTCCTACGCACAACAATCTTTTACTATTTCTATTAAAATTTATGGCAACAAATACAGCTCCGCTTAAAAGCTTAAATATATTTTCCGGCAAAGGGATACAAATGCGAACGTTCCACATCACGTGGGTCACATTTTTCTTTTGTTTCTTCGGATGGTTCGGCATCGCTCCCTTAATGCCTTTGGTTCGCGAACAATTGCACTTAGACAAAAGCCAGGTAGGAAATATTATAATAGCATCGGTATCGGCAACAATAATTGCTCGACTCATTATCGGCAAACTTTGCGATAGTATTGGCCCACGACTATCTTATACTGTTTTACTAATTTTAGGATCCTTTCCGGTAATGCTTATCGGACTCAGCAACAGCTACGAAACGTTTTTGCTCTTTCGTTTCGTAATCGGAATCATCGGCGCTTCTTTCGTTATCACCCAGTTCCACACCTCCATGATGTTTGCTCCAAGTATAATCGGTACTGCAAACGCGGTTTCAGGCGGTTGGGGAAATCTTGGCGGCGGAGTTACAAACTTGGTTATGCCACTTATTGCTTCTGCATTTGTAGGGTTGGGATATAGCAGCACTGCCGATTCTTGGAGATACGCAATGGTAGTTCCCGGAGTTATTTTACTGATAATGGCGTTTGTTTACTACCGCTTTACAAAAGATACTCCGCAAGGAAACTTTAAAGAAATAAACCGCGAAGCTAAAAAAGTTCAAAAAGGCAGTTTTCTTTTGGCACTGAAAGACTACCGAACTTGGATTTTAGGTTTTGCCTACGCTGCCTGTTTCGGTATAGAAATAACCATTGATAACGTTGCGGCAGTTTATTTCGTAGATAAGTTCGAAACTTCGATGATTATGGCCGGGGCTCTTGCAAGCATTTTCGGAATGATGAACCTGTTTGCCCGAGCTTTAGGCGGAATTGTAAGCGATAAAGTCGGTAAAATTCACGGACTAAAGGGAAAAGGGTATCTCCTTGGATTGCTACTGGTAATCGAAGGCATTGGAATTTCCCTTTTTGCCCAAGCTCAAACCCTCACCACTGCAATTATCGCCATGCTGGTTTTTGCTTTATTCTTAAAAATGGCTAACGGCGGAACATATTCCATAGTGCCGTTCATTAACAAAAATGCTATCGGTAGCGTGAGCGGGATTGTGGGTGCCGGCGGAAACCTAGGTGCTATGATGGTAGGTTTCCTTTTCAAATCTGAAGACCTTACTTATACAGATGCTTTCGAGTATATCGGCATCGGCGTTGTAGCAGTGGGGATACTTGTTTTCTTAACACGGTTTCAAACCGGAAAAACCGTGGAAGCTGAAGTTGTGGTGCAGGCGGAACCTGCACTTCAAACTGCTTAACGCGTTGACTCAAAGAATTTAAATTATGCCGGCACACAACCAACCTTCCAATTCCTCTACAAGCACTTGCTGCTACTGCGGTGTAGGTTGCGGGGTTGTGGTAAATAAGCAAAAAAACGGTTCGATAACGGTCGAAGGAGACAAAGACCATCCTGTAAATCGCGGAATGCTTTGCAGTAAAGGCTTAAATCTTCAATACACAGTAAACGATAAAAGCGACCGGCTTTTATATCCGCAAATGCGATATAATAAAAGTATGCCGCTGCAACGCGTTAGTTGGGATGACGCCCTAGCCCGAACTGCTGCCGTTTTCAAAACGTTTATTGATAAATACGGGCCGGATTCTGTTGCCTTTTACGCTTCAGGACAATGCCTAACCGAAGAATATTATGTAATCAATAAGCTGATAAAAGGCTTTATCGGCAGCAATAATATCGATACGAACTCGAGACTTTGTATGAGCAGCGCTGTTGTTGCATACAAAATGTCTTTAGGAGAAGACAGCGTTCCGGTTTGTTATGACGACATTGAACTTGCCGATTGTTTTTTAGTTGCCGGAGCAAATCCCGCATGGTGCCATCCGATTATTTGGCGAAGAGTTGAAGCGCACAAAGCCGCCAACCTGGATGCGAAAATCATAGTTATTGACCCCCGGGTTACCGACAGTTGTGCTATTGCCGACCTTCATCTTCAAATTAATCCCGGAACGGACATTACTGTTAATTATGCGATCGGCAGAGTTTTAATTGAGAACGGAGATATTGACATTAACTTTATACAAAATCACGCCGAAGGGTTTGAAGCTTATAAAGAAAAAGTTTTTGAAAGAACCATTGCCGAAGCAGCTTTAATTTGCGGCGTTAGCGAAGAAGAAATTCGCCTCGCAGCAAAATATATCGGTGAAGCGAAAGGATTTTTAACCATGTGGACGATGGGCCTTAACCAAAGTTCTATCGGTGTAAACAAAAACCTAAGCTTAATAAATTTAAACCTTATTACCGGACATATCGGCAAGCCCGGTTCCGGACCGTTTTCTTTGACAGGACAACCAAATGCAATGGGAGGTCGGGAAGTTGGGGGGTTATCAAATCTACTTCCCGCCCATCGCAACTTGGCAAATCCTGAACATCGGGCCGAAGTTCAAAAGTTTTGGAAAGGAACAACCATAGCCGAAAAACCGGGGCTTACCGCTACGGAAATGTTCGAGGCTTTAAACGATGGTCGCTTAAAAGCTATTTGGATTATTTGCACCAATCCTTTAATCAGCTTGCCGGATTCACGATTGGCGGAAGAAGCGTTAAAGAAAGCAAAGTTTGTAGTAGTTCAAGATATCAGCGATAAGCCCGAAACTTTAAAATATGCAGATGTAATTCTTCCTGCTGCCGCTTGGGTTGAAAAGGAAGGAACAATGACTAATTCGGAACGCAGAATCAGCTACCTGAATAAAATTGTAGAAGCTCCCGGCGAAGCATTGCCTGATGCAGAAATTATTTGCCGCTTTGCGCAAAAAATGGGTTTTGCCGGATTCGATTATAAAACAACCGAAGAAATTTATATCGAACATACCAAGCTTACGTCCAAAACAAACCTTAATATAAGCGGGCTTACCTATCAAACGATAAAAGAAAATAAAACGGTTCAGTGGCCATATGATAAAAAGAAAAATGCGTACACCAAACGGCTTTTCTCAAATCACAGCTTTTACACACCTTCGAAAAAAGCTATTATTCATGCTCCGGCAGATGTCAATCAAAGCGAAATGCCGGACTGCGATTTTCCGTTGATTTTAACTACCGGACGTATTCGCGATCAGTGGCATACCCGAAGTAAAACCGGCAAGGTAAACAAGCTAAACCAACACATATCACAAGCATATTTAGAAATTAACCCGCTCGATGCTGAAGAGTTAAACATTAAAGATTCAGATATAGTCGTAATAAATTCCCGTCGCGGCGAAGTTCAAGTAAAAGCAAAAGTTACTGCCGATATAAAAAAAGGCGTTGTGTTTTTGCCCATGCATTGGGGTAAGATTTTAGGCAACGATTTGAACCGTGCTAACAATATTACCAGTACCAAACTCGACCCGCTTTCCAAAGAACCGGACTTCAAATTTTGTGCAGTTAACGTTGTAAAATATCAAAAAGCTAAAGAACGCATAGTAGTGATAGGTGCGGGTGCGGGTGCATTTGGTTTCGTAAAATCCTATCGGGAAATCAATCCTGACGACGAGATAATCATCTTCAGCAAAGAAAATTTTCCGTTCTACAACCGCGTGATGTTGCCGGATTATATCAGCGGTGAGCAAAACTGGGAACAACTCGTTAAGATGAAAGACGACGAAGAACCGGCTTATAACATCCGCCTTCTGAGAGGGGTAAGTGTTGAAAAAGTAGACCGGCAAAATAAGTTTGTAATAGACTCGAGAGGCGTAAAAACCTTTTACGATAAAATTTTAATGGCCACCGGAAGTCGGGCCGCGGTGCCGAAAAATGTTCCGTCTTTGCCGGGCATTTTTACCATGCGAAGCCGCACCGATGCGGATAACTTCAAAAAACACATTAATAAAAACTCGCATGTAGTTATTGTAGGCGGTGGTCTGTTGGGATTAGAAATGGCCGCTTCGCTTCGCGAAATGGGTATTAAAATCACAATCGTTCAACGTATTTCCAGATTCTTGAATCGTCAGCTCGATCCGCTTGGAAGCGATTTACTGCACGAAGAAATGATTGATCAAGGCTGCGATATCTATTACAATGATGAAGTTCAGCTTTATTACGGTCGGCATAAACTCACCGGAATCGGTTTAAAAAGCGGAGTTAAAATTAATTGCGATGCTTTAATTATTGCCATAGGCACAACACCGAATTTGGAATTAGCTAAAGACTGCGGATTGGATTGTAAACACGGTGTAGTTGTTAATGAGCGACTTCAAACCAACGATCCCGATATTTTTGCGATTGGAGAGATAGCCGAATTTCAAGGTACACTTTACGGAATTACAGCTGCTGCAGAACAACAAGCCGAAGTAGTTGCTCAATATCTCAACGGAGATATTGCAGCCTATTACACCGGCAGCACATTCATGAACATTATTAAAATTCATGGTTTTGATTTATGCAGCATCGGCTTGCCTGAATGCCCGGATGATAAAAACTACGAAGAGATTGTGTTTATCGACAAGGCCAAGCGATATTATAAGAAGTGTATTATTCATCAAGACCGTTTGGTGGGAACAATATTGATTGGTGATAAAAGTGAGTTTCAAGAATTCAAAGAACTGATTTCAAACAAAATCGAGCTGAGTGAAAAACGGCTTCAGTTGTTGCGAAGCGGCAATAAAGCCGACCCGGTTTTAGGTAAACTGGTTTGTAGTTGCAATAACGTAGGCAGCGAAAATATCAAGAAAAAGATTGAAGGCGGTTGTAGTGATTTTAAAGAATTATGCTCGGCAACGGGCGCCGGAACGGGCTGCGGATCTTGCCGCCCGGAGGTGAAACGGATTCTGGAAGAAAGTTTAAAGGAGTTGAGTTTGATATAAAACACAAGTTTTGTCATCCTGAGGCACGAAGGATCTTAACTCGGATCGGGACAATTAAAAAGATTCTGCACGATGTTCAGAATGAACAATACGAACACTTTTTCATCCCGAGGAACGAGGGATCTTAAGAAAGCGATAACGATTCCTCCTGCGTCGAAATGACAAAAGCGGTCATCCTGAGCGGAGTCGAAGGACAAACAAAGACTCTTCGACTTCGCTCAGAGTGACAAATGATAGTGGTTTAAATGAACAGGTTTATGGAAACGCTTCAAGAAAAAGAACATATCATCAAAATAAACCTCCCCGGAGGGATAGTTGCCGCCGGAGATTTATGCGATATTCTAAATGCAGCTGAAAGGGCCGGGATTAAAAACGTGCGCTTCGGTACGCGTCAGCAAGTGTTTTTTTCGGTTAAGCCGGACATGCTGGAGGATCTAGAGCAAGACTTTATGATTTCGGATATTAGCTATGAAATCGACTCCGATATTCATCCCAACATTATCAGTTCCTATGTTACCGAAGATATTTTCGACCAAAGCAACTGGCTTCGCGAAGGCGTTTATAAAGACGTGCTCGACATGTTCGATTATCAGCCTAAACTTAAAGTAAACTTGGTTGATAGCAATCAAACGTTTATTCCGTTTTTTACCGGCAATCTGAATTTTATCGCGTCGGATACGGGTAACTACTGGTTTTTATATGTGCGCTTTCCAAAAACAAACATTATTTATTTATGGCCGGCACTTATTTATTCCGGCGATATTGCCGCAGTCAGCAAGGCTATTGAGCGAGCTATTCTCGCTAACCGAGATAAATATTACGACCAACCGGAGATTGACGGGAATATACTTTTCGAATCTCTAAATAGCTCAAGTTTTGCTTCGCAGCCAATAAATCATAAACTTAAACTTCCGGATTTCGCGCTTCCCTATTACGAGGGTTTTAATAGATACGATAGTAAATATTGGTTAGGAATTTACCGACGCGATGAGTTGTTTCCGGTTTCTTTTCTTAAAGAAATTTGTGCCGCCTGTATAAAAACTCGAACAGGACAAATTTATACTACGCCTTGGAAATCGATTATTATTAAAGGAATTGAAAGCTCCGACCGTTTTGGTTGGAGCAATATTTTAAGTAAGTATCGAATAAACCTTCGGCATGCCGCGAATGAGTTAAACTGGCAAATTGAAGATTTGTGCGATGAAGGCTTGCAACTTAAACAGTACTTGATTAAGGAATTCGACAAAGTAGATTTGCGAACCTTCATGCTCAGCTTTGCTATAAAATGCAATCCGAAAACAGGATTATTCGGTTCCGTGATTATCCGAAAGCAAAAAAACGACGAGCCGCAACCGCAACAACTTTTTGATATACTTTACACCCACGATTTTAATCCCAATTCTAAAACTTTTACACTTCATCGAGCCGGACTTGAGGCCGCCGAATTGCCGGTTCACCTGATTGCCCTATGCCATTCATTTTATGAAGTAGCAGACCATGCAGAGCCCAATCAGGCTTTGAATGCGCCGGAAACAGCTCAAGAAGAGGAAGCAAAAATTTTCGTTCATCAATGTAAAAACTGCTTAACCATTTACGATGAAGAGTTCGGCGATGAGTTTAATGAAATAGCAACAGGAATACCGTTTGATGAGCTTCCGGCAAGCTACTGCTGCCCAACTTGCGAAACCGGAAAAGAAGATTTTATCCCGGTAGAAAAAAATATTTTGGTACTTTAGTAAAGAATGAGCCAAGATGTAGTTATCGCCCTTTCGTTGTTCACGGTCGGCTTTTTATATGCTTCCGTAGGCCATGGGGGCGCCAGTGGCTATTTAGCAACTTTATCGCTTTTTTCGATGCCGGTTGCGAGCTACAAGCCTTGGATTTTACTCTTAAATATTGCTGTTGCCGGTTCTGCCTTTATCCAGTTTTCTCGTGCGGGAAACTTCAAGTGGAAACTCACGTGGCCTTTTTTACTCACTTCTATTCCATGCACTTTTATCGGTTCGAAACTTAAAATCGAGGGCGACATCTATAATATCTTTTTAGGCTTGGCATTGATTGTTCCTACAGTTCGGTTGTTGGGGTTATCGCCTGCCGAGAAATCTCACAAAAGAGAAATCTTTCTCCCGATAGCTTTATTATCCGGAGCTTTAATTGGATTTTTGTCGGGAATGTTAAGCATTGGCGGAGGAATATTCTTGAGTCCGATTTTGATACTTTTTGCTTGGGCAGACACCAAAGAAGCGGCTGCAGTTTCAAGTCTTTTTATCGTTTTAAATTCCTTGTCGGGATTATTAGGACACGCTGCACCGATTCATTTTACAGAATCGTCGGCTATTTGGTTTTTGGCAGCAGCAAGCGGCGGATTTCTGGGTGCATATTTCGGAAGCCGAAAATTTAATCATGCAACAATACGTTATTCTCTTACGGCAGTTTTAGCCATCGCTTCAATTAAACTTTTATTTTTTATGTGATGTTGGAAGTGCGGGATGAATTAGGGCGGACGTTTAAAACACTACGGATAAGTTTAATTAACACGTGTAATCTGAGCTGCGTGTATTGCACCTGCGGCAGCGACGAAATTAGACATAACACTGCATCTGCGGTCGAGAGAGCCTTATCCCCAAAACAACTTTTAAGTATCATCAGCAAGTTGCACCGGCAGTTGAATTTGGAAGTTATTCGTTTTACAGGCGGCGAACCTTTATTATATCCTCACTTGCCGGAAATTGTTGCCGGTACAAAAGCCTTGGGAGTTAAAGAGTTGAAAATTACCACTAACGGAGTTCTATTAGAAACGCAAGTTGTAGCTCTAAAACATGCCGGAATTACTTCAATTAATGTTTCGCTTGACGCGATTGACGAAGAAAAGTTTTTCCTGGTGAGTCGCCGAAATAATGTAAACCGAATTTTAAAAGGAATAGACGCCGCTATAGAGTCCGGGCTAGAAGTGAAGTTGAATGCAGTTATAATGAAGGGAATGAATGAAGACCAAATTATTCCTTTGCTGAATTATGCTTTTGACCGAAACATAACTATTCGCTTTTTGGAAATTATGGCAATGGGTTATCTTCATAACAAGGCCGATAAATATTTCTTTTCACAAGGAGATGTCCTGGAAAAAATCAGCACCTATTATTCTTTCAATTCGCTGCCCCGGAAAGCCGGTTCGACCGCCAACTATTGGCAAACTAAAACCGGGAACATATTCGGAATTGTGGCGAATGAAAGTGCTCCGTTTTGCGGAGATTGTGATCGATTAAGATTGGATTCGGAAGGAAATATCTACGGATGCTTAAGCAACAATAATCCGATTTCGATAAAAGATGTTGAGACGAAAGAAGAACTATCATCTAAGCTTTTCGAAACTCTCGAACAAAAACAAAAGGTAAAATTTGCCGGAAGCGAGTTAAGCATGTTGCACATAGGAGGATAAAATGAAGGTAAAAGTATTTGCAAAACTTAAAGATTTTTTTGAGAAGGAATTTGAAGTTACCACGCCGGTGCAAACCGTTGCAGAATTGCAGCGGCATTTAATCGGACTAAATCCGGCTTCTGCAGGAGTATTAGATG
>JAYULL010000141.1:0-31766 GCA_043763625.1 Sphingobacteriaceae bacterium | reverse complement strand
TAAAAGCACTTCGTTTAAAAAGAAATCAGCGAACATATACACCTTAGCCGGCAACTTAACAATTCGTGACATAACTAAACCTGTTAATTTTGAGGTGGATTACGGCGGGACAGCGAAAGACGGTTATGGAAATACTAAGGCCGGCTTTAAAGCCGCAACAACTATAAATCGTTTCGACTACCACTTAAAATGGAGCAGCCTAACTGAAGCCGGTGGTGCAACCGTTGGAAAAGATGTTACCTTAAAATTGTACTTGGAATTGGCTCAAGCTAAGTAGAAATAAAGAATTCTTAAAGTCAATAGGCAGCCTAAGGTTTAGACTTAAAAAGTCGAGGAATGTGCCGGCTATGTTTGTAAGAGAATCGCATTATCAAGTCAAAAAAATAAGAAAAAGATAATTCAAGAGATTTTTTAACGAATGCTTCGAAATTTGCTGTACCGATGCATTCGTTTATTTCCCTCAAATCTCTAAACAGTTATTCTCTTTATAAAAAACTGAAGTTGATTTTCTGTAAAACAACCCGGGAGAAATGCCGGAGAACGAAAGATGTTTAAAGCCTTTCCCGGTTAAAAATATAACTGCTTCTTTGTATTTTTCTCTCTCGGAATCATCTAAAACAAGAACACCTTTTTCGTTTAAAGCTTCTAAACAATTTTTGCAACAATTAACCCGATCTCTTCCATCAACAATAATAATGTCGAACTTTTGATCTAGGCTTGAAGGCATTCCGGAATATTCGCCGTTTACTTCTAAATCAGAAAAAATCAATTCAGAATTCGAGGCTTTTGAGCCTTTGATCTTTTCGAACCACTCTCTGTCGTGCTCTACAGAAACAACCCTTCCGGCATACTTTGCATAAAACAAGGTAGAATTACCGGAACCGAATTCAAATACTGAAAGCTCTTTTGTTAATCGTTGTTTAATAAAGTCGATAAATGAATACGTTACCCAAGGAATCGGGTTTCCGGCTTCATCAACCGGAGATTTAGTATCAAAAGCTTTAAACCAACCGATTTCGGCCAAATAGCCTTTAACGCTGAAGGACAATAAAGAACGCAGTCTGGCAACGCTTAATAAACTCGAATAAGAATTATGTCTTTTCAACGATTTAATATTTTTTGTATAAAAGAAATCAAAAATAGAGACTTTAACATCATTACCATTTGCGGCAAAGATTTTTTATGAAAAGCTAAGGAAAAGGTTGCAATAAAGTAGGCTGCTAACGTTGCCCAAGAAGCTCCGACTCCGCCGTATTTAGGGATTAGCCATAAGTTCAAAATAATATTTACTACAGCGCCGACACTTGTTCTTAAAAAAGAGGTGCGGGTTAGTCCTTCTGTTAATAAGTACTGGCTGCTTGCAATTCCAAGAAAAACAAAAATGCCTGACCAAATATGGATAGAAAGCATGGTACCTGCGCCTTGAAACCTATCTCCAAATGCGAGGTGTATTATAAAATCGGCAGAAAAACTTATAACTAAAGCAACAGGCAAACTTATCGCAACCAGTAAATCATACAGGTTTTGGAGGCGTTTTATATATCTGTTGTAATCCGACTTACGTGCGTTTAAGATAGCGGGAAAAACAGAAGTTATGATAGCTGTAGGAATAAAATACCATGCTTCGCTGATTTTTGCAGCTGCGTTGTAAACCCCAACTTCCTTACTTCCCCGAATACTTTTTAGCATCACCACATCAATTTTCATGTAAAGACTAACCATAACAGCCGAAAATATAAGCGGCCAAGATTGCTTTAATAGCAATAAGGCTCTTTCTTTATCGTATTTCCAAGTAAAAACACTGAGACCTTTTTTATGATACAGCAGCACCAAACCCAATGCTAACAACAGTCCGTCGAAAACTACAGCAATTGCAAAAAAAATAACCGAAGCTTTAAGCACAACTAAGCCAACCTTTATGCCTGCAGATAGTAGCAAACAAATGTTTTGGACCTGCACTACATACTTCGACTCTACCTGAGATTGATAATAAGAATCAATAATATTAAACGACTTAAATATAGAAGCCGTGGCCAATAAGGCGATTAATAGAGGAACTACAAAAGAATTTGTATTAGGTGCGGTATCTCTGAAAATAAGATAACAAATAACGGAAACAGGAATAATAACTAGGTTAAATGTGAATCTTAACCAAAAAGAAGTGCCCAGAATCTCGTCCTTTTTTTCAGGCTCATTAATAATTTCTCGTATAATGAATGAGTCTAAACCCAAAGCGCCAACCGCAGAAAAGAAAGAAACAAACGCTTCGGCAAAGCTCAACTCCCCAAAACTTTTGGGCCCCAAATACCTGATAATAATTAACGCAATTACTATGCTCAGTGCCTTCCCTAATATTATCCAACCGGTATTTTTTAAATACTTTTGGAAAGCTTCATGTTGGAACCCGGGGATGGAAGGGAGCTTCATTGCCAACAAATGTATAAAAAAGAAGGGGCTGATGTAATTCGCCCCTTCTGTAGTAATTAAATTTCTTGAGAAACTAGTATCTTATTGATTCACAAACTTCTTCGAGTTTATCTTACGCTCATTTTCAGTTAAATATATTTTACGCAAACGGGTACTTTGAGGAGTTACTTCTATGTACTCATCCGCTTGAATATACTCCATTGCCTCTTCCAAAGAGAACTTTATCGCAGGGGCGATACGAGTATTATCGTCAGTGCCTGAAGCACGCATATTCGTAAGCTGTTTTCCTTTTACAAGGTTTATTACTAAATCGTTATCGCGTATGTGCTCTCCAACTATTTGTCCTTCGTAAACTTCTACTCCGGGATCTACAAAGAAACGACCTCTGTCTTGTAATTTATCAATCGAATAAGCTGTTGTCTGACCTTTATCCATTGAAATTAAAACTCCGCTTAACCTACCGGGAATTGTACCCTTCCAAGGTTCGTAAGCTTTAAAGCGGTGAGCCATAATTGCTTCTCCCGCAGTGGCGGTTAAAACATTATTCCGCAATCCGATAATTCCTCTTGCCGGAATTTCAAATTCTAAGTGCTGTAAATCACCCTTTGGCTCCATTACAAGTAAATCGCCTTTCCGCTGAGTCACCAACTCAATAACCTTACCTGCAACCTCTCCGGGAACGTCTACAATTAAGGTCTCGATCGGTTCGCACTTTACTCCGTCCATTTCTTTTATAATAACTTGCGGCTGACCGACTTGTAATTCGTAGCCTTCGCGACGCATGGTTTCAATTAAAACCGACAAGTGAAGAATGCCTCGACCGTAAACAAGATATGAATCCGGCGAATCAGTTTCGAGAACCTTAAGGGCAAGGTTTTTCTCCATCTCTTTATACAGGCGTTCTCGTAAACGTTGCGAAGTAACAAACTTACCCTCTTTACCAAAAAACGGCGAGTTGTTTATGGTAAACAACATGTTCATTGTGGGCTCATCAATTTTGATAACCGCTAATTTTTCAGGGTTGTCAAAATCAGCTATCGTGTCGCCGATATCGAATCCTTCAATACCTACAACGGCACAAATATCACCGGAACTTACTTCCGTAACTCTTACTTTACCTAAACCCTCGAAGGTATAAAGTTCTTTAATACGTGATTTCTGAATTTTACCGTCACGTTTTACTAACGATATCGGCATATTTTCTTTAACCGTTCCTCTCGCTACACGGCCAATAGCTATACGACCGACGAACGAAGAATAATCCAACGAAGTAATTTGCATTTGTAAAGTTCCTTCGTTTATGGGTGCCGGTGGAATTGTTTTCAAAATGGCATCCATCAAAGGAAATATATCGGTTGTAGGTTCCTTATAATCCGTACTCATCCACCCTTGCTTTGAAGAACCGTAGATTACCGGAAAGTCGAGCTGATCTTCTGTAGCCTCCAAATTAAAAAATAATTCAAAGATTTGCTCGTAAACCTCTTCCGGGCGACAGTTTTCTTTATCTACCTTATTTACAACTACGATAGGTTTTAAACCCAAAGAAAGTGCCTTTTGAGTTACAAAGCGAGTTTGAGGCATAGCACCTTCGAAGGCATCACACAACAACAAAACACCGTCGGCCATTTTTAGAACACGCTCAACCTCTCCACCAAAATCGGCGTGGCCGGGTGTATCTATAATATTAATCTTGACATCTTTATATCTGACGGAAACGTTTTTCGATACGATGGTGATTCCTCTCTCACGCTCTAAATCATTATTATCCAGTATTAAATCACCTGTTTCTTGGTTATCCCGGAAGATAGCGCAACTGTGTAAAATCTTGTCAACCAAGGTAGTTTTTCCGTGGTCAACGTGTGCGATGATTGCTATATTTCTAATATTTTGCATGCAAAAAATGCTTTTGAAAATTTCTGCAAAGGTAACCTTTTAGTTGGGATATTATTGACGTTAGTTCTTTAAAATGATTTGACAATCAGGAGTTAATATAATGCTAACTTTGTTCTATGGAAATTCAGGAAGTAATTGTTGCCTTGATTTTTATAGCGGCATTATTTTATGTAGGACGAATATTTTACAAAAGCCTGCAGACAAAAGGGGGTTGTAGTGCAAATTGTAAGTGCGGCATCGATTTTTCTAATCCTGATCTTCCTGAAAAAAGCAGTTCACTTCTCGATTAGGCATACTGCATAAGCTACAACTCCTTCCTCGCGGCCTATAAAACCCATTTGTTCATTTGTAGTAGCCTTAATCGAAATATCTTCTTCGTCTATTTCCATTGCTTCAGCAATATTCTTTTTCATTTGCGGCACGTGAGGATTTACTTTTGGAGCTTCGAGGCAAATCATTGCATCAATATTCGCCACCTTCCACCCTTTTTCTGAAATCAGTTTGACGCACTCCGTTAACAATAGTAAACTGCTTATGCCTTTCCAACGGTCATCCTTATTAGAAAAATGATAGCCAATATCACGCAGGTTGGCAGCTCCTAATAACGCATCGCAAATTGCATGGAGTAAAACGTCTGCATCAGAATGACCATATGCGCCGGTGCGGTGTTGAAGATTTACTCCCCCCAGAATAAAAGGCCGGTTTTCTCGGAGTTGATGAACATCAAACCCGAATCCTACTCTAATCTTCACAATTCGCTGAACTTGAAAACTAAAGAAAAACGAAGAGTATTTGCTAAAGGACTTTTTTGCTGGCTTGCCAAAGTATAAGCAAAATCAAGATTAAAAATACTGTATTTAAGTCCGGCACCTAAAGTAAAATACTGCCGGTCGCCCTTATTTGGGTTTTCATAGAAATAACCGGCCCGCAGTGCAAACTGTTTTTTATACCAATATTCAGCACCGGTAGAATAACTGATCTCCTGAAATTCTTCTTTAAACCCACCGGGCGCATCTGTAAACGAACTGAAAATTCCTCCCGGGACAGATACGTTTGATGGATCGCGGCCTGCAACAATTATGGCTGTCCCGGTGCTGTCGAATTCTATTGTAGGAGGTGTAGGAACCAGAAGTTTGTTGAAATCGAGCGCATAGGTGATTTCGTTATAATCATCCAAAAATAACGTGGCAGCACCCCCAAGTTTTAAGTTAGTCGGCAGGAATAATTTGGTGCCACCTTCAACGTAGCTTATTTTATTCCCAATGTTAGAGATGTTTACACCCGCAGCTAAACGAGCGTCTTTCCCGAACAATTGTCTGTCCTTTTTAAAATAGCCGGACACATCAGCTGCCAATGCAGTTCCTGCCTTAGTTTGCTGTCCGCCCGAAAACTGGCCGTTAGCCAAATTCGAATAAATAAATCTGATATTACTTCCTAAAGAAAAATTTTCTCCGAAACTGCGGGCAAAAGTTCCGTCTAAAGCAAATTCATTCGGACTGTAAGTATCGTATTGAGTGCCGGCTACATCAGTAAGTTGAATTTGACCCAGTGAAAAATAACGCAAAGACCCTCCGATTGTGTTTCTGTCGTCCAGCTTATGATATGCAGAGAGATAGGCCAAATTTATATCGGGAACTATCCTTTGCAACCATGGGCAATACGAAATCGATGCCCCCGTAGGGCTTTGCATAAAAGCCAATTTTGCCGGATTCCAATGAACGGAATTTACATCGGGGGAAATTGCCACGCCAGCATCACCCATACTTGCAGAACGAGCGTCGGGAGCAATTAGTAAAAAAGGCACCCCTGTGGTTATAATCCTTGAACCTTGCCGACCATCTGTAGTAAGTTCACCCGAGCCTCCAACTTGCGCTTTTACTTTTAAAACACCGAATAAGAATAAAAACAAAACGAAAGCTCGAGGCGATAACAGTTGCAACATTTACAGGGTGTTATTATTGATCAGATTAACGTTCGCAGCGATAAATATATCACTTTAATCTATTACTTATGCGAAGGCAGTAAAATATTCGTCTTATTACAATGAAACTCTAAACTCCGGCTTTCGTACAAGCAGGAATTAATTTATATACTTTTTGTATGTAAAGTGAATTATAGTAAATTTATCAATCTATATACAAATAGTATCTACATTCAATTCGGATAATAACATAAGTGGTTGTGTGAATTCCGTATTTTAAAACGATTTATTCAATGAAAATTAGAGCAACAATTTTTACGACAGGTTTATTGGCATTAGTGCTCTTGGGGACTTCCTGTAGTAAAAAAGGGAGTAAAGGTTCGTCAAAAACGGGTTGGGCCTATAACAATAAATACAACGGAGGTTTTGAAGTTGCAAATAAGGTTAAAGCAGGACCCGGCCCGGGCTTAATTGCGATAGAAGGAGGAACCTTTGTAATGGGAGGAAGTTTAAATCAAGATTTAGCTTACGAATATGATAACGTTAGAAGACGAGTAACCGTCGCTTCTTTCTATATGGACGAAACCGAAGTTGCTAACGTGGATTGGCGTGAATATTTGTACTGGATACGTCGTAGTTTTCCGGATGATGAAGAATATTATTATAATGCTCTTCCTGACACATTAGTTTGGAGAAGGCCCTTATCATATAACGAACCCTACGTTACCAATTATTTCCGCCATCCTGCTTTTCAGGATTATCCTGTTGTTGGTATTACTTGGGAACAGGCAACTGCATATTGCGAATGGAGAACTGATCGTGTAAACGAGCAAATTTTACGCGATAGAGGAGCTTTAAGAGATTTTAAATCACTCGCAACAAATAAAGGAAAATCAAAAGGAGCTACTACTGCCGGCGCTACAACAACTGATCCATTTAACACAGATATTTATTTAAACGGCCAATATCGCGGCGAAAGTGTTGACGGTAAAAAAATGCCTAAAAACTTAAACCCGACTGCTGCCGCCCCAAGCGCCGCCGGGGGTGCTAAAAACAGTAAGGCGGGGGCAAAGCGGCCGGTAAGATTAGAAGACGGAGTTTTAAAGCAACCTTATCGTTTGCCTACTGAAGCTGAATGGGAGTATGCTTCTTTGTCTTTAGCCGGTAATACCGAGTTTGAAAATATTGAAGACGGAAAAGTGTATCCTTGGAACGGATTGGGAGTACGATCGGCCTCTAAAAAAACGAGAGGTATGATTATGGCTAACTTTAAACGCGGTGAAGGAGACAATATGGGAACCGGCGGTTATCTAAATGACAAAGCGGATATTACGGCCCCTGTTCGAGCTTATCTTCCTAACGATTTCGGTTTGTATAATATGGCCGGAAACGTTAATGAGTGGACAGCCGACGTTTATCGAAAACTGTCTTTTGAAGACTTTGAAGATTTTAATCCTTTTCGCGGTAACCAATATGTGAATAAGCGATTGGCCGACAGAGCGAAAGGTATTTACGCTAAAGATAAATACGGCCGGCCGGTAAAAGATTCTGCTCCTTCCGGTAAGAAACAAAAATGGCAAGATATGTTAAACAATACTAAGGCAGACAGTGCTGCTAAAGCTTCAGCTCTTGCAGGCAAACCATATAATCCTGACTTTAGAGGACATTTAGATACGGTCGATCAGAATCTTTACGGTATTACAACTTTATATAACGATGAATCCAGAGTTTATAAAGGCGGCTCATGGAACGATCGGGCTTACTGGTTGAATCCTGCAACAAGAAGATTTATACAACAAGACGAATCAAGCGCCGAATTAGGCTTTCGTTGCGCAATGAGTATGGTTGGTGCGCCTGAAATTTCTTCAAAAGGAAAACCGCAATTCAAACAGCCGAAATCAAGAGCTCCTAAAAAAGCTAAATAAACAATATTCTAGTAGCATGAAATGGGGTTGAAGTTTTCAGCCCTTTTTTATTGAGTCAAAGCATATTGAACAAGGTTTGCGCCCATCTTTAAAGCCTTTTGACGAGATTCTTCTGTATCGTCGGGATAGGTTCCGTAATCCTCCCAACCATTTCCCAAATCACATTCGTAAGTATAATAACACACTATCCTTCCTTTATAAATTAACCCGAAACCCTGAGGCCTTTTATTATCGTGCTCGTGAATTTTAGGTAAACCTGCCGAAAATTTAAACTTTTGATTATAAACAGGATGATTAATCGGTAACTCAATAAATTCAAGATCCGGAAAGACCTTTTTCATTTGGGGCCTAATAAATTTGTCAAGACCATAGTTATCGTCAATATGTAAAAAACCGCCGCCAATCAGGTACTTGCGCAAATTTTCAGTTTCGGAAGAACTAAACTGCACATTCCCGTGGCCGGTCATGTATACAAAAGGGTAATTAAAAATCTCAGAACTTCCGACTTCAACGATAGCTTCTTGTGTGTCGAAATTTGTTCCCAAACTCTTATTACAAAAAGTTATCAAATTCGGTAAAGCAGTTCTGTTTGCGTACCAATCGCCGCCGCCATTATATTTTAACTTTGCGATTTTGTAGGAAGCAGATCTCGATCCTAAAAATACAAGTCCGGCAAGTAGTAGCCCAAAAACTTGTCGTTTCATCTATTTAAAAAGTTAATTTCAAAACATGCTTCTAAGGCTGCTGTCTCAGTCCTTAGTCTGCTCTCCCCTAATGTTACCGGAATAAACCCGCTACTAAGTCCTTGGTTTATCTCATTTTCAGTAAAATCTCCTTCCGGCCCGATTAACACAAGGTAACTTTTACCTTTCACCAACCTTTCTGACATTTCAACCTTATTTCCTGTATTACAATGTGCCATAAATCTTTGATTACAATTGACTGTTTTAATTGCGTCGCTGAAATTTTTTGCATTGTTTAATTTGGGATAATAAGCTTTTATAGATTGCTTCACGGCAGAGGTAATTACTTTGTTTAAACGCTCCACTTTTACTTCTTTGCGTTCAGATCGAGCGCAAATTATTGGTGTAATTTCATCAATTCCTATTTCAGTAGCTTTTTCTACGAACCACTCAAAACGATCTATATTTTTTGTGGGAGCAATTGCAATGTGAAGCCTATGGTTGCGCTTTCCATATTCCTTTTGTACTTGCAGGATTTTTACTTTAGTGGCCTTGGGATTAGTATTAACAATACCCGCAACATAAAAACCACCTTGGCCGTCTATCAGCCTGACTTCATTTCCTGTACTTAGTCTTAAAACCTTAATACAATGCTTGCTTTCTTCTTCGTTTAGCGTATAGGTGTCGCCTATAATATCGGGAGTATAAAACAAATGCATAAGCTTGAATTAGCGAAGATCCAAGGCATCAGACTCGTTTATAATAAGTTCGAGTTTTACAGATTCAATATTTTGATCGGCCTTTTTCAGGATTGTTAAATTGTACCCCATAAATTCCCTGTAATCGCCCACTTCGGGAATTTTACCGAACACATCGCTCACCAAGCCTGCCAAGGTATCGTAATCGCCGTCTTCCGGTAAATCGTGGGGTAAAAACTCGTTCACGTCGTAAATTGAAGCGGTAGCGTTAACTATGAATTCAGTGTCCGAAACCTTTTCAACAATAGGTTTCTCTTCATCATATTCATCTTGAATTTCTCCGACAATTTCTTCCACGATATCTTCAAGGGTAACCATACCCGCAGTTCCGCCAAATTCATCTAAAACAATGGCTATTTGTATTCTTTTTTGTTGAAGTTCGTTTAAAAGATCATTAATCTTCTTAGTTTCCGGTATAAAATAAGGTTTCCGTATTAAATCCTTAAGGACGATTTCCCTGTCGGCGGCTAGTATAGGAAGAATATCTTTTGCGTGAACTATTCCCATAATTTTATCGATTGTTTCATCGTAAACCGGGATTCGAGAATAACCTTCTTTTATAATAGTATCGAGTAATTCTGCAGGTTCCGTACTTAACTCAACGCCCGATATCTTTGTTCGCGGCACCATAATATTTTTTACGACGCGTTCATTGAAATCGAAAACATTTTTAATCAACTCATGCTCCGAGGTGTCGAGCGCTCCGCTCTCCTTGCCTTGATCAAGCAGATATTGCAACTCTTCTGAGCTATGACTTGATTCGTGACCACCTACTGCCCCAATGCCGAACGCCTTAAGGAGAAGATTGGCTAGGCTGTTAAGAGCCCAAATAAACGGACGGAATACAAGATAAAAGACATATAAAGGATAGGCTATGCCCATTGTAACACCTATGGGACGCTGTATGGCTAACGATTTTGGAGCCAACTCTCCGAATACTATATGAAGAACAGTAATAATCGCGAAGGCGATTATGGGCGATGCAGTCTGCGAAAAAGATGTTGTAAAAGCTGCTCCAAAACCCAGTGCGTGCATTCCGGAATCCAAGAGATGTTCCATAACACTTTCGCCTACCCAACCCAAACCTAATGAAGCAAGAGTGATACCCAATTGAGTAGCAGCAAGATAATTATCCAAATGATGGGTAATATGCCGCGCAATTTTCGCAACGGGGCTACCGGACTTTACCTTAATTTCTATTTGCGAGCTGCGAACTTTTACAATGGCAAACTCTGCAGCCACAAAAAATCCGTTTAGAAAAACAAGAAAAAATGTCCAGAAAATCTGAAAGCCCATGTATATATTAACTGTTTACAACAAAGGTAGATTGATAAAGTTCAAGGCTTTCTTTAATAACTCTTAAAGCTTCTTCTTTGCCCATTAATTGCTCTATAGTTACGTTTTTGTGCTCAAGAGCCTTATAATCTTGGAAAAAACGAACAATTTCTTTCATAGTATGCGGCGGCAGTTCTTCTAAGTCATTAATATAGTTGACAGACATATCGTTTTTTGCAACTGCAATTATCTTATCATCCTGCTCACCGTTATCTACCATGTGCATAACCCCTATCACTTTCGCCTCTATTATCGACATCGGGTAAACATCTACAGAACATAAAACTAATATATCAAGCGGGTCATGATCGTCACAATATGTTTTAGGAATGAACCCGTAGTTTGCAGGATACATTACGGACGAAAACAACACGCGATCTAACTTCAACAAACCAGATTCTTTATCAATTTCGTATTTAGCTTTTGAACCTTTCGGGATCTCTATGATTGCATGTACAATTGCAGGAAGGCTGTCGCCGGGGCTTACTTCATGCCAAGGGTGTTTGCTCATAATATTATATTTTGTTCAATTTGTCTTTTTGAGAGGCACGTACCGGAATTCGGGATTTTATGTAAGTCCAGATTAAAGGAATTGTGGTTATTATTACGAATCCGAAAATGATATATCCCAAATATTTTTCTATTTGTGATTCAAACTTTCTACCCAAAAAATAACCCAGCAAAGTTAGTGATGATATCCAAAGAACGGCTCCAATGATATTATACAACGCAAACTTTTTAACATCCAATTTTACCACACCGGCAAAAATAGGTGCAAACGTACGTACAATGGGAATAAAACGACCCATGATTAAAGCGAAAGCGCCTTGTTTATTATAATATTGTTCTGCCGCGACTAAGTATCTCTTCTTAAAAAAAAACGAATCTTTGCGTTGATACAACAAAGGGCCTGTTCGTCGGCCGAAGAAATAGCCGGCGAAATTGCCGGATATTGCAGCGATAATAAGCCCGATTATTAGCACTGTAATAGATACATCAAGACGATCGGTAGCAGCAAAAAGTCCGGATAAGAAAAGCAAATAATCTCCGGGAAGAAAAAATCCGAAGAAAAGCCCGGTCTCGGCAAACACTACAAAAAGAAGAACGTAAAACCCACCCTCTCTAAGTAACTTTTCGGCATCTACTGCATGTTGCAGGAAACTCCAGACCTCTTGCATATTTTCAATACCCGTAAAGCTACGAATATTAATTAATTTAGATTTAACTAATCAGAGAAGGTTGGTTAAAAGACCCGGGTACACGCCCAGTAGAATAGTTATCGCGGTAGAAAGAGTAAGCACCAATCGATAGTAGACAGGAACGGTTAAGTGCAGCATTTCGTTATCTCTAAAGTACATCGCAATTATAACTTTGAAATAATAGTAAATGCCTATCGAAGCATTAACCACCGCTATTATAACCAACCATAAATGATACTGCTCTAAGGCTTGGCCAAACATCAAAAATTTACCTATAAAACCGGCAGTAAGCGGAATTCCGGCGAGCGAAAGCATGGCAATTGTTAAAGTAAACGCAAGAAAAGGATTCTTTTTTGAGAGTCCGTTGAAACTTTCGAAAGTATCGGAACCTGTTTGCTTTTGAAGAAGAATTACTACCGCAAATGCAATTATCGAAGCTACTGAATAAGCAGCGGCATAAAGAAAAACCGAGTTGCCGGAGTTTTTACCCAAGGCAACAATGGCAAATAGCATATACCCTACATGCGATATACTTGAATATGCAAGCATGCGTTTCATGCTTTGTTGATAAACTGCAGTAATGTTGCCTATAAATAGGGTGATGATAGTAATAACAAGTAAAACAGGCATCCAAAAATCTTGAAGCGGAACAAAGCAGAAAGAGAAAAGTCGTAAAAAAGCAGCAAAACCGGCGGTTTTAACAACGGTACTCATAAATGTTGTTATAAGTGTAGGAGAGCCTTCATACACGTCAGGTGCCCAGAAATGGAAAGGCGCCGCTCCGATTTTGAAACATAAACCTACAATAAGCAAAATTACTCCGCTATAAAACAAAGGCGTCAAATTAGTGGGGTTTGCAAGCAAGTATAATCTTATTCCGTCTAAATCAAATGAACCTGTTGCGCCGTAAAGCAGTGTAATACCGAAAAGCAGAAAGCCGGTAGAAAAAGCTCCCATGAGAAAATATTTTAAAGCTGCTTCATTAGAAGCAAAATCACGTTTCTTAATTCCGGCAAGTATATATAGACTCACAGACATAATCTCTATCCCAATAAAAAGCATCGAAAGATTATGATAAGAAACCATTACAATTATCCCGGCAAGGGCAAATAATATTATCGAATAATATTCGGCCACATTTTCGCTAATGACTTCGAAATAGTCTTTCGACAGTAGAAAAATTAACACTGTAGAAAAGATGGTTATTCCTGAAAATGCTATCGCGAAATTATCGAACTGTATCATGCCGCTGTAAATCGGCGGCGCAAAAGAATTCCATTCAGATACTGCAAAGACTAAAGCTCCTAATAACCCTAATACTGAAACCGGCAATAAAGACTTGTTAGCCTTAAAAAGGCCTAAATACAGTATAACAATTGCTAAAAGAGATATTGTTATTAAAGAGCCCATCGTTTAATTGAATGTAAGGTTTGAATCCTTGTGCCCACGAAATCAAGTAATTCGCTAACTGCCGGGCCTGACAGATCGAGTAGCGGCTTAGGATAAACACCGATTGCCACTATTAGTATACAAACGATGAACAGTATTAGCTTTTCTGCTCCCTCGATATCGGGAAAACCTACAGTAGCATCGTTAGTATTACCGAGCATTACTCTTTGATACAGTCTTAACATATAAACTGCACCAAAGATTATTGTTAATCCGGCAACAGCTGCATACCATATATTGTAGTTATAAACTCCCATTAATAACAGAAATTCGCCGATAAACCCGTTAGTTAAGGGAAGTGCGACCGTTCCTAAAAGAATAATTAAAAAGGCTAGGGCGAATCGAGGTGCCGGCTTTGCGATACCGCCCATTAAATAGGAGTCGCGAGTGTTAAGCCTCCTGATAATAATATCCATTATAAAAAACAAACCAAACACGTTAATACCATGGATTACCATCTGAATCATCGCACCTTGCAAGCTTTGTCGGTTCCAAGCGAAAACTCCTGCTGCTATTAATCCTACGTGGGCAATAGAAGAATATGCTACCACCCTCTTTATATCTTTTTGAGTGAAGGCTATAATTGAAGCATATACAATTCCGATTATTGATAAAACTAAAGCAGTTTGTCCCCATTGTAAAAAGCCGAGCGGAGCGACCGGGATAAGCCAGCGAATAACTCCGTAAATACCCATTTTCAGCATAATGCCTGAAAGTAGCATAGTGCCCGTTGTAGGAGCTTCGGTATAGGTGTCGGGCTGCCAAGTGTGAAAGGGGAACACCGGCATTTTAATTGCAAAAGCTAGAAAAAAGGCCCAAAAAACCCATGTTTGAGTTCCCTCATCTATTGTCAAACTATATATGGACCTGATGTCGTAAGAATGATCAGGAGTTTGAGTATAGAGATAAATTATGGCAACCAACATCACCAAGCTTCCGAAAATAGTGTAGATGAAAAACTTCAGATTCACTTTAATTCTGTTTTCGCCACCCCAAATTGCGCAAATAAAATAGATGGGGATCAGGGCTGCCTCCCAACCGATATAAAAAAGAAAAGCGTCTAAAGCTGTAAATACAAGCAGTAAGCCGGATTGCATAAAAAGAATTAATCCATAAAAAGCACCGGGTTTTTGGTAATAGTGCTTGAAGCTTGAAAGAATTATTAAAGGCATTAAGCCGTTTGTTAACAAAACGGGTAAAATACTTATGCCGTCGATACCGGCTTTAAATCGCGTTCCTATTGTAGGGATCCAAGGAAGATCAACCGAAAATTGAACTCCGTTTTGAGGATTAAAAACGGACAACAAATAACCGGTTAGCGCTAACGAAATTAATGAAGATATTAGAGCGATTGTTTTTGCCGCTTGAGATTTACCGGCCAAGCCTGCAATTACTGCCCCTAACAAGGGTAAAAATATAAGCAGAAGTATTTCCATTTATCTTACTATCCCTGTCTTATTAAATGTTATAAAATCCGTAAACCAACATGGCCACTATTCCGGCGATCATCATAAAAATATAAAAGCCTATGTTTCCGCTCTGCAATAGGCGAAATCCTTTACTTGCTTCGTTTGTAAAACTTCCGAATCCGTTTACTATACCGTCTATTCCTGCTTTATCAATCACCTTATAAAAAAACCCCGATAGGGCGTTGAGGGGTTTAGTTATCAGACTTTCATATAAATTGTCTATATAGTATTTGTTATAAGAAAGCTTATAAAAACCGGACCGCATAACTGAATCCGCTACCGGCACCTGCTTTTTAACGATATATATGTTATAGGCTACAAAAGCAGCAACTAAAGCTAAGGCTACAGAAATTGCCATTAACATGTATTCTGTGTTATGATTTAAATGAGCTTTATCAGACAATTGGCTTGAAGCTTCAAACACAGGACCTAAAAATCTTGCTAACCAATGATCGCCGCCCAGTACTTCCGGAATGCCGATGAGTCCGCCTATTGCAGATAGAACAGCTAAGACAATTAAAGGTATTGTCATTGATACCGGGGATTCATGAAGATGATGTTCTTGATCGTGTGTTCCGCGAAAGTTGCCGTAGAAAGTAAGAAACAACATACGGAACATGTAAAAAGCTGTGAGCATTGCTCCTATAACTCCAATAACCCAAAGCACTTTGCTGTGGTCATATACATGAGCTAAAATTTCGTCCTTAGAAAAGAATCCTGAAAAAGGAGGTATACCAGAGATAGCAATTGTGCCCACGAACATAGTAATGAACGTAACGGGAAGCTTCTTTTTCAATCCGCCCATCAAACGCATATCTTGCTCATTGCTCATACCGTGGATAACAGATCCGGCACCAAGGAATAACAAGGCTTTAAAAAAGGCGTGGGTGATAACGTGGAAAAAAGCTCCGGTGTAAGCTCCAACCCCTAATCCCAAAAACATGTACCCCAATTGAGAAACCGTTGAATAAGCCAACACTTTTTTAATATCAGTTTGAGTTACTGCTATAGTAGCAGCAAGAATGGCGGTAGCTAAACCTATAATTGCTACAACTTCTAAGGTTTGTGGAGCTTGAGTAAATAGAATATTAGAACGAGCTATCATGTAAATGCCCGCCGTTACCATAGTTGCGGCATGTATCAAGGCTGAAACCGGAGTAGGGCCGGCCATCGCGTCGGGTAGCCAAGTAAATAAGGGAATTTGAGCAGACTTACCGGTAGCACCTAAAAACAATAACGCGGTAATTAAAACCATTGTTCCCTGACCGGGCATGAAAGAAGCTGCTTGCGAGAATACTTGGCTAAATTCTACGCTGCGGAAATGTGTGAAAATCAAAAATATTGCGATCAGAAAGCCTAAATCGCCAATTCTATTCATAACAAAAGCCTTTTTTGCGGCGCTTGCATAAGCTCCGTTAGTAAACCAAAAGCCGATAAGCAGATAGGAACACAACCCCACTCCCTCCCAACCTATAAACATCACTACGTAATTGGAGCCCAAAACTAATAGCAACATGAAGAATACAAACAGATTTAGATAAGAAAAGAACTTAGCAAAACCGGCATCATGATGCATGTAGCCGATGGAGTAAACGTGGATTAAAAAACCTATTCCGGTTATTATTAATAGCATTAAGGAGCTTAAGGGATCGATTTGAAACGAAAAAGGAATTGAAAGACTTCCGACTTGAATCCAATCGAAAAACGGGATAACGAAAGTTTTAGTCGCTGAAGCGTTAAGTTCGAAGAAGATACCCAAACTTATTCCAAAGGATAAAAGCACAATTAAACTTCCGATAAATCCGACAGCACCTTTAGGCAAAACGTTTCGGCCCAATCCAATAATCAAGAATCCGAGTAAAGGAAATAAAGGAACTAACCAGACTAAATTTATCATGGAGTGCTATTAAATCTAAATTCTTAAAACTTTTCGTTTACCACTTTAATCGATTCAGTACATTAATGTCGATTGAACCGGTATTGCGATAAATCATCACAATAATGGCTAGACCTACTGCAACTTCGGCGGCCGCCAAAGCCATTATAAAAAATACAAAAACCTGCCCTGATGCATCGCCCCGATAAGCTGAAAAAGCAGTAAGTAAAAGATTAACAGCGTTAAGCATAAGCTCTATCGACATAAAAATTACAATGGCATTTCGGCGAATTAGAACACCTACAACACCAATGGTAAAAATTATAGCACTGAATAAAATATAATGATTTATAGGAACGCTTTGTATTGCTTGGACTGTTTCCATTATGCTTTTTTGGGTTCTTTTTTTGCCAATAAAACTGCTCCGACCATTGCCGAAAGCAGTAGGAGAGACGAAACTTCGAAAGGGAGCAAAAATTCGTTAAAAAGTACTTTACCAAGATTTTTTACTAACCCCAGATTTGGATTTTGCAGAACCACAGGAGCAGAATTGTTTAAAGCTTTTACTGAACCGGCGAGCGTGACGAGCAGGCACATTCCGGCAACTACGCCTACGATCTTCAATAAATTTGACTTCATTGGCTCCGTATCTTCATTCAGGTTTAAAAGCATGAGCACAAACAGGAAAAGCACCATTATAGCTCCCATGTAAACGATAAAATTAACGATTGCTAAAAACTGAGCGTTAAGAAGTATGTAGTGAACGGTAAAAGTAAAGAAGGTTATAATGAGATATAAAACACTATGGATGGGATTCTTCGAAAAGATAACCAGCAGCGAAAAAAAGATTGATAAGAAGGCTACTAAATAGAATAAGGATACGTTCATTAACCTATAATTTTCTCTGCCCGTGCAAAAAACCGGGGGCAAAGGTATAAATTTTATTGTGCTAACGGAGCTTCTACTAATTTGTCTTTGCCGTAAATAAAATCTTTACGTAAATAATCTGCAGTTAAATAGGGGCCGTCTAAATAAATCGCCTCTTTAGGGCAAGCTTCTTCGCACAAACCGCAAAAAATACAACGTAACATGTTTACCTCATAAACGGCCGCATACTTTTCTTCGCGATACAAATGCTCTTCACCTTTCTTTCGCTCGGATGCAATCATGGTAATTGCTTCAGCCGGACAGGCCAAAGCACATAAGCCGCATGCAGTGCAGCGTTCTCTACCTTGCTCGTCTCTTTTAAGAGAATGCAAACCTCGCCAGTTTTCAGATATCGGTCGTTCAACTTCAGGATAAAAAACGGTTTCCTTCTTTTTGAACATATGCATGAAAGTAATAGCCATGCCTTTGAAGATGGAAGGCAAATAAATGCGCTCCCAAAAATTCATGGGTTTCTGTTCTAATACTTTTTTTCTGTTGGTTAAAGATTCCATATTAAGGTAAAAGGTAAAAGGTAAAAGCAGAAAGGTTCATTTCAAATTTCATACGCTTTCTTATCCCACCACTTATACTATTCATAACTTTTCTTTTTTGCTTTAAGCTCTTTGTCCTCGGCTTTTACTATTTAAACAACATATCCTTTACGGTAAGCCAAACTCCTGTTAAAAAAATATTTGCGATTGCTAAAGGAATAAGAACTTTCCATCCTAAATTCATTAATTGATCATATCGAAAACGAGGAACCGTCCACCGCACCCACATGAAAAAGAAAATAAAGAAAAATATTTTCGCAAAGAAAAATACTACACCGATTATAGTGACCAGGTTTGAAGAAAGCCCTAAATCGTTCATAAAAGGAAAGTTGTATCCTCCGAAATATAATGTTGCCATTACTGCAGAAGATATAAACATGTTGATATATTCGGCGAATAAATAAAAGCCTAATTTCATCGATGAATATTCTGTATGATACCCGCCTACAAGTTCAGTTTCGCACTCCGGTAAATCAAACGGTGTTCTATTAGTTTCCGCGAAAGCGCAAATCAGGAATATTAAAAATCCTAAAGGTTGGGACCAAATATTCCAATTTAAAAACCCTGATTGCTGTGCAGCTATTTCTTTCAACGACAAGGTTCCGGTTACTAAAAGCAACGCAATAATGGATAAACCCATCGCGATTTCGTAGCTGATATTCTGAGACGCAGCTCGGATAGCACCCATCAGAGAGAATTTATTATTTGAAGCCCATCCGCCAATCATAACTCCGTAAACTCCTAAAGAAACTACACCAAAAAGGTATAAAACGCCTACGTCTATATCCGTTACTTGAAGGTCGATTACTCTATCACCGATGGTCAACTGCTGTCCCCAAGGGATTACCGCACTGGCAATGCAAGCTGTTAAAATCGCCAGCGAAGGGCCGGCAATAAATAAAAAACGGTTTGATTCTGTCGGGATAATTTCTTCCTTAAAAAACATTTTTATGCCGTCGGCAATGGGTTGAAACATTCCTCCGGGACCGGCTCGATGCGGGCCAACCCTGTCTTGAAGAAAGGCGGCAATTTTCCGTTCTGCTAATGTTGAGTACGCGGCAATTCCCAAACTAATCGCAAAAATCACGGTAATCAAAGCGAACTTTTCTATTACAAATGCTAATTCCATTTAATTTTTTGTTGCTCTTTCAAACTCTTCCTTATTTGCTTCGATCAATGCCGGATTTTTGGGAACAACAGGAAGCGGTTCTAAGGTTTCGTAATGATTGGCCGAGATCACAGATCTGTTTGAAATCTTTCTCGGACCTTCAATAACCCAATCGCTAGTTTTCTTTTTATCGAAACGGCAGGTGTTGCAGATAAATTCTTCTACTTCGCCGAATTGGTCTTTTCGGGCGGTTACACGAATAACATCTTCGCCTTTATACCATAACGTGACCTTGCCGGAACAAGTCTTGCAATCGCAATTAGCTTCAACAGGCTTACTAAACCAAACACGCTGTTTAAACCGGAACGTTTTATCGGTTAAGGCGCCTACGGGGCAAACATCAATTACATTTCCGGAGAAATCGTTATCAATAACTTTCTCAATGTAGGTTGAGATTTCCGCTGCATCTCCTCGTCCTAAAATCCCGTGAACACGATTATTAGTGATCTGATCTGCCGTGTAAACACAGCGATAGCACAAAATGCAACGCGTCATGTGCAACTGGATTTTATCGCCGATATCTATTCGATCAAAAGTACGTCGCTCAAATTCATAACGCGTACTTTCCGTACCGTGTTCGTACGCTAAATCTTGTAGATGGCATTCTCCTGCCTGATCGCAAACCGGGCAATCTAAAGGATGATTAATAAGCAGCATTTCAACTACACCTTTTCGAGCTTCAATTACTTCCGGCGAAGTAATGTTTTGAACCTCCATCCCATCCATTACAGCAGTACGGCATGAAGCAATCAATTTGGGCATAGGTCGAGGATCTTTTTCTGATCCTTTAATAACCTTAACCAAACAGGTACGACATTTCCCGCCGGTTCCCTCTAACTTAGAATAATAGCACATAGCCGGCGGAACAATTTCACCTCCTATCTGCCTTGCAGCATTCAGAATTGACGTTCCCGGTTCTACTTCTACCGTTATCCCGTCTATACTTACCTTAACCATTCAGAAATTCAAAAGTTAAAAGTCAAAATTAAAAAAACCTGTTACCGGTTAACTCTTTGCGTCTGTTTACCTTTTTCCTCAAACTACTGCTTCCGGCCTTGGTAACGGATCCGCATATCGAGCAAGCCCGTAATTTCGTTCCATTGCTTCTTTAGAATTTGTCACGTGCCATTCAAACTCATCTCTGAAATGACGAATAGCGCTTGCTACGGGCCAAGCGGCAGCATCCCCGAGCGGGCAGATTGTATTTCCTTCTATTTTCTTAGCTACATCTACGAGTAGATCTAAATCACTTAGCTTGCCGTGTCCGTATTCCAGGCGGTGAAGTACTTTCTCCATCCATCCGGTTCCTTCACGACAAGGCGAACATTGACCACAACTTTCGTGATGATAGAATCTGGAAAAGTTCCAAGTGTTTCGAACAATACACTGATCTTCGTCGAAAGCAACAAAACCGCCGGAGCCCAACATCGTTCCCGTAGCAAAACCACCTTCAGCTAAGGATTCGTAGCTCATTAAGCGACTTTCGCCGGTTGCTGTTTTTAATATAAGATTAGCAGGCAAAATCGGAACTGAAGATCCTCCCGCAACTACTGCTTTTAAGCTTTTTCCGCTTGCAATTCCTCCGCAATACTCATCAGAATAAATAAATTCTTCTACAGTAACACCTAACTCAATTTCGTAAACTCCGGGTTTATTTAAATTTCCGGATGCAGAAATTAATTTAGTTCCGGTACTACGGCCGACTCCAACTTTTGCATACTCGTTTCCGCCATCATTAATAATCGGAACTGTAGCTGCAATAGATTCTACATTATTAACTACCGTGGGACAGTTATATAAACCTGAAATTGCCGGAAAGGGAGGTTTAATCCGTGGGTTCCCTCTTTTGCCTTCCAGCGATTCAATCAATGCCGTTTCTTCACCACAAATGTAAGCACCGCCGCCGGGTTGAACGTAAAGTTCTAAATCATAACCGGTACCTAAAATATTTTTACCTAAAAATCCGGCATTTTTCGCTTCGGCAATGGCTTTTTCGAGAATGCGAATTTGAGGCATCATTTCGCCCCGTAAATAGATATATGAAGTCTTAGCTCCTAAGGCAAAACTTGAAACAATCATTCCTTCAATTAAAAGATGAGGAATGTAAGTCATAAGGTACCGGTCTTTAAAAGTTCCCGGTTCAGATTCATCGCCGTTGCAAACTAGATATCTGGGTTTGCCTTCAGGCTTTGCTAAGAAGCTCCACTTCATACCTGTAGGAAAACCTGCGCCTCCTCTTCCGCGTAAACCGGATTTCTTAACTTCTTCAACAATATCTTCGGGAGACATTGTTTTTAAAGCTTTTTCTACCGCGCGATAACCTCCTCTTTGTCGATACACATCAAAGGTGTTTATCCCGGGCACGTTTATATGTTCTAATAATAGCTTTCGAGCCATCTGTCAGCCAATTTCTTCTACCGGATTACGGCAGTTGTTAATTTTAAACTATCTATCAACTCATCAACCTTAGCTTCAGTAAGGTTCTCATAAAAAGTGTATTCAGGGCCAATCTGCAAAACCGGAGCCATTCCGCAAGCCGCTAAGCACTCTACTCCTCTCCAACTGAATAATCCGTCTTCGGTAACTACGCCTTCTTTAACGCCTAACTTCTTTTCAATAAGTTTCATTAGCTTTTCGGCGCCCACCAAACAACAGGGTCCGGTGCGGCAAACTTCTAAAACATATTTCCCGGAAGGCTTCAAAAAGAACATAGTATAAAAAGTAACTACCTCATAAACCTCTATTGGTTGTATATCAAGATAGTCGGCTATCTTATCCATCGCCGGAATACTTATCCAACCATATTCGGCTTGTACTAAATGCAAAATGGGCAGCAACGCCGATTTTTGTTTTCCTTCCGGATATCTTGAAACTATTTCGTTAAATTTTGTTATCAGTTCCGGAGTAAAAATTACTTCCTCGGTTTGAGATAAACTAAGCATCTAATTCTCCTGCAATTACATTTAAACTACTCATATTAATAATCGCATCCGACAAAAACATCCCGCTGCTCATAGGAGCGTACATTTGGTAATTAATAAAGCTAGGGCGGCGGAAGTGCAGGCGATATGGAGTGCGCCCGCCATCATTTACCAAGTAAAAACCTAATTCTCCATTTCCCCCTTCTACACAATGATATACCTCTGTATTCGGGGAATCCACCTCGCCCATCACTATCTTAAAGTGATAGATTAGTGCTTCCATGTTATTGTAAACTTCCTCCTTTGGCGGGAGGTAAAATTCCGGAACGTCTGCATGAAAAATACCTTTCGGCTCCTTTTCCAATTTTTTCAAAGCTTGTTCTATAATCCTTACGCTTTGCCACATCTCTTCGTTACGAACAATAAACCGATCGTACACATCGCCGGAAGTTCCTACCGGGATTTCAAAATCAAAATCCTCGTAAGAAGAATAAGGCTCATTAACACGAACATCGTAATCAACACCTGTAGCGCGAAGAATAGGACCGCTCCAACTGTAATTTAAAGCAGTTTCCGGGTCAACAGCGCCAACACCGGAAGTACGATCTATAAAAATTCTGTTTCTGTTAAACAACTCTTCAAACTCTTTTAAAATCGGAGGAAAGTTTTTCAAAAACTTATTAAGTTTAGCAAAAGCCGCCTCGTTCCAATCACGCTCAAACCCGCCAATTCTTCCAATGTTTGTTGTTAAGCGAGCTCCGCATATTTCCTCGTAAACCTCATAAATATGCTCCCGCTCTTCCATTAAGTATAAAAAGCCGGAATAGGCACCGGTATCTACGCCCAAAATTCCGTTACAAATAAGATGATCGGAAATACGAGCCAGCTCCATTATAATCACTCGTAGATAATCCACTCGTTTTGGAGTTTGAATTCCCAAAAGCTTCTCAACCGTCATGTGCCATCCCATATTATTTATAGGCGATGAGCAATAGTTAAGACGATCCGTTAACGGAGTAATTTGATAAAACGGCCTGTGCTCGGCAATCTTTTCAAATGCTCGGTGGATATAACCAATGGTAGAAACGCCGCTTATTATACGTTCACCATCCATTTCTAAAATATTTTGAAAAACTCCATGAGTTGCCGGATGAGTTGGCCCCAAATTAAGCGTGGTGGTTTCCTGAAGTTGTTCCGGTACTATAGTACTTGGATGATTCATTTTATCTTCCGAAGAAAAAGTCTTTTTTATCTACTCGATTGGGGTCTTCCAGCGGATATTCTTTTCGCATAGGGAAAACCGTCATATCGTCAACATTTAATATTCTTACTAAATTAGGATGACCTTCGAACTCAACTCCAAAGAAATCGTAAGTCTCTCGTTCCATCCAATTTGCGCCTTGCCATAACGTAGTAGCTGTAGGTATTTTACAACTAAATTCTTCTAAAAATACTTTTATACGAATACGTACATTATTAGTTAGGCTGTGTAAATGATAAATTACACCGATCGGGCGGTTAGTATCCGGATAGTGAATACCCGTTATATCAGTAAGGTAATTATATCTCAGCTCTTTATCCTCCTTCAAAAAAGTTAGAACTTCAATGATATTTTCTTTTTCGGTTTCAAACGTCAACAGTCCAAAAGGTTCTGCCGGAACTGAAATTTTGTCGACGAAGCTCGCTGTCAATTTTTGTAGTACTTCTTGATTACTTATTTTACCCATTTAGCGGATACCGTATTTTGCCATTAATTCATTGTATTCAGGAGAACTCCTTCTACGTAAGGATTCTTCTCTCACCATCTCCTGCAGTTTGAGCACTCCGCTTAATATCGCTTCAGGCCGCGGCGGACAACCCGGAACATAAACATCTACCGGTATAATTTCATCGATACCCTGAAGTACAGAATACGAATCAAAAATTCCTCCGCTACATGCACATGCTCCAACTGCTACAACCCACCGCGGTTCTGCCATTTGAATATATACTTGCCGTAAAACAGGTGCCATTTTTTTTGCGATCGTTCCCATCACCAAAAGCATATCTGCTTGACGGGGCGAAAAAGACGGACGCTCAGAACCAAAGCGGGCTATATCATAATGAGATCCCATAGTAGCCATAAACTCAATTCCGCAGCATGATGTAGCAAAGGGTAGTGGCCATAAAGAATGAGACCGGGCTAACCCGATAACTTTGTCGAAAGAGGTCGCAAAGAATCCTGACCCTTCTATTCCCGGAGGCGCTTCTGCTAATTTTATTTCACTCATTTCTATTGCCTTTCGAATTATAAAAGCATATTTCCTATGTCAAGAATATGCCGAGAATTAAAGAACTGTTGCTCTCAGGACCTCCGGTTTAAAGAATTTGGAATTGATATTCCTACTCCCAATCCAAGGCTTTTTTCTTAATAATATAGATAAACCCTAAGAGAAGAGTTCCCATAAAAATGAACATTTCTATCATCCCTTTAACACCCATCTCTCTAAAGTTTACTGCCCAAGGGTACATAAATATCACTTCAACATCAAACAAAACAAAAAGTATCGCCACTAAAAAATATTTAATTGAAAAGGGCTGCCGAGCATTTCCGACAACCTCTATGCCTGATTCAAAAGGCGTGAGCTTGTCTTTCGTTTTTCTTTTAGGGCCTAGTGCGTGCGTAGCCACCATGGTAAAAACAACAAATCCCATAGCAACTATTATTTGAAAAACAATAGGAAGATAGCTTGCCGGGGTACTTTGTGTTTCCATATTTTTTTGCGCAAATATAAAAGATTTAAACTATAAAGAGCCCCCCACAAGAGAGCTCTTTGTTGTTATGCTTAATAATAAAATTTAGTTACCCGAAGATACTGCTTTTTTGGCCTGTAATAAGTTTGCATCACCGGGAGCAAGAGCCAAACCTTTGTTAAAATAGTCTAAAGCTTTTGTGTTATTCTTATTCTTCTTTGCCTCAACAAGTCCTAAATAAGTGTACGCTTCAACTAAACCTGCCGAATTCTTTGCAGCTTTTTCCGGCTTGGAAACGGTTACAGTTTCTATATATTTCTCGTAAAACGGGAAAGCTAAACCTTGGCTATCTTCCTCATCATCCATTAACCTGTTAATTCGCCCTCTAAATTGCCAACCTTGCTCTGTTGTCGGAGTTCTTGCCAAAAGCTTACTAAACGCAGAATCTGCTTTTACTAAAATTTCTTTATCGGGATTTTTCTTATCTGCCTTTAAAGTGTTAAATAACCAATAGTAAGACGACCCCAAGTAATAATAATCTAATAAATCAGGCTTCGAACCTGTTAAAGAAGCTTCATAGGCAGCCGCTGCTTCAGCGTATTTCTTCGAATCATAAAGTAACTTACCAACCTCAGACATTCCCTCCACATTCGTTGAGTCAAGCTCAATAGCTTTTCGAAGCGTAGCTATTCCTGCAGAATCCTGCCCCGCTTTAAGTTGAGCTCTTCCTAAGTATAAATAATCTTGAGCAATTACCCGAGTAGGATCAACCTTCGCCATGAAATCTTTAAGAGCCTGAACGCTTGCAGGATAATTTTGGTTCTCGTAAGCGGAATAACCCAAGTATCTGAAAATTCGCGGATTAGTTTTATCCAATTTTGACATTTCTTGTGATTCTTGCTCTAGAGCTTTATATTCTCGTGCAAGGATTAAAAAGTCGGCAAAGCGCATGCGAGACTCTAGTGAACGATCGGTAAGGTCCATGTATTTAGTATAATACTGAAGCGCTTGCTTAATTTTTGCATTATAATCAGCGTCATTTTTTCCTTGTGCCCACAAATAATACGTTTCTGCCAATTCACGGTATGCCGGGCCGTAATTTGCATTTAACGCAATCACGCTGTTAAAAGCATCTGTTGCTTCTTGAAAAGCTTTTGCCTGTTTAGTAATTACACCTAACTCAACCTTAGCTCTTAATAAACTTTTATCTAAATCAAATGCATTGCGATACGCGCTGAAAGCGTTGCTTTGGTCCATCAAACCTCTATAAGCATCTCCTTGTGCTAAAAAAACTTCTGCATCTTTCCCGTTTGCAGCTTTAGCTTTATCAAGATATTGTAAAGCAATTTTAAAATCCGGCTTTTGAGCTTTAGTATAGGCTCTGGCAATGTATATAAAAGGTTTCGCATCTTTTTTACCTGCCAACGACACGGCTTTATCAAAATTAGATTTTGCAGAGGTACCATTATTAGTGCTTAAATCTATAGCTCCCAAGCCAACATAGTTAAGCGGAAATTTAGGATCGGCACTAATCCCTTTTGTAAAAGCGGCTCTAGCCGAATCTACATAGTCCGTCTTCAAGTAAACATCGCCTAAAAAAAAGGAAGCTTCGGCATCGGGTTTAGCGGCAGCAAGATTTTTAAGAAAGCTCTTTGCCTTTTGAAATTGTTCTGCATCGATAGCCTTTTTTGCATCGTTTATGCTCTGAGCAAAAACTGCAGAACCGAGCATTATAAAAGCTAAGCTAAGTTTTACTGTTCTTTTTATCATTGTTCTTCTATTATATCTATATTCTATTTACTGATTTTTTTTCTGATTATAACTTCTCGAGGAGGAATCTTGTCAGGCAATAAACCTGATTTTAAAACTATTCTCTGACCTTGTTCACCGGCCAAGAAAGACGCAAATCCATTTCCTAATCCCGGCCCTCCCTGACAATTTATTATAAATAAATCTCTGGTCAAAGGGTACAAACCTAAAGCTAAATTTGTTTGATCGGGTTGATAAAAATTATCACTTCCAATGTTTCCCGGTAAATTTTTAACTCCCATAATCTTTAGTTCTGCAACCTGCTTTTCTAAAGCAACATCCGGTTGTTCCATCCAATTAACTCCTATAACACCAATTGTTCCGGGATTATTATAAACGTATTTAATTACTTCAGGATTAGATTTTAAAGCATAGACTCCTTCTTTTGGAAGAAGTTTAACATGAGCCAAGTCCATCAGATACCTTACAGTTCCTGAATTTGGATTATCAAAGACGAGGCCTTTTATCTTTACGCCTTTTTCTCCTTGCATAATATTAATAATTTCCTGAACGGTAACAGTGCTATCTAAGTTAGATCGATGTGTAATTAATGCTATACCGTCTGTAGCAAAGCGTGTTGTTCTGATCTTGATATTTTTTTTCTTGAAGGTTCTAGATTCGTTCGAGTTAAGTTTCCTTGACATTACCACAACCTTTACGCTATCATTCAGTAACTGCCGCAACAAGCTATTTTCAGGCTGATATGTAATATTGAGCTTAGCGGTGGTGTAGGTATTTTCAAAAATGTATAATTCATCTTCAATAATGGGCCTAAAACTTTCGTCAGCAACTATCTTGGTATTACCGGAAATATATGATTCGTCGTTTTTCTCATTTCGCCTAATACAAGAGGCCAGCAAGCAAAAAAACGGTACGAAAATAAGAGTTGTCTCAATTCTCATTTTAATAGTCTTTTCTGCTCTGAACCAGTCGCACGAACCTGAAAAAAGAGTATATGATAAGTAAAAGCCCGAACATTATGCGATAAGACTTATCTAACTGAAGCGGAAACTTATCCCAAAAGATGATAAACAATCCTAAAACCAAATAAAATGCAAACATCACCAGCCCTAAAATAAGGAGAAATCGCTTTACAGGCGATTTCTCCTTTGTATTATCACTATCAGTATTGCGAAACACACTATTGTTCCAACTCTGTTTGTAATTGGATAGGTAAAGTATATGCAACGCGAACATTTCGTCCGTTTTGAACTCCGGGCTTCCAATGCGGCGCTTTCTTTAGCATTTTAACTGCTGCGTCCCCGGTTCCTAATCCCACATCTCTAAGTACTTTAATATCGGTTAAACTTCCGTCTTTCTCAACTATAAAACTAAGAATTACTTTACCGGAAACTCCTTGTTCTTGAGCGGCCGCAGGATATGAATAGTTCTTCCCAACGTACTTATAAAAAGCGTTCATACCACCCGGAAATTCCGGCATTACCTCCAAGGTACCTACGTTATAAACCCCGTTATCTTCGGTTACGGCAGCTTCTCTTGGCGGAGCGGTTCCTACAGGTTCATCAATACGAACGTCTGCATTCGGATCGCCCTCCAAGTTCTTCTGCCCGGGATCTGCTTCTTTCAAATCTTCTACTGTTGGCGGTTCCTCTTGAACTTTTTCTTTAGGAACTACCTCCAACGGCGGAAACTTTAATTGTTTTACTTTAGGCTTTGGCGGCTCAGGATTTGGAGGGGGGGGCGTTACCACCTTATTATCTAAGGGTGGAGGAGGGGTTAATACAACTTCTGTCACCTTCGTTGCTTCATCATCCTCTTTGCCGGAACCTATATATTTTGCGATAAGAGGCGAACTTACTGCTAAAATGAATAATATTGAACCGATAATAAGCGCACGATTGGTAGTTTTCTGATTATCGCTTCTTAGCTGATAGGCGCCGTACGCCTTATTTCTACCGGCAAATACTACCTCAAGCCACTGTGGGTTATAAATATCTAATTTTGCCATTTATTTCTTCTTTCTAAATATTAGAACAAACCGTCTCGTTTAAGCAGTTCAACTTCCATGGGGCTAATATCACCAATGGCATAAATTTGGGCATTAATTATTTTCATTTCATCCAGCACATCAACCAGGTTTTTATAGTTTGATTTTTCGCTTGGCTTAATTAATATAATTAATCCTTTTTTCGGGTCGCCGGTTTGGGCTATAACTTCTTTATTTTTTTCTACTAATATCTTTCTAATGCCATTTTTGCCGTAAGCTTCGATTTTAGGAGGAGTTAACGGTTCGGTAGGTTGCCCCATAAACCACTCTATTTTGTTGTCTTTTCCTAACAATAAATTTATTGTGCGATTATCCGCAACTTCCATCTTTTGTTCGTTCTTCTCATCTTTATCCGGCATAGCCAAATCCATGGCTTTAGGTTTTGCTAAGGTGGTAGTGAGCATGAAGAAAGTAATAAGAAGGAAAGCCAAATCAACCATCGCCGTTAAATCAACGCGTGTCGATTGCTTTTTACTCCTTACTTTCCCGCCCTTCTTACTACCGCCGCCGGAGGTGTCTAATTCTGCCATATTCTTATCTTTTAAAAATAGTTACCTGTTACTTTTCTACGCCTCTTAACGAGGTGATCAAACTGAACTTATTAATTTCTTGCTTTTGAAGGATACCGATTACTTTTTGAATCACAGGATATTCTTCTTTAGCGTCGCCCTTGATACTAAACCTGAGCGAAGTATTATTAATTTCCTTTGTTGCAACACGAGCAGCGTGAATCCATTTATATAGCTCGCTGTTTGCAGTGGTATCTGTTGGAATACCGGGTTGTACACCCGCTTTTATACGCTGAGAGTTGTCCATAGCTATAAGCTGTTTCAAGTTACCCAGCGGAACTCCAAAATTATTCATCAATTTGAACCGTGTTTTTTCTTCCGGAGTGAAGGAAATACCGTATTCCTCTCCCAGTATCTCCAAGGTTCTTACACGAACATTTTGACCTGCTACTCCGAAAAACACTTTACCTTGTCCTACAGTAAGTGTCGCTACATCAACATCGGGTAGCGGCATTGTTATTATAGAGCCGGGAGTATCAACAGGGAGGGCTTCAGGCTGACGGGCAGTTGCTGTTAAAATAAAGAATGTCAGCAACAAAAACGCCACATCGCACATCGCAGTCATGTCAATAGCCGTACTCTTTCTGGGTATCTTAACTCTTGGCATTGTTAGTTTGTATTTTTAATTCGTTGATAGTATAGTGATGAAAAAATCCCGGACTTTCCACAAGTCCGGGAACAAAAACTTTACTATTATTATTATTTATGTGTGCTGGCGTAAGTTTGCACGATAGAGAAACCGGCCTCATCAATTGAATAAGTTAACTTATCAATCTTTGACGTAAATATATTGTACATGATGATTGCTAACGCTGAGGTTAGAATACCTGTAGCGGTATTAATAAGTGCTTCAGAAATACCGTTCGCTAATTGTGCTTGGTCAGGAGCACCTGCAGTTGCTAGTGAACCGAAGGCCTTGATCATACCAGTTACCGTTCCTAACAAGCCCATTAATGTACCGATAGAAACCAATGTAGCAATAATGGTTAAGTTTTGCTCCAACATAGGCATTTCGAGTGCTGTTGCCTCTTCAATGTCCTTTTGAATAGCTAAACACTTTTGTTCAGTGTCCATAATTTGATCACTCTCCACTTCTTTGTATTTCTTCAAGCCGGATTTAATTACGTTAGCTACAGATCCTTTTTGTTTATCGCACTCTGCCATTGCAGCCTCAATGTTTCCTGCGCTTAAAAAATTTTGTACTTTTTTAACGAAAACGTCCACGTTACCCGTACCGGCGGCCTTGTTAATTACAAGAAAACGTTCGATTGAAAAAACGATTACCATTAGTAACATCCCAATTAAAATGGGTACGATGAAACCGCCCTTGTAAACCATTCCAAAATAATTACCCGATAACGGATGGCCATTTTCGGCGTCTCCTCCTTCAAAGTTAGACGGGTTACCCATCACAAATTTCCACAAAAGGAAACCTATTACAATGCAAATAACCATTGCTAAGCTGGCAAAAATATTTGACCCGGTGCTCTCTTTCTTCGCTGTTGTTGGTTTTGTTGGTGCGGTTGCCATTTTTTTTAAATTAAGTTTTAGTTTTTAGTTTTAGATTTAATAATATGATTAGTCGTATTTTAATTTTTGCGACCGAAATAATTTCTGAATTAACAATAAATTATTCTTAGGTTTCCATAACATTTTCGTTACTGCTTAGGCGAAAATGTAACTACAAGTTTCAATTTAATTAGTTTTAAAAACGCTGTAAAAAAGCGAATTTTTTACAATGAAAGCCATTTTTTTTCTCATATGCAAGAACAAGCAGAAAATTTAATATTAGTTTAAGGTTTAGGTCGAAGAATTTTTTTACCGAGGTTCTACTATATGGATTACTAACCTCCTGTTTTTTTTACTTTGTAACCATCATTTTTAAGCAGTTCGATAATCTTATCTCTAAAATCGCCCTGTATTAAAATTTCTCCGTCTTTAACTGAGCCCCCCACCCCGCACTTCTGCTTAAGCTTTTTACCTAAATTTGTTAAATCTGATTGGTTACCTTTAAAACCGGTGATTAGTGTAACAGCTTTTCCGCCTCTTTGTTTTTTGTCTAATTGTACTCTTAGATCTTGAAATTTCGGCTCTAAAGTTTGTTGCTCATTATGATTCTCGGAACAGTATTCAAAATCCGGGTTA
>JAYULL010000140.1:0-32091 GCA_043763625.1 Sphingobacteriaceae bacterium | reverse complement strand
TATACTACCGATAACTATCGCTCGTCCCTTAAAAAAATAGAAATTGAGTTAAAAGGCGGCTTGTCTGATTTCGAGGTCAATCGTTATTAAACCCGATGCACTTTTACGCGGTAGTCAACGGAAGGCCTGAAGGACCGCTTACGATTGAGGAATTAAAACTTCTGAAAATAGAGGCCTCAACATTTATAAAACTTGAGGGGATGGACGACTTTAAGCAGGCGCACGAAATCCCCGCTGTGCGGCAGTTATTCAACTTCAACTCTCAAGCTGTTATTCCCCAATATTTCGCAAGCCTTGACGTTCGGCTCTTAGCCGTTTCAATCGACTATTTTCTAGTAACCGCGGTTTACGCCTTTATTGCTGTAGTTGCCGGTTTAATTTCCGGCACCGGCTCTTTTACGTTATTTCTTTCATTATCAGCTTTAGTTTTCATGCCGGTGTTGAAATTTGTTTACGCAGTTGTTATGGAAGCCTCTGCAAAACAAGGAACTTTGGGAAAGTTATGGTTAGGCTTACGCGTTTGTACTATTACCGGAAACAGGCCCACGCTTAAAACGTCTCTTTTGCGCAATTTATCCAAAGTTTTATCATCGCTAACCTTAGGAATAGGGTATTTAACCGGTTTCCTGAACCGCAAGCAACAATGTCTTCATGATAAAGTTGCCGGCACCGTAGTTGTAAAAGACAGGTTGGTTTAAGTATTCAAAGCTTTACTCCTTTCGTTGGTTAGGTTAGTCTTGTAAGCTGTTGCAAACCGGGATTCCCTTACAATGAAGTCTGCACTTCGTCGATCAAGAAGAACTTCACAACACCCGACTTAAAATTTTTAAATACTTTTGTATAAGTAAAAACTGCTTAAATGACCGTCGGAACTGCTGCTGATCTTCAAGGAAAATATTGCAACTCTTTAACTGAATATTCAAGATATCTTACCCGCGAAGTTGTTATCGGGGATGTTAACCTTGGCGGAAAAAATCCTATCCGTATTCAAAGTATGACTACCACCGATACCATGAATACCTCGGCTACTGTCGAGCAAACTATTCGAATGGTTAACGCCGGCTGCGAGTATGTGCGTATTACCGCACCGAGCGTAAAAGAAGCTCAAAATCTGGCCGAAATAAAAAGGGAGTTGCGCAAACGCGGATATAATGTTCCGCTTATTGCAGATATACATTTCACCCCGAATGCTGCAGAAGTTGCTGCAAGGATAGTAGAAAAAGTACGAATAAATCCGGGCAACTATGCTGATAAGAAGCGTTTTCACCAATTGGAATACTCCGAAAAGGAGTATCAAATAGAGCTTGATCGTATTTATAAAAAGTTTTCTCCTTTGGTTAAGGTCTGTAAAGAGTATGGAACGGCAATGCGCATCGGTACCAATCACGGTTCTCTATCTGATCGGATTATGAGTTACTACGGAGATACGCCTCGCGGCATGGTAGAATCGGCGATGGAGTTCATCCGCATGTGCGAGGACTTAAATTATTACAATCTGGTAATTTCAATGAAGTCGAGCAACCCGCAGGTAATGGTTCAAGCTTATCGAATGCTGGTTGAAACAATGGCTTTAGAAGGAATGAACTATCCCTTGCATTTAGGAGTTACGGAAGCAGGAGACGGAGAAGACGGACGTATTAAGTCAGCCGTAGGTATAGGAACTTTATTGGAGGACGGACTCGGTGATACTATTCGCGTGTCATTAACCGAAGATCCGGAGTTTGAAGCGCCGGTGGCGAAAGCCTTAGCCGAACGGTACGAACGAAGAGCTTTATTCTTTGCGGATCAAGAATCAATGGAAAAGAAGCAAGAGCTCAAAGCTCAAAGCACAAAGCCCGAAGCCACCGGCTTTACTCCATACGAATACAAGAAACGGCAAAGCGCCGAACTTAACACCTTTATCGGCGGGCATCAGGTACCGCGGGTAATTGTTAATATATCTAACGAAATTTTGAAAGATCCCGGTGTTTTAGCCGCTGTAGGATATGTATACTCCCCTTTTTTGGACAAATACAACATGGGTGAACAATCGGTGGACTTTGTTTACTTAGCGGATGAGTTGCCTTCTTTTACTATGCCCGGTAATTTAAAGCAATTATATAATTACAGCACTTGGAAAGGGTTATCTCAAAAGAAAAATTGCCATCCTTTGTTCGCCATAAAAGAATTTATAGGTGCGGAGATTAAAGACGCGTCGCTCAATTTTGTTCAGGTGTCAATAACGGATACGTTTACAGATGATTTTAAAAATTTAGTTATAGATGATACTATTGTTTTTGTCCTAGAAACCAATTCGCAACACGGAATGGCCGAACAGCGCTCATTTTTTCACGAGTTAGATAATTTCGGAATTAATATTCCGGTAGTAATCAGAAGAAAATATAGCGCAACAGACTTAGCAGACGCTGAGGTGCAAAAAAGTAAGCAATCAAAGCCTCTTGAAAGTAGCGTATTGCAACTTAAGTCGACGGAAATATTTAGTGACACGAGTGCAGAACAGGTTTACACAACCTCGAATCTGTTTGAAAGAGCCCCAATATCATCAGGAATCAATGCAGAGTCGACTGACGCCGGCACAACGCCTTACGATGCGGTTGCAGAACCAAATAACACGACCGAAAAACCCGGTTATCAGGCTTCGAAAGCCTTTAACGGAAATTTGAAAGGAATTGAACCGGACGAAATACTTGGGGGAAGTAAAGAACAGGAATTTGTATCGAAAGAAACAAGCAATTTACAACTTTATGCTGCTACTGATTGTGGCGGATTGTTAGTTGACGGGTTTGGTGACGGAATTTGGATTGATGCGGACGTTCCGATTGAAAATATTACAAGCACTTCTTTCGGAATATTGCAGGCTACCCGCTCAAGAATTTCAAAAACAGAATACATTTCATGCCCGAGTTGCGGCCGTACATTGTTTGATCTTCAGGAAACAACACAGATGATACGCAGTAAAACAGATCATTTAAAGGGTTTGAAGATCGGGATCATGGGATGTATTGTAAACGGTCCGGGTGAAATGGCTGATGCTGATTACGGATACGTAGGAACCGGCCCCGGGAAAATTACCCTTTATCGCGGAAAGGAAGTAGTTAAGAAAAACGTTAATACCGAACAAGCCTTGGATGAATTGATAGGTATTATTCGCGAAGACGGAAATTGGATCGAGCAGGAAGAAGTGGAGTAAACTGTTAAACACAGACGCTTTTATTTATCGGACAGCTTAGCTTAACTCTAAGGCTATTTTTTCCAACATATTTACCAAGTCTTCAATATTCACCGGTTTAGGCAAATAATAATTCACTCCGGCATTAAAACATTTTTCCTTGTCCTCCGGTAATGCGTTAGCAGTCATAGCGATAATAACCGGTTGGTTCGCAAATTGCTTTCTGATATACCTAGTGGCAGCCAACCCGTCCATCTCGGGCATTAATACGTCCATTAATACGGTGTCGTAGTTCTTTTTCTTAAATAATTCTATAGCTTCTAAACCGTTATTTGCCACCGCCGGCTCATATCCTAATTTGTTTAAAATTTTGATGGCTAAGCGTTGATTTATTAAGTTGTCCTCGGCCAACAATATATCCAAAGGGTATTTTTTTGAGAACGTAGCGGATAAAAGAGTGATCTTTTGCTCGGTAGCAGCCTCCATAGTTTTTGCTTCCAAACCTGCTCTAACCACTTTGTAAAATTGTTTTTGTTTTACAGGTTTAGTTAGCACGCTGTAAAACAGTTCCGGATTACTATTATTGGAAGATGAGCTTAACAGTAGTATCGGTATGTTGGGTAAATGCACTTTGACACTATCGGCCAATTGGACTCCGTTAAAATCAGGCATATTTAAATCGGTAATAACAAGGTCCGGTTTTTCTTCTTCTAAAGCTAACTTCAGTCCGTCGGCACCCGATAATGCCGGGATTACATCCAATCCAAAATCTTCGAGATAATTTTTCAGCGTGGTAAGATTATGAAGATTATCATCAACCACCAACACACGTTTGTATTTCAGCGATTCAAACGAAGTATCCGGTTGTTTTCGGCTTTTTTCCGCTTTTATTGTAAAAGAAAAAGTGGAGCCCGACTTCAACTTGCTGCTAACGCTAATATTACCGTTCAGTAATTTTACCAATCTCTCGCAAATAGCCAGTCCTAACCCTGTACCGCCGTACCTACGGGTTGTAGATGTATCCACTTGCGAAAAAGCTTTAAACAATTTGTCTAACTTTTCGTCTGAAATGCCTATCCCGGTATCACACACATCAAATTTAAGTTGGTTTGACTCCAACCCTTGTTCAAAAAGGCCTACTCTTAGAAATATTTCCCCGCGCTGGGTAAACTTAATTGCGTTTCCTATGAGGTTGATAAGTATTTGCTTTAAGCGAAGCGAATCGGTATGTAAATAATCGGGGATATCCTTGTCCAGTTCATAAGTCAGTTCCAAATCTTTTTCAGCGGCTTTTGTCGAGAAAATATCCATTACCTCTTCAACAGCATGTCTCAGTTCGAAATCATGATATTCAAGGTCAAACTTGCCGGATTCAATTTTTGAAAAATCAAGAATATCGTTTATTACACCCAACAAGGCATCTCCGCTTGCACGAATAATTTTTACATATTCTGTTTGCTCTTCATCCAAAGCAGTATCAGCAAGAAGTGAAGTTACACCAACGACTCCATTCATCGGCGTGCGTATTTCATGGCTCATGGTAGCAAGAAAAATACTTTTGGCCTGATTCGCCAAATCTGCTTTTTCGCGTTCTTTTTGCAATTCATTATTTAGCACCTGCAAATGTTCTGTTTGCGAAATCAGTTCTTCCGATTGTACTTGCAGTTCTTCGGATTGGGTTTGCAACTTCTTATTCTTGGCCTCAAGTTGTTTAGCTTGTTGAACCACTTCGTCTGTTCGTTCTTCTACTTGTCGTTCTAATTTAACTTTTTGCGCTTTCAAACTTCGAGTGCGGTAACGATAAACACCCAAAATAGAACCGGCAATTAATGCCATACTCATAATTCTAAACCACCAAGTTCCCCAAAACGGCGGCGTGATAATAATTTTGATACTCCTGATATTATCATTCCACACCTCGTCATTATTTGATCCTTTAACTTTAAAGGTGTACTCTCCGGGATCAAGATTTGTGTAGGTGGCAGAACGATTATAACCAACGTAATTCCAATCTGTATCAAATCCTTCTAAGATATAAGCATATTTGTTGTGAGCGGCAAGAGTATAATTCAGTGAAGCAAACTCGAAACCAAAAACTGCCTGATTGTAATTAAGCGTTATTTCTTTTGCAGTAGTTATTGATTGTTTAAGCGGCGATTTATTGTCGCTAACCTTTATCTCCTTATTAAATAGGTAGAAACCGGTTATAACGATTGGCCCTGTTCTAAGGTTGTAAGGCATTTTATCAGGATAAAAAGTATTAAAACCTTTAGCGCCGCCAAAAAGAATTTGTCCGTCTTTAGTTTTTAAAAAGGCATTTCCGTAAAATTCTAAACCTTGTAAATTATTGTAATTTGTATAGTTTCTGAAACTTTTAGTTTTCGGGTCGCACTTCGAGATTCCGTTATTGGTACTGATCCAAAGATTTCCCGAATTGTCTTCTACAACTCCGTTTATGACATTGTTAGGCAAGCCATCGACTTCTGTATAAAGTGTAAATCTTTTAGTTTCGGGGTTATAAATATTAAGGCCATTTTTTGTTCCTATCAAAATATTACCTTTTCGGTCGTTGTTAAAACAAATTATATCGTTACCACCTAACGCGCTGTTGTCGGCTCGGAGGTGCGAAAACTTGTTTGTGGAAGGATTAAAAATATCTATGCCGCTAGAAAATGTACCGATCCAAATATTTCCGTTTTTGTCTTCATAAAAACAGTTAATGTAATTTTCACTCGGGCCGTTCGGATTTTTGGGATCGAACCTGTATTTTTTTATAACCCCGGTTTTCGGGTTCAGCACGTTTATTCCGTAATCGTTAGTGGCGATCCAAATATTTCCTTTGCTGTCTTCAAATAGAGTATAAATCGAGTTATTGTTTAAGTCTTTTTCGCCGCTGCCGGCGTTGTAGTTTGTAAAGGTACCGCTTTCGGGATCATATAAATCAAGCCCCCCCCCATAAGTCCCAATCCATAAATTGTTAGTTTTTTTACTTTGCAAAAGGCTTATGACAGAGTTGTTTGCTAAAGTGTTTTTTTTGCCGAGACCGGAAGTAATATGAATAAACTTGTTAAGTTTCCGTTTAAATAGGTTGAGTCCTCCGCCGTCAGTGCCTACCCAAATATCTCCGTCTTTATTTTCGGCAAATGACGTCACAACGTTGTAATTTAGGCTGGCCTTGTCGGCAAAGTTGTTTCGATATAAATCAAAGTAAAAAAGGTTTTTGGCGTATTTATTCAATCCACCCGAATATGTGCCAACCCATAAAATGCCCTCGTTATCTTGAAGTAAAGAAACTACAGAGTTATTACTTAAACTGTTCGGATTTTTCGGATCGTTTTTAAAATTGTAAAAAACTTTTTTTTCCGTATCAAAAAGCTCGAGCCCCAATTCTGTTCCCAACCATAGCTTTCCTTTACCGGCACTTATAATACTTGACACATAATTATTGTGGATAGATTGAGGATTGGCAGCAATGTTTTTATAAGCACTGAAAGTTTCTGTTGAGCGATTGAATAAATTTAAACCTCCGCCTTCAGTGCCGATCCATAAATTTCCTTTTTCATCTTCATATATTGCTTCGATGCTGCTGTTGCTGATACTTTCGGCAGAATCTTCCTTATGAATATAACTCTTAAAACTGCGAGTTTTATTGTTGTATAAGTTCAACCCTTGCGACGTGCCGAGCCATAAATTCTTGCGGCTGTCTTCGTAAATAACAAAAACACTCTCGTTACTTAATCCGCCCGCTTTACTGGGTGTAGCAATAATTCGAGTAGCTTTTCCGGTTCTTCGATCGAATAAATTAAGGTTAGAATAGGTTCCTACCCAAAAATTTCCTTTGGTATCTTCATATATAGATGCAACTGCATTAGCGCTTATGGTGCTTGGATCTTTCTGAACTGAACCATAATTGTCGAATGAATCCTTCTCTCGATTATACAGCGATAGCCCTCCCGTCATCGTACCGATCCATAATCGGCCCTGCTTATCTTCGTAAATTACTTGAACACTGTTAGAAGACAAGCTGTGAGGATCTTTCGGATTATTCCGATAAACGGTAAATTTATACCCGTCGTATTTATTAAGGCCGTCGTGGGTGCCAAACCACATGAAGCCATGTTTGTCCTTTAATATACATCTTACAGCACTTTGTGATAAGCCGTCTTCGGTTGTGATATGATTAAAGCGGACATTATTCTCTTGAGCAAAACCGGAAGCAAAACCAAATAAAGCGAAAGCCCAAAAAAGCAGGGAAACAAAATGTAAGTAAATAAGGCGCTTCGCGTAATTCATTTGATGTGCGGAAGTCGGATGTTTTTCGGAGGAATTTGAAAATGCAATTTAAAAATAATAATTAATTGCCGAGGACAGGTTGGAAAGATTCTTTTTTTGAACTTAGTTGCGCTAAGTCATTAGATGAAATAAACGACGAGCTGTTAATTCGGCACTCGTTTCACGAATACCGTTTCTTTAATAAATCTCGCATAAACACGTTCACCTCCCATAAGTCAGCTACCGGTTTGCGACTATGGGGTAGTTCCGGCATATACGGATATGGGCCAAACTCGGGACAGATTGTAAAAACTTCGGTTCCTTTTTGTTTATGTGTGGCAACAATTTTATCCCACCAAGCTAAATGCGCATTTAGCGCTTCTTCCCATTCCGGCGCTCTAGGGTCGTTAATCTGCGCTGATTGAGTATGGCCAACCCGAGCGTGAATATGATCTGTTCTTGAAATTGCCAAATCAAGGATTTCCTGCTGATCTTGTAGAAGAGATTCGGAAACATTGCACCAATGCGAGAAATCCGCGGCGATACGTAAATCGGAATATTTATTTAAAAACTTGGCTGTAATAGTAGTATGAAAACTAAACTTACCACGATGAGTTTCGTGTAAAATAGGTATCCCTGTTTCTTTTGCAATTTCCGCAGCCCGTTCAATAAGCTTGGCAGTTTGCTCTTCAGTGTAATAGTCTTTACCCGTTTGCGAGTTGCTGAAAAGGGGTTTTAATTCCGCATTGGTAAATAAATGTTTTTCAAAAGATTTAAAATACTCGTTAAAAGTGGCTCCACTTGCGGCCCATTGGGACGCAATCAGGTCAAGTTCTAAATCTTTTATACCTGCTTGCAGTTCTCCACGTTCTTTTTTATCTAACGGAACCATCATTTCAACGCCGTCGAAACCGCCTTCTTTTATTTTTTGCAGGTTTTGACTCAGCGTCGGAAGTTCCATTCCCCATATAGCTCTAAAGAATTTTACTTTCATGAGGTTAAGGTTTAGATTTTAGGTTTAAGAAGTAGTTGGTCAGTTCCGGAAAAGACGAAAATTCTACTCCGACATTTTCAGGTTTCCCGAAGCCGTAATTAACAAATACAAAGGGTACACCGGCTTCTTTGCTTGCTTTTTCGTCAGATATTGTGTCGCCGATATAAACAGCATTTTTAAGATTATTTCTCTCAATTATCAATTTTATATTCTCGCCTTTTGATTTTTTTGTTCGGCCGTGCGTTTCATGATCCGTAAACAACTGTTTTATTCCGGCCCACGTAATAAAATCGTTAATTGTGTTTTCAGGGCAGTTGCTTACTATGAACAGCTTGTATATTTTGCTCAATTGTTCTAAACCTTCTTTTACGCCTTCGTAGAGTTTACCGCCGGCTTTGGGAATATGTTCGTCTTGCTTTTCCCAAATCAAATTCGCTATTACTTTCTGCCGGTCTTCGGATTCGTCGGGAAAAACTCGTTGCAAAACTGCTTTTTCTTCAAGCCCCATTAAGCTTTCCAGGTCTTTCCGTTGAATTACTTTGTCGATTTTCAGTTCTCTTAAAGCCATATTCCAAGCTTCAGCATATGTATCGGTCGCATCCCAAAGGGTGCCGTCCATATCAAAAATCAAACTATCGGTATCTCTAAATTGCATTTTATATTCCAATTGTCTTGCGCACAAACTCCCGGTTCATTTTTAGACTTTCGCGAATGGGACGAGTAGGCTTAAAATTACCTTCATGAGCGAGTTCAATGATTGCGTCGCCATTAAAGTTTGTTGCTATTAATGTGTCGCCGATTGCTTTAAAGTCTGTGTCGCCTTCGCCTAAAGATTCACTCCATTTTCCGTTTTTATACTGATCGCGAAGATGCATAAATACAAGCTGACTTTTATAGGTACTAATAAAATCAACCGGATCGACACCTCCGCGGATAAACCGGTTTAGATCAGGACCGGATTTTTCACTTCGTGACGGATCGTGAATAAGCTCTAAACAAGAAATTCCCGCGTATTTCACATCCGCAAAAATTTGTTCTAACTCAGGGGTGATATCGTATTTAGGCAAAAAAGCAGCAAAAACCCATGGGTGAGCACCCGCAGTTTCGCTTTTATTTTTGAAAAGGCTTTCCCCGAAAGCTTCTTGTTCTTTAAATGCTGCAGCTCTTAGGCCTGCCGGCCCTGCAATGGCAGTACGAAAGATAAATTCACGACGACTAAGGGAGTTTTTAACCGGTTTGTTTCTCATACAAATCATGCTTTTAAAGCAATTAACTTAGTACAAGTAAACGGATATCTTAAAATTAATTCAAATACTATTTTGATATTAAACAATAAGATTATGACCTTTCAATTGAGACTACTGAATATTTCCGGCGTTTACAAATATTTCGCGAGTACGAGTATCTCCCTTTAAAAAAATAACCCGCTTTGAATCTCTTAGATCTCGTAGGTTAAATGTTACTGTACCCTGATTATTAGGGGAATTTGAGTTAATGGTTAACTCATAAATCTCGTTGTTCTGGAAGTTTTGTCCGAAACTTAACAAAAAACCTTCTTTCTGAAATTCTTTTGTTACTTGTGTTAATTCGCTGGAGTTAACCTTACCCGGATTTAAAATATATAAAACTTCGGCACCCTTGAGTGTTGTGATTCTGGTCTTGATTGTATCTTGAGAAAAAGTGCTTGAATCAGTATAATATAATAACCGGCTGTTGTGTAAAAATTGCTCTTTTCCGAATGCCTTAAACAACAACAAACCCAACAAAACGGGAAAAATAAACTTAGCTCTCAATACCGTATGTTTCATCACTTTTAATAAAAGTTTCCCTGCTTAAGCAGTCTGTACTTTACAGACACTTTGGCACAGGTAAGTTTTTTATTTCAGTAAAAACCTTTACAAAGGTACCTTATTCCGGTCTGTTTTATCCCTGAACAGTAAAAGAAACAAAATTAATACAACACCGGCTATAGCGGCAGGAATAATCCAAACGGTAAACCAATCATGCCCTACGCTCGTTTTATACTTATCTACAATAACGCCTGAGATGATGGAGCCGATAAGCATCCCGACGCCGTAGGTAGCTAAAGTTATTAAGCCTTGAGCTGCACTTTTAAATCGTTCTCCTGCAAGGTTATCCGTGTAAATCTGACCTGTTACGAAGAAGAAGTCATAGCAAATACCGTGTAGAATAATTCCTGTAATTAGCATCCAATAGTTTGCATCGGCATTGCCGAATGCAAAAAAAACGTAGCGTAAAACCCATGCCAGCATCCCTAATGCCAGCATTTTTTTAACCCCTAAACGGGCAAAGAAAAGCGGCATAACAATCATAAACAACAGCTCGGAAACTTGTCCTAAGGACTGCATTCCTGCCGCGGATTTCATTCCGACTTCGTTTAAAAACGGATTAGTAAAATTGTAATAGAAGGCCAGAGGAATACAAATAGCTACGGAAGAAAGGAAGAAAAGCAAATACGATCTGTTTTTTAGAAGTCCCAAAGCCTCTAAACCTAAAATATCTGTTAAAGAAGCGGCTCCGGCTTTTTTAATCGGTGGCGTATGAGGTAACAGAAAACTAAAAGCACCTAACATAAACGAGGCTACTGCAGCCATCTTAAAAGTAAACACCAGACTGCCTTTTTGCTCCCAATTTAACCAGCCGATTGTCAATCCTGCTATTACCCATCCGAAGGTGCCTAATACACGAATTGCCGGAAATTCCTTGCCGGGATTTTGCATTTGCCTGAAGGATATTGAATTAACCAACGCCAGCGTAGGCATATACAAAATCATGTAAACTAATATATTGGGATAAAAGGAATCGAAGTCGGCAGCACCCGCAGCATTCCATAGCAATGCTCCGCCGAGCAAATGCAGAATGCCTAAGATAATTTGTGCGGGAAAAAAGCGATCGGCAATTAAACCGATTATAAACGGAGCAACAATAGCACCAATAGATTGAGCCTGGTAAGCTAATCCGACCTGGGTGGCCGAGGTATTTAAATTTTTAAGCAAATAAGTTCCGGCGGTTACAAACCAAGCTCCCCAAATAAAAAATTCCAGGAACATCATAAACGACAGCTTAAAGCGAATAGAAAGGTTCATAATTTTGGTTTAAGAGGTTATAAAATTAAACTATACCGGCAAAAATCCAAAAGTAAAAACAAGCGGGTCAAATAAACTGCACGTTAGAATCCCTTTTCTACAACTTTCCTAACTATCGCCGAAAATGCATTTAGAGGTAAGATTTTTCGCAGGGTTAGTAACATTGCGCTCTGCAAGCTTACCGGGTAGCGCAATTTTGAGGAGCGGTTGGTGGCGGCATTATAAATTACTTTAGCTACGATTCCCGGTTCCGGAGCTTTTTCGCCTTCTTTTCGGATATTTGCAAGTACTGTTTTTTCATATTTATCATAGTCTACAATTTCTCCGTTTTTAAATAAATCTTGCGAGCGCGAATAGAAATCGGTCTTTATTGCGCCAGGTTCTATGCATTTAACTTCGATTCCCAGAGGTCTGAGTTCGTAGGCCAATGATTCTGAAAAGCCTTCCATTGCCCATTTTGTTCCGTGATACACGCTGTAAATAGGAAATGTAATTAAACCGCCCATACTCGTAATGTTGATTATTGTTCCGCTGCGTTTACCGCGAAAGTGAGGTAGCACAGCTCTGATTAAATTCATGCAACCAAAAACATTAGTTTCGAATTGTCTCTTAACTTGTTCGGAAGTGGATTTTTCGAAGATTCCCGTTGCACTGTAACCGGCATTATTGCAAATAACGTCGATTCCGCCAAAGTCATTTATCGCCGTTTCAACAGTAGCTTTAATTTCAGATTCATTTGTAACATCTAAACGGTAAAGCTTAACATTTGTCCAATTCTGCATCTGAGTTTCTTCGTCGGGATTTCTGAGCGTAGCCGCAACATTCCAGCCTTTTTGGCTGAAAAGCTTAACAGTTGATTTTCCTATTCCCGAAGATGCTCCGGTGATTAAAATTGTTTTTTTCATTTTTTGGAGCTAATGAAACGGCCCTTTGCTTATTGCTGCTTAAAAAAAGAGACTGTGCTTTCAACAACAGTATTTAAGTTGGCAGGAAGAGAATTTTCTAACCAAGGATGTTTTGCTTCAAACACATGATCGGCATTATTTATAATTAGCAATTTACTTTGTGATTGCTGCCGGTTCAGTTCCTGAGCCTGTTCTACCGGAACTATAGAGTCGCCGGATCCATGTATAATTAGCCAAGGTTGTTCAACTTTTTGAGCAGCAGAAAGAATGTCGAGTGTCTCGTAATTTTGTTCCAGATCTTTCAGTAACTCTACTTTAAGCGGCATTTTTTGACCGGTACGAATATTGTCCACATAAATAACGCCTTCTTTTCGCCATATCGGTTCAACATCATTCATCCACAAATTTCTAAACCTGCTTACCGACGCCCAAGTGACCAGTTTTCTTATTCGCTTGTCCTCGGCTGATTGCACAATTGATATTCCACCCCCAAGACTGTGGCCTATCAAGCAGATATTGCCGGTTGACCCTGACAGTTCCTTGCTTTTTTCCGCAAAGGTTATTACTTGATCCAGGTCGAACAGTTCTTTAGAGAAAGTATTATTTCCGAATGCTTCTAAATCAGTAAAATCTAAAGGGCTTTCAGGCGTTGTGCCGTTATGAGAGAAGTTGAATTTTAGAAAATTAATTCCTTTTCCTGCAAAAATCTTGGCAACCTGATCATGAGTTCCCCAATCTTTAAAGCCTTTAAAACCGTGTACAAAAATTACAAGAGCTTCGTTATTTTCTGCGGAGGTCAGATCCATTAAAATGGGTTTGCCTTCGGAGCCCGCTATAGTAAAAGTTTGTTTGTGAATCATACCTGTTATTTATCCTGATAAGAAAACCTAAAATCAATTGTTTTATAAATAAACAAAAGAAGTGATTTTACTCATTCTTTTGACCTTCGTTTATCATTTCTCCCTACTAATCGAGTAGGTATTATTGTGAGCGGTAAGAATCGACTTACAGTTAATATTCAAACAATTTAAAAACATTCTAAATAGCTGTGTTTGACAAAGACATGACGGTGAAAAGTAGCTCAATGAATACTTTTGTTGAGTTTTTCTTAAGTGATTCGGACTTGAAGTATTTAAAAGTAATAGCTTTTACCCACAAACATATTGACCTGAAGGACCTGGGCAAGTTCGTTATCTGCAATGAAACATTGGAAGGTAAGTTAGAGAATGTCCGAAAAAACTTTGATATTCCGGAGATCTTCTACATTGGAACTTGTAACCGTGTTGAGTTCGTTTTTTTAGCGTCTCAGGTTTTGGATAAAGACTTTGTAAAAGGATTTATCCGTACAGTAAACTCTTGCATTCCGGATGAACAACTCGATGACTTTTTGAAAAATGTTTCCGTTTACGAAGACATAGAAGCTCTAAACCATCTGCTAAGAATATCCTGTTCGTTAGAAAGTTTAGTTGTTGGCGAAAAAGAGATTTTATCACAAGTGCGTAAAGCTTATGAGCAGTGCAAAGAAGCAGGTTTTACCGGAGATTACATGCGGTTGTTAATGAATCGCGTTGTTAAAACAGCTAAAGAAGTTTATACGCATACCAAGATTTCGTTAAAACCTATTTCTGTTGTCTCATTAGCCTATCGTAAGCTTCGCGATTTAAAAATGTGCGCTAATTCAAGAGTTTTAATTATAGGCGCCGGAGAAACTAATCGAAGCATTTCAAAATATCTCCAAAAACATAAATACTCCAACTTCGCGGTATTTAATCGCACCTTTTCTAAGGCTGTAAAATTGGCTAAAGACTTAAATGGCGTTGCTTACAGTTTAGAAGACTTAAAAAATTACAAAAAAGGCTTTGATGTTATAATTACTTGCACCAGTTCTACGGATCCGGTAGTTACTAACGAAGTTTACCAAAGCTTGTTAACAGGAGATACAGATAAAAAGGTAATTGTCGATCTCGCTATCCCTAACGACCTATGTTGTAATGTCCTTATGTCTAACCCCGTTCATTATATAGCAGTTGAAAGTTTGCAAGAAATTGCTACTCAAAATATGCAGGAACGCTATCATGAATTAATTCATGCGGAACGAATTATTGATCAAAATATAGAGGAATTTAAACCTGAACTTAAGCAGCGCCGCATTGAACTGGCTATGCAACAAGTTCCTGAAAAAATAAAGGAGATAAAAAGTACCGCTCTTAATTCTGTTTTTGTTAATGAGTTTAACGGGCTTGACAATAACTCTAGAGAGGTTTTGGAAAAGATACTCTGCTACATGGAGAAGAAATACATCAGCGTTCCGATGGTTATGGCGAAAGAAATTATGGTTAATCATAATTAATCGTTTCCTTTTCCTGCAACAATTTCTCTGTTTGATTAATTTTGAACGAGATATAAATTATCGTGAACAGAAAACTCATTATAGGTACAAGGGGAAGCGACTTAGCGTTATGGCAAGCAAATTTTGTGAAAGCCAAACTTGCCGAAGTCGGTGTTGAAGCCGAACTTAAAATAATAAAAACACAAGGCGACAGTATCCTTAATCTCCGTTTAGATAAGCTTGAAGGAAAAGGGTTTTTTACTAAAGAGCTTGAGGAAGAACTTCTTGCCGGTTCTATTGATATTGCCGTTCATTCTCACAAAGATTTACCCACCGTTCATCCTCACGGACTTACTGTAGCAGCTGTTTCAGATCGCGAAGACCCGTCTGACGTTTTATTAATTCTAAAAGATTGTGTAGAAGTTCAGCAAAAACTTTCCGTAAAGTTTGGAGGAATTGTAGGGACTTCCTCCAATCGTCGTAAGGCGCAGCTTTTAGCGGTTCGCCCCGATTTAGAGATTGAAGATCTTCGCGGTAATGTTCCTACCCGGATTCAGAAGTTACGAAACGAAGACTACGATGCTATTATGCTTGCAAAAGCCGGTTTAGATCGGCTGGCTATAGACTTAAGTGAATTTCACGTTGAAGAATTAGAGCCGATGGATTTTATTCCTGCTCCTGCACAGGGAGTTCTCGCTATTCAAATTCGTGAAAACGATAAAGAACTTTCCGACGCTTTGCAGGATATTCATAATCCTTTAGTAGCAGAAGAAATAAGCGTAGAGCGAAAAGTGCTTAATATATTTGAGGGCGGCTGCCACATGCCTTTAGGCTGCTATTGCAGAAAGGACGGCGATAAGTTTCAAGTATGGACATCCAAGGCTGATAACGGCGATTCTTTTCCCGATAGGGTGTTTTTAGAAGCCGACACAACGGAAGGTTTGGCGGAGAAAGTTTTTTCTAAGTTTGATAGGAACAGAAAATTTCCCGAAACTGTATTCATCACCCGCCATTTACCGGAGAGCAGTTATTTTAGAAAAGCACTTCAAAAGCACAACATTATCATTGAGGATCGGTCGCTTATAAAAACACGTCCTATAATTCACAAATTAGATTCATATATTCTAAAAAATGTTGATTGGATTTTTTTCAGCAGTAAAAACGCTATCGAGCATTTCTTTCACTTAAAGCCCCAGTTATCCGAGAATACAAAGTTTGGTGTTCTGGGCCGCGGGTCAGAAGATATGTTACGACGTTTCGGCAAGTTTGCCGATTTTACAGGCGAAGAAGAAGGAATTGATACGGCAGACATTGCCAAAGAATTTGCTGAAGTGGCAAAAGGAAGTACTGTTTTATTTCCGGGAGCTAAGGAGTCGTTAAGAACGATTCAAAAAGCGTTAACCGAAGAAACAAAGTTTATCGATTTACCTGTTTACGAAACAACGCGGGATGAAGGGGTTAAACCTACTTATGCAGAAGTATTGGTTTTTACTAGCCCCAGCAATGTGGAAGCCTATTTTGCCGATAACCTGTTGGAGCATTACCAAAAAGTAATTTGTATCGGAAAATCAACAGGGCAGAAGGTAGAAGAGATGGGCGCTAAGTTTACGCTGCCTTACTCCCCGGATGAAATTGGATTAGCCGAAGCGGTTTTTGGGTTGTAGTGCATTACCTTGAATAATAGCACGAGCCATCCTGAGCGAAAGCTTAGAATAAGTATTAATAGTAAAGGCTCTTCGACTACGCTTAGAGTGACATTGAGTAGAATCCGGATATCGCTGTCATGATGAGCGTAGTCGAAGCATCTACAAAGAAGAAATTAGCTTTAATAATTTTCCTTTCGGGGATTTGGGTAAAGAAATGAACAGACCAAGAAGATTAAGAAAAACACCTTTAGTTCGTGAAATGGTAGCTGAAACGCGTCTTTCTAAAGACATGTTTATACACCCTTATTTCGTTGTTCCCGGCACCGGTGTCACCCAAGCTATTGAGGCTATGCCGGGAGTTAATCGCTTTTCTATCGACAATTTAGTATGGGATGTAGAAGCCTGTTTAGCTATAGGGCTTAATAAAATAATGCTTTTTGGAGTAGGGGAAGAGAAAAGTGAGGATGCGCATACAGCTTACAGCGATAGTTCTTTAGTTGTGAGTGCGGTTAGAGAACTTAAAAAAAAATTTGGCGACGATCTTTTTATTGTAACAGACGTTTGTGTGTGCTCTTACACCACCCACGGGCATTGCGGTATTTTGCAAGATGATTATGTTCAAAATGATAAAACAGTAGAAGTTATTGCAAAGATGGCATTAGCGCATTCAGTTGCCGGTGCAGATATGCTCGCTCCTTCAGATATGATGGACGGCAGAGTTAAAGCTATAAGAAGTTTGCTTGATTTGAATGGGCAGGTTAACACAGCAATTATGGCTCACGCTACAAAATTTGCTTCTTCATACTACGGGCCTTTTCGGGAAGCTGCAGATTGTGCGCCTGGGAAAGGCGACCGTAAGTCTTATCAAATGGATTTTAGGAATTCTAGAGAGGCTGTAAAAGAAGCTTTATTGGATGCAGAAGAAGGCGCAGATGTTTTAATGGTGAAACCGGGATTGGCTTATCTTGATATTATCAGCAAATTAAAAGCGAGCACCAATAATCCTATCGCAGTTTATAATGTTTCAGGCGAATATTCAATGGTAAAAGCAGCAGCCGAAAAGGGCTGGATCGATGAACAAAAAGTAGTAATGGAAACTATGTATGCTTTCGCTCGTGCCGGTGCAAGTATTATAACAACGTACCATATTAAGGATATTCTGAAGAACGGCTGGATGTAGTTTAGTGAATGTCAAAAGGTAAAACCGAGCCTCTAAAAAGTGCCAAACCTTATACCTTTGCTCTTTAGCCTTTAACCGCAAGCAATGTTAGACTCCATAAAGAAAATATTTAGTTCGGAAGACGATAAGCCGGTTTCTACCTCCGGCAAACCGGATATTTCCCGAGAAAAATCCGCAGAGCTGTACGAGAAAGCTAAAACGTTTTTCCCGGGTGGAGTAAATTCTCCGGTTAGAGCTTTTAAATCTGTTTACGGTACGCCTTTATTTATAGAAAAGGGCGACGGATGTTTTCTTTGGGATGCAGACGGAAACCGGTTTATAGATTTTTGTTGTTCATGGGGCCCGCTGATTCTTGGTCACAATCACCCGAAAATAAGAGAAAAGGTTACCGAAACCTTAAGCAAAGGAATGAGTTTCGGAGCACCTACAGGTTTAGAAAATCAATTGGCAGAACTTATTTTAGAGAACAATAAACTAATAGAAAAAATACGTTTTGTAAGTTCAGGTACCGAAGCGGTAATGTCGGCAATAAGACTTGCAAGGGGTTTTACGGGGCGCTCAAAAATATTAAAATTTGAAGGTTGCTACCACGGTCACGTTGACTCTTTGCTTGTAAAAGCCGGTTCCGGTTTGGTAACTTTCGGTGAAACATCTTCAGCAGGAGTTCCGAAGTCTTTTGCTGAAGAAACTATTGTTGTGCCGCTAAATGACAGGCAAGCTGTTGAAGACGCTTTCGGACAATTTAAAGATCAAATTGCAGCGATAATTATTGAAGGAATTCCGGCTAACAACGGACTGTTAATTCAAGAAAAAGAATATGTTCAATTCCTTCGCGAAATAACACAACAAAATCATTCTTTATTAATATTCGACGAGGTAATTACGGGGTTTAGATTAGGGTTCGAAGGCGCATCAAAATATTACGACGTACGACCTGATATCATTACATACGGAAAGATTTTGGGGGGGGGAATGCCTGTTGGGGCATACGGCGCTTCAAAAGAAATTATGGCTAATATTTCTCCGGAAGGAGCTGTTTATCAAGCGGGAACCTTATCAGGTAATCCTGTAGCTATGGCTGCCGGAATTGCTCAATTAACGGAGATTCTTAAGTCAGGATTTTATAAGGAACTCAATAAAAAAGGAGAAGAGTTTTCAGAGGCAATTCAACGTTTTGCAACTGCCCGCAACTATAAATTCCGGGTGTTTAATGTTGGTTCTATTTTTTGGTTTGCTTTTACGGATAAGGATATTAAACGTGCCGAAGACATTGATCCGGCAAGCATGGATAGGTTCAAAGTTTTCCATCGAGAGCTTTTAAATAGAGGAATTTATTTGGGCCCTTCGGGATATGAAGTCGGTTTCATTTCTTCGGCTCATAACAAAACAGAATTAGAGAAAGCTAAACGAGCAATTTTTGAAAGTCTGGATGTTGTATTTAGAACTAAGTTTTCCTAGTAAGAATGAAAAGATCCCTAATCATATTTTATTTTTTAATTATTTACGCTTTTGCGGAGTTAGTATGGTGGGGTGTTTTATTGGTAAAGGTTCAGCCCGAACGCAAAGGAATGATCATGGGCGAAGGCGCGGTCTTTATTTTCATTTTTTTTGCCGGAGCATATTATTTGCAGAAAGCACTAAAAAAAGAACGTACGCTGCACGATCGACAAAAAAACTTTCTATTGTCTGTTACGCATGAATTAAAATCGCCCTTGGCATCAATAAAACTATATCTTGAAACTATTCTCAAACGAGATTTAGGAAAAGAACAAACACACTCTTTTTTAAGAAATTCACTTAAAGATATCGAGCGCTTGGATGATTTGGTTGAAAATATGCTTATCGCTACTAAAATAGAGAACAGATCCTATTCCTTTCCGAAAGAAGACTTTGACTTTTCGGACTTAGTAGAAAAGGTGGCCGACAGGCTCCAAGTTCATACGTGCAGCACGCAAACAATAAAAGCCGATATCGAAAAAAGGCTTCACCTTACCGGCGATAAGTTCGCTTTAACATCGGTAGTTACTAATTTAGTAGAGAATGCCGTTAAATATTCTCCTCCATGCTCCACAATCGGAGTTAAATTATGGCGAAACAATGGAACGCTGCAGTTAGACGTAGCCGACAACGGCATAGGTATAAAAGACGAAGAAAAACTTCGCATATTTGATAAGTTTTATCGGGTTGGAAGTGAGGATACAAGAAAGACTAAAGGAACCGGCTTGGGGTTGTTTATCGTGAAGCAGGTTTTAAATCATCATCAAGCACAAATTAAAGTCAGAAACAATATCCCCCATGGGACGGTTTTTGAAGTAATATTTAACTAATATGGCAGCAAAACAACGCATTTTATTGGTAGAAGATGAGGACCATCTTTTAGAAGCGATTAAGTTAAATCTTGAGCTTGAAGGATACAAAGTCTCGACGGCACAGGACGGAAAAAAGGCGCTGAAAATATTTAAGGAAGAACGGTTTAACCTTATAATTTTAGACGTGATGTTGCCTGAAATCGACGGATTTCAGGTAGCGGAAACTATTCGTTTAGAAAATTCGGAAGTGCCGATTATGTTTCTAACTGCTAAAAACACAAGCGAAGATAAAGTTACCGGGTTGAAAAAAGGCGCTGATGATTATTTGGTTAAGCCGTTTAACCTTGAGGAGCTTATTCTTCGTGTTAACAATCTTGTGAAACGAAGCTTGAAGGGTGATGATCTAAAAGAATTAAATTCATACAAAATAGGTGATAAAACTATTTACTTCAATTCTTTCGAACTTAAAAACGACGACGGTTCTATTACTCCGCTTACAAAAAAAGAAACGATGTTGCTGAAGCTACTTATTGAAAGAAGAAATGAAGCAGTTTCGCGTGAGCAGATTCTCGAAACTGTTTGGAACTATGATGTTTACCCTTCAACCAGAACTATCGATAACTTTATTCTAACCTTTAGAAAGTATTTCGAGCCCGATCAAAAAAACCCGAAATATTTCCATTCAATAAGAGGCGTGGGATATAAGTTTACAGACGCTAACTAAAAAATGTTTACTGCAAAAGCCCGATTAATAGTTGGGATAATTGCGGTTATCCTTCTCGGTTGGACACTGTATAGCAGAGTTTACGAACTATCGGCGATTCTTGCGTTTGGATTAATCCTTTTAGCTTGGTTCTACTTCAAAACTGGAACCTTAGTTTTAGCAAGTAAAGCTTTTAATAATAAGAACTACGAAAAAACCGAATCCCTCTTGCGGGAGATTAAACACCCGGATATGCTCAGCAAAACCCGAAGAGGTTTTTACGAGTTTATGTACGGGAATATAGAATTGAAAAGAAACAATTTCCCTAAGGCTGAAACTCACTTTCAAATTGCAACCCGTTTCCCGCTAAGAAATGAAAACGATATGGGTTTAGTATTAGTTCAATTAGCTAATCTCAATCTTCGAAAGCCCGACTACATAAAAGCAAGGGCTTATATAGAAACGGCAAAAGCACTCAAGTTAAGTTCGCGAGTGCACAATATCATTCAAAAAATAGAAAAAGAAATACCGAACCTACTGTGAGCCACGAACAAGTTAAAGATTCCTTATTTATAAAAGCTGCATTTTCGAAGTCGGTTGAACGCCCGCCGGTGTGGATGATGCGGCAAGCCGGACGATTTATGAAAGAATATTGGGAGATTAAGAACAAATATTCTTTTTTAGAGATGTGTAAAACTCCCGAAATTGCAGCTGATGTAACCATGCTTCCGGTTAATCTTTTAGACATTGACGCCGCTATTCTATTTTCGGATATTTTGGTTACTGCCGAAGCAATGGGCGGCGATTTAAGCTTTACACAAGGTGTGGGGCCTAAGTTCTCAAACCCCGTCAGGACAAAAGCAGATATAGACAATTTGCAAACTGAAGTGAGCGAAAAGCTTCAATATGTGGCAGACGCGATAAAAGTTATTCAACAGCGATTGCAAGGGAAAATTCCTTTAATCGGTTTTGCCGGAGCTCCCTTTACTGTTATGAGTTATTTGGTGGAAGGCGGCTCATCGAAAGATTTTAAACTAACAAAATTAATGCTGCATAACGAGCCCGAACTTGCGCATACTTTGCTTTCTAAAATTGCAACCGTAACAGCAGATTATTTAAATCTTCAAATAGAGGCCGGCGTTAATGCAGTTCAAATATTCGATAGTTGGGCACTTGCACTTTCATGGGACGATTATAGAGAGTTTTCGCATAGATACATCATCGAAATTATTTCCAAGCTCAACAGGAAAGATATTCCGGTAATTTCTTTTTGCAAGGGAAGTTCGGTATTTGCGCCGTTGATGGCTGAAGCGAAACCGGATATTATTTCTATTGATTGGAACGTAGATCTGCTCGATATTAAAAAGCGCCTGCCGGAAGGAATTGCTGTTCAGGGGAACTTGGACCCTCATATTTTATACGCGGATAAAAAAGTTATTAAAGAACGCATTCTAAGATTATTTGAACGAATGCGAGGAGAAGACGGGTTTATATTTAACCTCGGTCATGGCATCATGCCGGATATCCCCTTTGATAACGTTAAGTATGCAGTGGAGGTGGTTAAGGAGTTTAGGTATTAATATGCCATATCTCTATCTCAAATCCCTCCACATTATTTTCGTAGTCAGTTGGATGGCAGGTCTTTTCTATATTGTTCGCTTGTTCATTTATCATACCGAAGCAAACGAAAAGCCGGAACCTGAAAAAGCCATTCTGAAAAAGCAGTTTGAAGTAATGGAGGCAAAATTATGGAATATCATTACCACACCGGCTATGATTTTAGCTGTGGTAGCAGGAATAGGAATGATTTACATAAATCCGGGCTTATTAAAAGCCGACTGGATGCTTGTTAAATTGGCCTTTGTTGTCGGGTTGCTTCTTTACCATTTCAAGTGCCGGCATATTATAAAACAATTAAAGCAAGGTCAAGCAACTTGGACATCAACTCAACTCCGCTTTTGGAATGAGTTGGCTACTGTTTTTTTAGTAGCTATTACGTTTACTGTCGTTCTTAAATCAGCTACAAATTGGATTTACGGATTGGTCGGACTTATCCTTTTTTCAATCATCATAATGTCAGCAGTTAAGATTTACAAGTATTACAGAAACAGGTCTTAACATTAAAAAAACAAATTATTTCTATTTTAGAGCGGTGAAGAAATTATTTCTGTTTCTATCGTTTTTTTTGTTTGCCTTTTTTGCCAAATCGCAGATTAATAATGACAGTTTAGAATTTAGAATTCGTCCGGACGAGTTTAAGGCCGGCCGGCTCGATTTAAGTCTTTACAATTTTAATTTTCTTCGCAATTACGAGTTTTTTAACAAGTTTCAAGACGGTTACACGCTTTACGGAACTCAACTAGAGCCTCAATTAATTTATTATCCTCAAGCTAATTTAGCTTTAACTGCGGGCGTTCATCTTCGTAAAGATTTCGGTAATGCCGGAATTCGTGAGGTTCTTCCCCTTTTCAGCCTTAAATATCAGAAAGGAAATACTGCTATAATTGCGGGAACTTTAGAAGGAAACATACATCATCGATATATAGAACCTGTGTTTGATTTCGAATCGAAAATTTTAAATCCGGTAGAATATGGTACTCAGGTAGTAATTCAAAATCGCCGGTTATTCTTCGACGGTTTTATTAATTGGCAAAAAATGATTTATAAGCCGTCTACAGAACAGGAGCAAATTGTTGCCGGCATTTCTTCGGATATCTCCTTATATAGAAAGAATAACTGGAATCTGTCTGCTCCTATACAATTGCTGGTTTACCACCAAGGCGGGCAAATCGATATTAATCCTAAACCTCTCCAAACCATTATTAATTCTGCCCTCGGGTTTAAACTAAGCAAACAAACATCGGGATTTATTCGAAAAGTAGAAGCGGGAAATTATATCGTTTCGTTCCAAGAAATGTCACCTACCAAGATATTGGCTTTTTCTAAAGGCGATGCGCTTTATGTGAATGCCGGTTTCGAAACTAGATACGGGAGCTTAATAGCGTCCTATTGGAAGGGGAATAGATTTATAGCAACTCGCGGTATGCCTATTTATCAATCGGTTTCGAGCCAAATTAATAATCAGGATTACTCGGAAAAAAAACGGAAGCTGTTAATACTACGATATGTGTATCAGCGAAAGCTTGTTCCTAACCTGTTTCTTGATTTTCGGGTTGAACCGTTTATCGATCTTATAAATACCAAATCCAAGATTGATTTTCATCATTCTTTATTTTTCGTTTACAAGCAAAATATACGATTACTAAAAGTCGAATAAAATCTTTCTCTACTCATGCAACCATAATTTCGGATTGCACATCTTATTACTGAACAATGAATTTAACAAGAAAGTTTACAGCAGATGACCTTTTGGAAGGATGTAAACTAGGGCAGCGAAAAGCTCAGGAGCGCCTGTATGCTGCTCTGTCATCTAAAATGCTTGGGGTATGTATGCGGTATGCAAAAGACCGTTTTGAAGCAGAAGATATGTTGCAAACCGGGTTTGTGAAGGTTTTCCAAAAAGTGTGCGAATTTAGGGGAGAAGGCTCTTTTGAAGGGTGGATAAGGAGAATAATGGTTAACACGGCAATTGAAATTTACCGAAAGAACCAAAGAATGTTAAACGTAGTTGATATTGATGAAGCTTACGATGCACCCCAATCTACCTTTGATATGAACGGGCTTGAAACTAAAGACCTTTTAGCGTTAATTCAGCAACTAGCTGTCGGTTACCGCTTAGTTTTTAATATGTACATAATAGAGGGCTTTACGCATAAAGAAATTGCCGAACAACTGGGAATCTCCGAAGGAGCATCGAAATCGCAATTGTCTCGAGCAAGAGCAATATTAAAAGAAAAAGTAATGAAAATGGAAGGAGTAAGGTATGGAGCATATGCAGGATAAAGAATTTGACATGCTGTTTCAACAAAGGTTCGAGTTGTTTGAAGTTGAACCTTTATCCGAGAGCAAGAATAATATTTTTAAAATTCTTAAAGATAAGAGCGAGGATGAACGTTCGTATCAAAGTTATTGGGCAGTTGCAGCTACAATTGCGGTATTAATCAGCATCGGGACGTGGTTTTCAAATCCCGGAGAAAAAATCAAACTATACGGAAAAATAAAAGTTGAAGAACGGGTTGAAGAATCGCGGATTGTTATACCGCAAGTTGAAACCGTTAAAGAAAGTACTGCCGAAAAAGTTACTGTTGCCATGCAAGAAAAAGAACGTATAACGCAATATTTTAAACCCAATCCGGAAGCTGAAATTGAGGTTCTAGATGAAGAACGAGAGGAAGAAAAGGCGTACCAAGAGTTAAAACATGAAGGAATAAAAACCTTTGGAAAGCAAGAAGAAAACTTAAAGGTTGAAGAACAGGCTTTTGTTTCAACCTCCAATTCTGCAAATGAACACTGGATAATGGAAGATAATGATGCCGAAATGGAAGTTCAGGCTTTGACAAAGGCTGCAAGAAATCATAATTCAGTAGGCGACCTAGTAAATTTTGTAATCAGTAAAGTTGATAAACGAAAAAACAAAATCATTGAATTTACCGATACCGATGAGGGCTCCATAGTGTCGGGAATAAATTTGGGTTTTGTGCGATTTAAAAGTAAACAGTAATTACAATTAGAATTTAAGATCATGAAACACACTATAACCACTATTATGCTGGGGCTTTGCTGTGCCCTTAGTTATGCTCAAGAAAAGGATACCGTTAATGCCGATACTACTAAACGGGAAAGAAAAGTAACGGTAGAAGTTACCATAGGCGGATCCGATAACACCGGGAGCGCCAATGAAAAAAGTGAAAAGGACAAGAAAAAAGATGAAAGCGGGAAATTTACTGCGGGACTTACCTTCGCCCGCGTTGACATCGGTATAAGTAAATATCTTGACAAAGGAAGCTTTACACTTTCTCCTGCAAACGAATTTCTTGAGTTCGAAAACTTCAAAACACATAACGTAGGCTTTGAATTCTTCCAATTAGGATATCGCTTCTCAAACAATTTTAAAATTTACATGGGTGCCGGAGCCGATTGGAATCATATTCGACTAAAGAAGAATATTACCTTTAAAGCTGATCAACCTACACTTACTTGGTTTGAAGATACAGTTGATTTTAAAAAAAATCGTTTCTCGGCCACCTATCTCAGGATTCCCCTTTCATTTCAACTTCGCTCCAACAGCGACAAAAAAGGGAATCAGTTCTTCTTTGTTGCCGGACCCGAAATAGGGTTTTTAATAAACGGTAAACAAAAGCAAAAAAGCGAAGGACGCGGAAAAGTAAAAGTTCGTGATGATTTTAACTTGAATCCGTTTCGATACGGCGCATTTGCAAGATTGGGCTACGATAACTGGGGAGTATATGCAAAATATTATTTAAACGATGTATTTGCAGATAAACAAGGCCCCACGACAGATTTTAAAAATATTTCTATCGGTTTAACCTTTGGCTTCTGATTAAATAGGAGTAGAAATGCAAAACCTGCCTCACAACGAGGCGGGTTTTTTTATTCGGCAATTTATACAAGTTCGGATTATATTTGAAGATGCCATCTTCTCCCTTCATTACGCTCCTTAATGTCACTAAACAATATTCTGCCGACGGATTTGCAGGAGTTAGGGATGTGTCCTTAACCATGGAAAAAGGAAAAATTGTTTCGATTGTAGGAGAGAGCGGAAGTGGAAAAAGTACGCTTTTGAAACTAATTTACGGGCTGGTTGCTCCGGATACCGGTACTCTAAATTTTAAGGAACTGCCAATTCTCGGTCCCGCAGAAAAATTAATTCCGGGACACGACAGCATGAAAATGGTAACACAAGCATTTGATTTAAATACCTATGCAAAGGTTTATGATAACGTTGCCGGAATGCTTCCCAATACAAATTTGGATGTCAAAAAAGAAAAAGCAGAAGCAACTTTAGAACTTCTGCGCATTAGCCATTTGGCAAATAAGCGTGTTGTTGATTTAAGCGGCGGAGAACAGCAGCGGGTTGCAATTGCTCGGGCAATAATAACCGAACCGGAAGTTTTACTTTTAGACGAGCCCTTTAGCCAAGTTGATACTTTATTAAAAACCCAACTTCGTGCAGATATTAATAGGCTGTCAAAAGAACTTAACATTACCATTATTCTTGTTTCTCATGATCCTGCCGACGGCCTTTCTTTGGCTGACGAAATGGTTATTTTAGAGCAAGGCGCAGTTTTAGAGCAAGGGCCGGTTTCCGATTTATACAGCAACCCGTCATGTGCATACACCGCTCAGCTATTGGCAAATGCTAATGTGCTAACTCAAGCACAAGCTGCTGAAATCGGGATAAAATCAAAAAAGGACTATTGCGTGATATATCCTGAATGGATAGACATAAAAAACACTTGGAGCAGCAAGGCTTTTAATGTAGTTGAAAAAGTTTTTAAAGGCTTTTACAGTGAATTAAAAATAGAACGAAACGGTATAAGTTTGAGAGTTATTAATACCGCGAATAGTAAAATTCTAGCGGAACAGTCTATTCAAGCGACTATTAAAAAATATTTGGAAGTAGATGTATAGTTCGCGGATTTTAAAATTTTTCTAAGTTTGGTTAATTAATGATTAAAGTTTCTCATTTAATTTGCCGGCTTTTATATCTACTGCTGCTGCTTATTTTTCTTTATTTTCTTTGTCGCTTATTTTTTCTGGGTTTTAATAGGAGAGAGTTTAGCGTTCAATCTATTTCTACCGCATTTAAATTGATAATTTCGGGGATACGTTTTGATCTTTCGGCGATATTTTATACTAACACAATTTTTTTTGTTCTTTGTTTGCAACCCCTTCCGATCAAACGTTTTGGAGGATTTCAAATTTTTATAAAGGCGGTCTTCATTATCGTAAACAGTATTTTTCTACTGTTAAATTGTATAGACATTGCTTACTTTCCGTTTGTTCATAGGCGAATGTCGGCAGACGCAGTTCTTTTTCTCTCGGGCAAAAAGGGCAGCGACTTTTTTCATATGGCTCCGGTTTTTATAGCAGAATATTGGTATATCTGGTTGCTTTACCTTCTGCTTATTACTATACTTATTTTCGGCTACTCGCAAATAATGAAGGTAAGCGATTCCATTATCACTACCTCCAAGTCTTATTTAACCCGATTTCTTTTGTTATTGTCGATACTAGGGATAAGTGTTTTGGCAATTCGTGGCGGGTTTCAAAAGAAGCCGTTAAATCTTATTCACGCGGCAGAGGTTGCGGATGTATCAAATGTGCCGGTTGTGCTCAATTCGGTTTTTTCGTTTATTAGAACTGCTTTGAAAAGGAGTTTGCCGGCATCGCACTATTTGGCGGAGAGCAGTTTAAGTACTTGCGATATAGGTTTATTTCCGGCACATCGAGGTCCGATGAAAAAGCAAAACGTACTGATTATTGTGGTTGAAAGCCTATCGAAAAATTATCCGGGATTTTTTGGCGGCCCTGCTAAAACCCCCTTTATTGATTCTCTTTTTTCTAGAAGTTTGGTATTTGAAAACGGCTTCGCTAATGCAAAAGAATCGATACAAGGTATTCCGGCAATCCTTTCTTCCATACCTTCGCTACAAGAAGACCCCTTTATTTTTTCAAAATACTCTACCAATAAGATAACTTCGTTTGCAAATCTATTAAAAAAAGAAGGCTACAGTACCCTGTTTTTTCACGGTGGCGGAAATGGTACAATGGGCTTCAATTCTTACTGTACACTTGCCGGTTTCGATGAGTATTACGGTCGCGAAGAATATAATAATGACAATGACTTTGATGGAAGTTGGGGAATTTGGGATGAACCTTTTTTGCAATTTTCGGCAAGTAAGATGACTCAAGCCGGAAAACCTTTTGTATCAGCAATTTTTACTTTGAATACTCACCACCCATTTAAGGTGCCGCGGAAATATAAAAACGAGTTTAAAACAAACAATCATCCCATTATAGCTTGCGTGGAGTATTTCGACTACTCTTTGGGCAAGTTTTTTGCAAGGATTAAAAAGGAAGAGTGGTATAACAATACGTTGTTTGTAATAACAGCTGATCACACAGGCCCTAAAATAGAGTCAAAAAATCCTTCGGTTATTGATGATTATCGAATTCCTATTGTGTTTTTCAAGCCCGACGGATCATTAAGGGCTATTTCAGGAAAAGTTGCAAGTCAAATAGACATAATGCCAAGCGTCTTGGATTTGTTGAATTTTCCCAAACCTTACTATTCGCAAGGGAAAAACTTATTTAAGGATGATTGCGAACATTTCTCGGTGGATTATAATTCCGGAATATACCAGTACATTGATTCAACTTATTGCTATCGCTTTAACGGTCAAAAAGGAATAGGTTTTTACAATTGGAGGAACGACCCGGGATTTAAGGATAATTTAGCGGAAAAGCATAAAGCCCAAATTATAAGTAGTGATAGAAACCTTAAGAAATTTATCCAGGTGTTTAATAATAATATGATCGGAAATAAAATGAGCCTCCATTAATTAAAAAACCGCTCCCTATTCCGGCAACGGTTCTTATTCTACGTTTCTTCATGCTTAAATATTTGCAGCCAGCCAATCGCCTACTTCGCTTGTTTTGTACGATTTGTTTTCTTTTCCGGCAATATCTTCCGTTACGATACCTACTGCTAATGATTTATTAACTACTTCTCTTACAGCTTTTGCTTCTTCTTTTAATCCGAAAGCATCTTCAAACATCATTGCTGCCGATAAAACCGTTGCTAAGGGGTTCGCAATATCTTTTCCGGCAGCTTGAGGATAAGAACCGTGAATAGGCTCAAACAACGAAGTATGAATGCCAATAGAAGACGAAGGCATAAGGCCCATAGAACCGGAAATTACAGAAGCTTCATCCGTTAAAATATCCCCGAAAAGATTTTCTGTAATTAATACATCATAGGAACTCGGCCACTGAACCAGGCGCATTGCAACTGCATCCACAAACTCATAGCTTACTTCTACATCCGGAAAGTCCTTTTCCATGTCCTGAACGGTTTCTCTCCATAAGCGGGAGCTTTCCAAAACATTAGCTTTATCCACACAGCATAGTTTTTTGCGACGAGTCATAGCCATTTCAAAACCCAATTTCGCCAGTCTCTGAATTTCCGCACGAGTGTAAGTGCAGGTATCAAAAGCAGTATTTCCGTCGTCTTTTCTTCCTCTTTCGCCGAAATAAATTCCTCCGGTAAGTTCGCGAAGAATGATTAAATCTGTTCCTTCAATCCGCTCTCTCTTAAGTGGAGAATTATCAATCAACGAAGGGAAGGTAAACGTAGGGCGAACGTTTGCAAATAGGCCTAATTTCTTACGCATTTTCAATAAGCCTTGCTCCGGGCGGACGGTTGCTTTAGGATCGTTATCAAAACGCGGATGGCCGATTGCGCCGAAAAGGACAGCATCAGCAGCCATACAGATTTCGTGAGTTGAGTCCGGATAAGGTTCGCCTACCGCATCAATTGCTGCAGCACCGGTTAAGGCCGATGTCCAATTAACATCGTGATTAAATTTTGCTGCTACAGCGTTTACTACTTTTACAGCCTGGTCTATTACTTCAGGGCCTATTCCGTCTCCGGCTAAAAGGGCAATGTTTAATTTCATTGTTTTTGAAAGGGTTGTTGTATAAGTTTAATATTAATTTTTACTCCAATCTTCGAGAACAATTCCTGAACCTATTAAAGTGGCCGGTGTTGTTAGTAACCATTACCAAGTTTTGAGTTACAGAAGTAACTCCGATTAAAAGGTCGAAATCATCAATAAGAATTCCGGACCTTTTAAGTCTAGCTTTTTCTGTTGCGTATAAATCCAAGGAATGAAAAACAGGTATAATTTGTACTCCCGTGAGGAAGTTTTCTAAAGCTTCCTGATTTCTCTCAATTTTTTCGCTGTTTTGAACTCCGAATTTCAATTCAGCTAATGTTATTTCTGAGTTGAAGTAACTCTCTTGAGGGTGTTCTGCAAATTTATTCTTAAGATTAAACTTGCCTTTCATGTAGAAAACAGCAATGTTGGTATCAATCAGATACTTTTTCAAAGCGGCTCAATCTCCCTGTTGAAAACTCTACTACTTCTAATTTCGTCAATAAGTTCTTCTGCAGATTGACCTGATTCAAATGCTCCAAACGATTTTTCAAAGCCGGATTCCTTTTCTGTTAAATCTTGTTTAACAGACTCGGTTAATTTTGAAATAAGGTCCAGTTTATCTCCTAAATTTAAATTGCTTAATAACCGGAGATACCCGTCAATCATATTTGTATTAATTTCCGATGATCTCATAATTACAAAGTTAGCAATTGATGTTTAATCTTGTACCTGTTCCATTCTATTCAACCCCATCTCAGATCTCAATACTCAGGTCCCAAATCTAAATTATGTTCAACATCTTCTGTGTCGCCTTGATAGCGCACACCGTTTGATCAGAATCTAAGCCTCGGGTTTTAAATCTTTTATTACCGGTTTCCCAAGTAATTACGGTTTCGCATAGTGCATCAGAACTGCTGCCTGGAGCAATTCTAACAGAATAATCTACCAAGGCAGGCAGGCGCAATCCCTTTTTATCATACACTTTTTTTAAGGCATTCATAAAAGCATCAAACTGTCCGTCTCCCTGTGCGTGTTCTTCGTAAACCTTACCGTCCATACAAAGCGAGAGCGTGGCAGATGGGCGCAAGCCTTTTGAATGTGTTAAAACGTACGATTCAAGCTTCACTTTTTCCTCATACATTTTACTGTCCAAAACGTCAGAAATAATGTAAGGAAGATCTTCTTTGGTAACGGTTTCTTTTCTGTCTCCGAGTTCGATTACGCGTTGGGTAACTTTTTTTAAATCTTCGTTGTTTAGCTTTAGCCCCAATTCTTGAAGGTTTTTTTCAATATTGGCCTTGCCTGAGGTTTTTCCTAAAGCGTATTCACGCTTCCTTCCAAAACGCTCCGGCAACAGATCATTAAAATAAAGGTTCTTTTTATTATCGCCGTCGGCATGTATTCCGGCAGTTTGAGTGAAAACATTATCGCCGACAATTGGCTTATTTGTCGGAATTCTTATTCCCGAAAATGTTTCTACCAATTTGCTGACTTTATAAATCGACGACTCATTTAATGAAATTTCTGCTTCTTCTAAAAAATCGTTCATCACTGCTATTACGCTTGCAAGCGGTGCATTGCCGGCCCGTTCTCCCATCCCGTTTACCGTTAAATGCAAGCCGTTTATACCTGCTTTTACTGCTTCCAATACATTCGCCGTTCCTAAATCATAGTCGTTATGAGCGTGAAAATCGAAATGTATTGCCGGGAATTCCAATCTTATCTCGGATATAAATTTGAAAGTTTCGCGTGGAGTTAAAATTCCTAAGGTATCAGGCAGCATTATCCGTTTTACCGGTTGTTTAGAAAGGAATTCTAAATATTGCCACACATAATCCGGAGAACTACGCATCCCGTTACTCCAGTCTTCGAGATATACATTGGTAGAGATAC
>JAYULL010000139.1:0-32334 GCA_043763625.1 Sphingobacteriaceae bacterium | reverse complement strand
CTCGACGAAGTTCTCGAGGAGATTTTTGCTCTGCCGGCTTAACTTCTTCTGTTGCAGGCGCTGCAGTAGACGATTGTTCCGGTGCTTGTGTTGCGGGTTCAAGCGTTTCTTGGTTATCAGGTTCCGGTTCTGTAAATGTGGAATCGCCGACGAATGAAGAATCGATTAAAGAACTGTCAGTAACAGTTGTATCAATACGGTACTCGGGTGTCGGGCAGTTATAATCTCGGGTAATCGGAACGCCTGCTTTAGGAAAAGGTCCGTAAGTATATCCTGTAGAAGAATCGTGGTAAACCTTTTCCATAAACTTCCCGAAAATCGGAAGAGCAGTGTGTGCCCCTTCTCCGGTGCCAGAAGTCCTGAAATGAATGCTTCTGTCGTCGCAGCCCACCCAAATACCGGTAACTAAATCTTTGCTAATGCCCATATACCATCCATCTACGTATTCTGACGACGTTCCGGTTTTACCACCAATTTGATTTCCTTTCTTCCATAAATCCCACTCCCAAAGCGATTGTGAAGTTCCCTCAGGTTCTTCCATTCCGCCTCTAAACATATATAACATCAGCCAAGCAATTTCTTCAGTTAGGCTGCGCTCTGTTTTCGGTTTAAATTCTTCAATCAGATTATCCTCATTATCAGTTATTTTTTTTACTAAGATCGGTTGGGTTTTTACTCCTTTATTTAAAAAAGTTCCGTAGGCTCTTACCATTTCAAACACCGAAACATCATTAGAGCCTAAACTGACCGAAGGAACTGCTTGCAGTTGGCTTTCAATTCCGCAGCGACGTGCGCATTCCACCACTTTAGAAGCACCAACTTTTTCGGTTACCTGGGCAGTTATTGAGTTTACCGACTTCCCCATTGCCCACCGTAACGACATTTCTCGCCAAGAAAAATTGAAGTCAGAATTTTTTGGTTCCCAATATTCCTTTTTTCCGTTTTCTTGGTACTCGATTTTAATAGGCTTGTCGGTAAATTTATCGCAAGGACTCATCCCGCTTTCTAAAGCAGCTAAATATGCAAAAGGCTTAAAAGTAGATCCGGCTTGCCGCTTTGATTGATTTACGTGGTCGTATTTAAAGTGCTTATAGTCAATTCCCCCTACCCAAACCTTTATAAAGCCTGTTTTCGGCTCTAAGGTCATCATACCGGTATTCAAAAATTTTATGTAGTACTCTAAAGAATCTATAGTCGAAAACTCAACTTCTTTTTCTCCTTTCCACGCAAATACTTTCATCTTTTTCTTTTTGCGGAGATAGTATTCTATGGAATCAGAATTACTGTACTTTTTTTGCAGGTAGCTATAGTAAGGAAGTTTTTTTGCGAGATTTTCAAGAAAATTCGGAATTACTTTTCCGTCAAGATCTCGCCAAGGTTTTTCATTTCCCCACGAATTTATAAGCCTTTGCTGTAAAGCCCTCATCTGTTCGGTCACCGCGGCTTCAGCATATTTTTGAAGCTTAGAATCAATTGTAGTATAAACCTTCAGCCCGTCTTCGTATAAATTATAGTGATTTTCTTCGGCCCACTTATCAAGATAACGAGCAACCGCAGAACGGAGGTAAGAATCTTCCCGGTTCTCTTCTTCAATCGTTCCAAGCGATAATTTAACCGGTTTTGCGATGGCACGTTTATATTCCGGCCCCGAGATGAAATCGTATTTATGCATTTGAGACAGCACTACATTCCTTCTTTCGATAGCCTTCTCCGGATTTTTTTGGGGATTATACGTGCTTGTGGCTTTAAGCATACCAATCAGTAGGGCCGATTCTTCAGCTTGAAGTTTATTTGTTTCTTTATTAAAATAGAGTTTAGCGGCTGTTTTTATTCCGAAGGTATTGTTACCGAAAGGAACCGTATTTAGATACATTGTCAAAATTTCTTCCTTGCTGTATCTCTTTTCAAGTTTGTAGGCCGTCATCCATTCTTTAAGTTTATAAACAATTGTCCTTACTCCCGGAACAACCCGAATTAAACCTTGCGATTTATTATTTCTGGTGCTGTATAAATTTTTGGCTAATTGTTGAGTAATTGTACTCCCTCCCCGGCGATCTCCTTGAGCAGTTGATATTGTACTTGAAATTAGGGAACGAATATCAATTCCGCTATGATTAAAAAAACGAACATCTTCTGTAGCCACCAAAGCGTTTATTGCACTTTTCGATATTTTGTTGTATTCTACCGGAGTTCTGTTTTCTTTGTAGTATCGCCCGATTAATTTGCCGTCAGCGGTATATACTTCAGATGCAATTCGGAGGTTTGGAAATTTAATGTCTTTTACGGTAGGCGAGTAGCCAAAAAGACCAAGAAAGTTTATTTCGAGAGCGCAGAAGAAAATGATAATGAAATAGATAAAAATAAAAATATATCGTAGAGGTTTATTTTTTAGCTCTTTAAACATAAAATAAATATCAGCAAAAATGGGGTATCGATGTTTATACTAAAACGTAGGTTGTAAAAATAGTTTTTTAACAATGGAATCACTCATCAATTTATTTAAGATAGCACAGAAAACAAAAAAAGTCTCGGTAGCGGATTACGACGCCGGTTACAGCGCCGACTATAATAAGGAAGATGCTTTGCAAATTCTGGGAGACTTAAAAAAGGAGCTTGGCACACTTCAAGAGAAATTGTATGCTACCAAACGCTTTTCGATGCTCGTTATTTTTCAAGCTATGGATGCCGCGGGAAAAGACAGCGTTATTGAACATGTAATGAGCGGAATAAACCCCCAAGGTTGCATTATTTACAGCTTTAAACAACCGAGTTTGGAAGAGCTGGAACATGATTTTCTGTGGCGTCATCATAAAGCTCAGCCGGAACGCGGATTTATAGCGGTCCATAATCGATCGCACTATGAGAATGTGCTAGTTTGTAAAGTTCATCCTGAACTCGTTTTGAATGAAGTGCAAAATCATGGGAAAAGTGTAGATGAGATAGATGAGGAATTTTGGAGCCGACGTTACGAAAGTATCCGAGACTTTGAAAAACATTTATCCCACAATGGAACTGTAATTCTTAAATTCTTTTTAAATGTTTCTAAAAAAGAACAAAAGAAGAGGTTTTTAGATCGAATTGCCGATCCGGAAAAAAATTGGAAGTTTTCGGCAGGCGATTTAAAAGAGCGTAAGCTGTGGGATATGTACATGCAAGCTTACGAAAAAGCAATTGAAGAAACAGCAGATGATAATGCTCCTTGGTACGTAATTCCGGCAGATAAAAAATGGTTCAGCCGTATTGCAATTGCTAAGATAATGGTTGAAAAGTTAAAAGATCTGGATTTGAGCTTTCCTAAAATTTCAAAAGAAGAGACCCAAATTTTACAGACTTGCAAAGACGAACTGTTAAAGGAAGACTAAACCTTTTGTTTATCAATAATCTTAAAGTCGTCTCCGTCTTGCAGGAAAGGGTAGAGCCTTCGGGCTTTGGTCAGTTCATCTTTAGAAATAGAAAAGGTATATAAGTCTTCATCATTCGGCTTGTAGTAAACAGTATTTCCGTTGGGATCAATACACATTGAGTCTCCTTGATGATAAACTTCATTACCGTCGTGCCCCACTCGGTTTACAGCTATAACATAACTTTGATTTTCTACGGCTCTTGCCGGAATTAGGGTGCGCCAGTGCGAGGAGCGTTTTTCGGGCCAGTTAGCAACGATTAATAATATATCATAGTTTCCATCGGTATTTCTGAGCCAAACAGGAAAACGAAGATCATAACAAATCGCCGGACATATTTTCCAGCCGTGAAGATCAACAATAAGGCGTTCAGTGCCCGCCGTGTAAACTTCATCTTCTTTTCCTAAACCAAATAAATGGCGTTTGTCATACTTTTCGTAAGTGCCGTCCGGTCGCATCCAAATCAGGCGGTTATAATAATTGGAGTTTTCTTTAATAATAATACTGCCCGTTACTACAGATTCAAAACTCCTGGCCTGACGAAACATCCAATCAGTTGTCGGCCCGTCCGGTTCTTCGGCAAGGCCGAATGCGTTTAGGCTAAAACCCGTGCTGAACATTTCGGGCAAAACAATCAGATCAGTTTTCTCTCGGATAGACGAAAGTCTTAACGCTAAATTTTTTAGATTTTTTTCTATGTTCTCCCAAAAGAGATAAGCTTGAAAGGTCGTAATTTTCAACGTGTTCATAAAAACACAAGTTAGGCAATTAATTTAACTTACACTTTTCTTAATTTTTCGGCGGCCCGGTCTAAAGTTTCCTGCTTTTTAGCGAAACAAAATCTAATAACTCCGAAATGAGTGCCTTTAGTATAAAATGCCGAAACAGGAATAGGAGCGACGCCAAACTCAGTTGTAATTCTTCTGCAAAAATTTATGTCGGTTTCGTCGCTGATTTTGCTGTAAGCGGCTAACTGGAAATAAGAACCTTGACAAGGAAGTAAATCAAATCGCGAACCTGTAAGGAGTTCACGGAAAACGTCTCTTTTACGTTGATAAAAATCATTCAGTTCTAAGTAATAATGTTTGTTTTGCAAGAACTCTGCAATGGCATGTTGAACGGGAGTATTCACACTAAAAACAAGAAATTGATGCACTTTTCTGAATTCATTCATTAGTCGGGCGGGAGCTAAGCAATATCCTACTTTCCACCCGGTATTATGAAAAAGTTTACCGAAGGAGGCACAAATAAAACTGCGCTCACGCAATTCCGGAAAACGGGCAATACTTAGATGCTGTTGTCCGTCGAAAACCAAATGTTCGTAAACTTCGTCGCTCAAGATCAGGATGTCTGTGCCTCGGGTAATAGCGGTAAGTTCTCTAATATCGTCTTCGGTTAAAATTGTCCCGGTGGGGTTATTAGGCGAGTTAATAATAATCATTTTAGTATTTGCCGAAATTAAACGGCGAACCATAGACCAGTCTATTTTATAATCCGGAGGCATAAGCTCAAACGGTTTAACAATGCCGCCAAACAAGCGAATTGTTGTAGCATACGAATCATAAGACGGGTCGAAAATAATTACCTCGTCACCGGGCCGCACTACCGCGGCCATTGCAGTAAAAAGCGCTTGGGTGCCTCCGGCAGTTATGGTAACGTCTGTTTCAGAATTATAATCAGATCCATAAAGCGAATTTGTTTTCTCTGCAATGCGTTCTCTCAACAAGGGTATGCCTGCCATGGGCGCATATTGATTACACCCGCTTTTCATATATTTATTTACCAACTCAACCAGCTCAGGAGAACAATCGTAATCGGGAAAACCTTGAGAAAGATTAATAGCCCCATGTTCAAGAGCTAATTGCGACATTACGGTAAATATAGTAGTGCTTACGTGGGGAAGCTTGGAATTAAAATGAATCATGCAGACGACGAAAATAAAAAAGAATGGTTACGCTAACGCTATAATTTTGAGTATTTTTTGTTTAACAAGAAATTTAACTGATTGTTGCCGGGTTAATTTCGGCAGGTCAACGGCGCATGAATGACCTCAGCCTCAACCCAAAATCCGTCTTAGACATATATGGCACTAACGGCAAGAGCGGTAGAGTGTGCGGTGAGCGAGGTTAGAAAGAAAAATTTGTAACAAAAATCAAGTTTTGTTAATAGTCTCGGGAAGAATTTTCGAGACTTTTTGTTAACGAGGAAGTTATGAGCAAACAGTTATGTTTTTGCACAATCAAACGTTTTACCCGCCTTTTTAAAAAACGAGAAACCTAAAATGCCCGTCGCTGTTAAGAAATAAACCAAATATGAAAAACTATGGCAGATTTAGATGTACAACCCAAAAAAAGTAATCCGTGGTGGTTATGGCTTTTATTAGCCATAATAGCTATGGCATTATTGTTCTTCTTTTTAAGAAATCGTAAAGAAGACAACAGTGATAAAAACAATGCAAGCAGTACTATGATGGATTCAACCACTGTTTCCGGCAGCGATTCATCAACTACAGATGATTGGGGTGCAGTTGACTTTAATGCTTCAGAAGCAACTTATGACGAAGTGAACGATAAGGATATTAACGTTAAAGGTAACGATAGGTATGCGATTTATAGTGTGGATGAAACTGTTCTCTTTGGCTCGGATCAAAGTTCAATCTCTACAGCGGGTGAAGAAAAGTTAAAAACTATCGCCGGATCTGTCGGTAAGCGCTTTAGCGGGGGTGAAGTTCGAGTTTACGGCCATACCGATTCGGAAGGAAGTGCCGGGTACAATAAAGACCTTGCGGAAAAGCGTACGGAAAGCGTAAAGAGTTGGTTGGTTGGCAATGGAAACATCACCACGGAGCAAATTTCTTTGCATCCGGTAGGAGAAGCGCAACCTGTTGCTTCCAATAGCACCGAAGCTGGCAAACAACAAAATCGTCGAGTTGAAATTGTAGCGAGAGCAAAATAGCTTATAATGCTCTCAATCTCGTTAAAAGGAAAAGTATAAAAATTAAAATTAATCAAAATGGCTTTTAATAATGATGAATATCGCAACCGCTATCAAGAATTAGGCGGCAGCGACTTTGAAATAGCAGACGGCGAACCTGATATACGGGGTTGGAGTGTTAAGAATTCGCAAGGTGAAACCTTAGGTGACGTTGACGAATTAATATTCGATATTGAATCACGTAAAGTACGCTATATAGTTCTTGATTTGGATAATAACGAATTGGATTTAGACTCGAAGAGCGTACTTGTTCCTATCGGGATAGCAGAACTCGACGAGGAAGATGACGATGTTATCCTTCCTGACATTACTGCCGAGCAATTGAAATCCCTGCCCGAATATGACGGTGACGGCTTTTCTCAGGAAACTGAACTTCAGATTCGAAATGTTTTCGGCGGAGCAGGTTTAGGTGTTGCAGCCTCTCAAGACAATGACTTTTACAATCACGATCATTTTAATGATCGAAATTTGTATAAAAATCGGTCAAGAACAACTGAAGGGGGCCAAACAGTACTCGGAATATTCGACAGCTCTTCTCAGGCCCAAAGTGCAATTCAACGTTTAAGGAGTTCCGGCTTCGAGGATACTAATATTGATATTGCTGACAGAAGCTCAGCTGATGTTGATAGTGATAACGACAGCAGTATGAGCAACTTCTTCAACAACCTTTTCGGTAACGATGACGAGGCCCGTAGTTATTCGGAGATTGCTAAACATTCCGCAGTTGTCACTGTACACGCTCAATCGCGGGAAGAAGCGCAGCGTGCCGCGGAAATTTTAGATGAGTACGGTTCTGTTGATATTCAAGATCGTTCAACCAAACCGGAGAATCGAGAAAATCAACCTACCGGAGAAACATCTATTCCTATTATCGAGGAAGAATTGCAGATTGGTAAAAAAACTGTTGAAACCGGCGGAACACGCTTTAAAAGCCGAATCATTGAAAGGCCGGTTGAGCAAAGCGTTCGCTTACGATCATAAAGAGTTAGTGTTTAACCTAATCCGGTAAATCGTCCGGCAACAGAAGGCGATTTACCATGTTTAAAGATGCGAAAATAGAGCTTAGCGAAAAAACAAAAATGCCGTTGTGGGTAAAGAAGCCCGAATGAGGAAGTAGAAGAAACTGAAGAAACAGTAAGAGATACGGTTAGAAAAACTATGTTGATATTGAGCGTCTTAAGGAGGGTGAGACTTGAACTGATTGGTACACAACCGCAGCGACAAAAATATCTGATATTAAGAAAGTTGAAGTAATTATAAATCTGCTTTGCACACCGCGAAGCGGATTTTTTTGCTTTTATTTTAGCAAGCAATTCCGGGAGCGATGTCTTCAGGTGCGATATTTATTTTAACCCGATAAAGAAGGTCATTTAAATCAAAAGGCTTTGCAATGAAATCATTGGCTCCGTATGCTGAAACGGAATTAACAACATCAGGGTGCGCCGATAACATAATTATCGGTATATGCTTCAGCTTAGAATTACTTTTAATTGCTTTGCAAATCTCCCTGCCGTCGCATGCTCCCAGCATAATATCCAATATAATCAAGTCAGGCTTAAAATCGGTAATCTTTTGTTCAATTCCCAAAGAGGTTAAAGAAGTGTCTACAAAATAACCTGATGTAGAAAGAATTATTTCCAAGCATTCTAAAATATCAGGTTCATCTTCTACAGCAAGTATACGTTTAGCCATAAGCAATTTGAATAGAGTACAATTATACGTGGTTAAAACACTTAAGTTCAAATTTTTTTTCTTTTGTCAAGTTTTTTTGCCGGTATCTAAATCGTAGTCTTTGCTTCAAAATCGGCATTAAGAAAAGTTAGACTGCTTTACTGTTGCTTTTTCTTTTATTAAATCTTCGGCAAAAGTAAAATGTATATAGAACTGAGGTGGGTAAGGGAAGCTTGTTTTCGCTTACTATACCGGGTTTAGGAGTTGTTTTTAACGAAGTCTTTTAATATGTCTGCTATTATTTCATCAGTAACAGTATTATCTTTAAAAAATTCACTACTCTGACTGATATTCTTAAAACCTTCGGCATCTTTAGTTTTTATGGCCCTAAAACCCATAGACCACTCACCGAAACTTCGGTTTTCAATAGGCTTGTCAATGAGTTTTATCAAACCGAAATGCCTGCCGTCTCTATCTATCCGGCTCAGTAAATTGTTAATAGCGTCCTTTTTCCCTTCTAAAACCTGAATAATGTTTCCTGCTGAGTAGATAAGCATTCCGGTCACGCCTAAGTCTGAGTTATTAACTCGGCTTTTAGCTAAAATTTCGTTTAATTCTTCCGGTGAAAACTCATGTGTTGCAGAACTGATATAAACTAAACAGTGTAAAGAGGTATGTGTAGGTTCCATAAAAAATATCTAATCATCCTACGAACTTTCTTGAGATAGGTTACTGCCCTAAAAAAATTTATTACAGCAGCATTAGAAACTTCAAGGTTAAATTATATCCGGCTAACCATTTTTGAACGTTAAAGCCTGTTTTTTGAAGAAATAATCCAGTAAAAAAACATTGTTACTTACTGCTTCTATATGTATAATGATGGATGCGTGCGAAGAGGCTCAACACCTCTCTTCAACAAAAATAATCCAAAAGACTTTAAAAAGTTTAGAAGGAACATACCCCTAATTATCGGTCATCGCGTTGCTCCCGATCGTAACCTTTTCTACTTTTATCGGTAAACACGAGAGATCCAAAAAAAGATTTATTAAAAACAATGCACTTTGGTAAGATTGTAAAGGAGATTGCGCTTTCAAACGGAGTTTCTGCAGAAGAATTAGGCATTTTATTAAGAAGAACATGTTCGGATATTTTAATAATGTACGAACAAGAAGAATGGAGCTCTAGCAATATTAAATGTGCTTCAGTGGCCTTGGAGTACGATTTCGGAAAGTTCTTAAACGAGGGGGATCATTGCAGTTTTTTAGCTCCGGAAGGGGACTCTCAACGCGAATTTCTTTTAACCGTAAAATATCCTGCCGGAAAAAAATATCTGCTGCAAAGCTGGTTAAGTAAAATTAAACTAATTGCTAGAGCAATAGGGCTTGAAGCAAGTTAAAGCTCTTTCCGTAACCTGGCAACAGGAATATTTAATGCCTCTCGATATTTGGCTACCGTACGACGTGCAATATTGTAACCTTTTTCCTTAAGTATATCAGTAAGTTTTTCGTCCGCAAGGGGATGAAGTTTATCCTCGTTTCCGATACACTCTTCTAAAATTTTCTTAACTTCTTTATTTGAAACTTCCTCGCCGCTTTCGGTTTGAATGGCTTCCGAAAAGAAAGATTTTAAGAGAAAAGTTCCAAACTCGGTTTGCACATATTTTGAGTTGGCAACGCGGGACACGGTTGAAATGTCCATGGCAATCCTGTCGGCTATATCTTTCAAAATCATCGGACGAAGGTTGCGTTCGTCTCCTGTCAAAAAATAATCGTACTGATAATGCATAATGGCATTCATTGTTCTTATCAAGGTTTGCTGACGCTGTTTTATAGCGTCTATGAACCATTTAGCCGAATCAAGCTTTTGTTTAACAAAATGAACAGCTTCTTTCAGTTTTTTGTCTCTTTGCGAAGTCTTATCGTAATGTTCGAACATTTCCTGATAAGAACGACTAACTTTTAATTCAGGAGCATTTTTAGCATTTAAGGTAAGAATTAAAACACCGTCGTTGTTTGAAATGTGGAAATCAGGTATAATTTGCTGTTGTTTTGTAGTCGATTCGCCGGTGTCGCCCGGTTTAGGATTAAGCTTTAAAATTTCGTTTATTATTTCTTTAAGCTCTCGGGAAGTAAGATTTAAAGACCGTTCAAGTTTGTCGTAGTGTTTACGGGTAAACTCATCTAAATATTCTTCAACTACAATTATCGCTTTTTGAACTGTTAAATTTGCCGGATCTTTTCGTTTCAGCTGAATTAAAAGACATTCCTGTAAATCCCGAGCCCCTACGCCTGCAGGTTCAAAATCCTGAATCAGTTTCAGCATCTCTTCAACTTCGTCTTCCTCGCCAAAAATGTTGTGCGAAAAGGCCAAATCGTCTATAAGCGAAGTTATTGACCGGCGCAAGTATCCGTCATCGTCTAAACTTCCTATAATTTGTTGGGCTATTAAAAAGTCCTGGTCAGAAAGCGGAATAAGATCAAGCTGCTGCTGCAAATTTTCGAAAAAGGTATTTTGAACGGCGATGGGAATTTCTTTTTGATCGTCTTCCTCATCGTTTTGGTCGTATTTGGAGCCGTAGTCGTTTACGTTGTCTTCTTGCAGGTAGTCTTCGATATTAAATTCATCAGATTCTCCCTGTTCATCCTCCTTGAAATTGTCTTCATCAGGATCACGATCCGGATATTCTTCCTCCGGCTCGTTCATATTGCTTAAACTCAAATCTTCAAGTGCGGGATTTTCTTCTAATTCTTCCTTAATTCGGGTATCTAAAGTGGCTGTAGGAATTTGCAGCAACTTAATAAACTGAATTTGTTGGGGAGATAATTTTTGAAGTAATTTTTGTTGTAGATTTTGTTTTAACATAGAATACGAACCTGTGAGCAAAATTAATTAATTATGCAGTAGCTGCTTCTTGTATTTAAAATAAACTTAGCAAAACTTGTAAGCCTGTAACGCTATAGGTTCGAAAAAGATTTCTATTTTTATAAAAACCTAATTCTATGAGCGTTATAAAAGAATTTAAAGAGTTCGCCCTGCGTGGCAATGTTGTTGATTTAGCTGTAGGCGTTATTATTGGTGCCGCATTTGGAAAAATTGTGACTTCTTTGGTTGATGACCTGGTAATGCCGCCGATCGGGTATTTAACCGGTGGCGTAAACTTTTCCGAATTGAAAGCAGTTTTAAAAGAAGCTGATCCTGCGACAAAAGCAGCAGAAGTAGCTGTGAGATACGGGAATTTTATAAATACTGTTATTCAATTTTTAATCGTTGCTTTTTGTATCTTTTTAGTTGTTAAAGCAATCAATACTTTAAAACGCAATAAAGCTGCATCTCCCGATGTACCTCCTGCACCTACAAAAGAAGAAGTATTGTTAACCGAAATTCGCGACGCTTTAAGAGCAAGGTGATTCCTTCAAAAATGGTTTGAGTTTTCCGAAAAAAGAATCTATATTTGCGCTCTTGTTTTTTAAAGCTAATTATATTTAACATCATGAAAAGAACATTTCAGCCTTCTCAGAGAAAACGAAGAAATAAGCACGGTTTCAGAGAGCGGATGGCTACTGCTAACGGCAGAAGAGTATTAGCATCGAGAAGAGCCAAAGGCAGAAGAAAATTATCAGTATCAGACGAGCGTCGTCATAAAGCATAAAATGATTGCAGGATAGCTTTGCCGGAGTTGCTCCTGTAAACTAATGCAGTCAACATGTATACATTTAAAAAAGAAGAACGGTTATGCAGCAAAAAGCTTATAGATGAGCTTTTTCATAGTGGTTCTTCTTTTCTTTTATACCCATTCAAAGTCAATCTCAAAAATTTTAGCGGCGCCCAAAATTCTCCTGTCCAAGTTGTAATTGTTGTTCCTAAAAGGAAGTTTAAACGAGCCCACGACCGTAACCTTCTTAAAAGGCGTATCCGAGAGGCTTATCGATTAAATAAAGCCGAACTTTTATACCCGTCAATAAACATTTCACAAGCTTTACTTTTAGCCCTTACTTATGTGGGTAAGGAGCTGCATGATTATCAGTTTATTGAAAAGAAAATGAAAAAAGTGTTTTCGCAAGCAATAGTTGAATATGCTAAAACAAATCTATAACAGCTTTATTAAACCTTTGCTCACAGGATTTCTTTTGTTGTTTATTAGAGGTTATCAGTTATTTATTTCCCCGGTTATAGGCGCTTCATGCCGTTTTACTCCCACTTGTTCGCAGTATGGAATTGAAGCTGTGCAAAAACACGGGCCATTTAAAGGTTTTTGGCTTACTTTAAAAAGAATTGTTTCCTGTCATCCCTGGGGGCGACACGGCCACGACCCTGTTCCTTAAATTGTTTTTATTCTCAACCGATGGCTTTAATTTTACTTATCGAAACTGCAACTTCTGTTTGTTCTGTAGCACTGGCTGATTCAGGAAATATTCTTGCTGTAAAGGAACAAAATGAACAAAACATTCACGCAAGTAAACTAACCGTTTTTATACAAGAGGTTTTGGCAATGGCGGAAAAGGAGATAAGCGAGCTTGATGCTGTTGCTGTGAGTAAAGGACCGGGTTCTTATACCGGCCTCCGAATAGGTGTTTCTACGGCGAAAGGCTTATGTTATGCGTTAGATATTCCTCTAATCGGGGTATATACACTGCTTGCAATGGCTGAGGGATTTCAAGCACAAAATGATGTTCCGGAAAATATGTGTTTGTGCCCTATGATTGATGCTCGAAGAATGGAAGTTTATCAAGCTGTTTTTGATAAAAAGCTAAGGGAAATACAACCAGTGGAAGCAAAGATTATAGTTGGAGATTCTTACAGTAGTACACTAAAAGAAACCCCGATTACATTCTTTGGAGACGGTGCGGAAAAATGCAAGGCTGTCTTATCGACACACGAAAATGTACATTTCGATTCCGGTTTTGTTAACTCAGCAACATATTTAGCTACAGCGGCGCAAAAAAAATTTGCAGAAAGACTATTTGAAGATGTAGCTTATTTTGAACCGTTTTACCTTAAAGACTTTATAACGACTACACCTAAAAAGCTTATTTAAACCGGCTATTTGTTTCTTCTGAAAATTCTTTGGAAAAAACCTCCTCTAAGATTTTCGCCGACGCCCGGGATGTAACTTGCGTTGGCATTGTGCTCTACTACCTTTCCGAATTTTGCGGCAATACCAATAAAAAAAGAAGCCCCCGCATTTCCGTTTCCGATTCCGGCATCCTGAGAAATTATTCCTTTTGCTGTGTAATAGGTTTTAATTAAATTATCAGAGCCGAGATAAAATTCGCAATTATCGCTCTTTATCATTCCCATAACTCCAACTTGAACCCCTCTTAAAGTGCTGTACCCCGTAGACAGGTTAAAATTTAATGTGTTATATCTAATATTATTGGTCAAAATGATATCCGCGCCATCATAAAATATATTCTTTGAAAGAATCAGGGCAGGAGTGTAAAAGTTAAAATTGCGACTTAGGTAAAGCTCGGCTTTAGTATTAATCGGCGTCATATAACTTGTTTGTTCATAGCTTGATTTTATTAAAGAGTCTATCTTTTTTCCTAAACGTTTTCCGGCTCCGGGTAAAGCGGTGCTGTCTAGATGTATGGCATTATCAAAAGAATATTTGTATGATTCTTTAGTCCATTTTATAAATCCTAAATCTTTTAAATTCGCAATGAAATACCAGCCCGAACGTGTTTTGTGATTACCGCTTAAGGTAAAAGCCAATCCCGGATTTTTTATTCCCGGTATAAAGTCATTTTGGTCGAACTCCTTATAAGGAATATTAGAACGTAAAAAGCCTTGTAAATATAAGCTATCGCGAAATCTTATATTATTTTTTATAAACCTTGAGGAGTCCACCTTGAAGCGGTAGTGAATCATTCCGCTTAAATAGCTAGCCTTAACACCAATACCTGTTTTTTTATCTAAATTCTTTCTGTAGGTTATACTGAATTGGTGGTATGTTGTACTGTTTAAGTTGCTGTTAAACAAATTTTCGTAGTAAACTTGTCTTTGAAACTTGGAGTAACTTTCAAAAAGAGCTAACACCTCATTTGTAAGCCGAATTTGACTGTCGGACCGAACCTGCCACGAAAAGCCCAATTCTCGCTGTCTTCTAATGCTTTGAAATATTTTGAATGTAAATAGGTAGTTGTTGGTATTTATTGCTACATCGGTTTTATAATTCGGGCCAATTTCTAAATTACTTCCTTTTAAACTTCCGTATATTAAAATGTTTTTTATTGCGGGGTCCGCAGGGCCTTCGCTTCCGAAGCCAGTGCTTAAATGCGGTATAAAAAAGTTAAATGCATATTTACGGGATGTGTCAGCTTTGAAGGCCTTTTGTGCCGGGTTTTCAAAAGAATCGAAAAGTGTATTGGTATTATACAAAGCATATTGTCCGAAGCAAGTTGATGAAATGCAAAGAAGAATAATTATCGGCAGTTGTTTCATTCTTATCTCGATGCTCGGTTCTCTAATCTAATCGCTCAAGTTCTCATTTAAACGCAATATTGAAATAAATTGTTCGTGAGTAGTTAAAATGGAGTGCCAATAAAGTTTATTGAGTTGTGTAGCCGGCATAAAAATTAGTAAAAAAATGATCCTTATCTGCACTCAACTGGAAAGAAATGCCATAAAAGTTTTTGAGGTTTCCTGCGTCTTTCTCGCGGTCAGGATAAAAGCCTTTTTTTAGATACTTCTTTCTCCAGAAATGAGAGTTTTTGTTGTGTGCAAAATACAATATGTTGCTTTGGTTGGCCAAATATTGGTTAAAATTTAAAAAGGTACTGTCAGCGATCAAAAAGTCTCCCTTAACGTAATCGTTGTAAAACTGCTTCACTGCTAGAGCACTGTTAGAAGCTATCAGATAATTATCTATAACACTGAAAAACGGTCGGGTAAATTCTTTAAGAGGATCTCCATAGAAGTAATAAAAAATGTTCGAGTAGTCCATTCTTCGGATGTAGTCAGAGTAAGGCGTGCTTATATTTTGTAGATTAAAATTTACTTCACTTCCGTTTTTTAATTTCATTACAACTATCCTTTCAAGATTTGAAAGTTGGATCAATGCAAACTCTTTTCCGAAGTGTTTTCTTAAATCCTTTTCTGCATTAATTCCTGTTTTATCTGCTATATTCTGAAGTTGGTTTTCTAAAGTCTTAAGTTGCTTTCGTCTATGCAACAGTAATTTCAAGTCTTTCGAGAATAGTTTCACATCAGATATTGTGAAGTTTAAAACAATAGCTGTATTTCGGGTAATTATTTTTTTTAAAGTATTCGTTTCCGGCTTTTGATGAAGAAAGATACTAAGATAATTGTTCAGCCCCGTGTCTATCGAACTCAAACCGTTAAACATAATTGCGTCGCTTTTAAAGTTCATACTTAAAGATGAAATACCTTTTATCGACTTAAAAAAGCCTGAAGAAGGAAGATTTTTATCGTTGAAAAGAGTGGAAGCTATTTGCGGCAGCCACGCGTGATCCACAAACAAATCCAGAGGAGAGCTGCCAATCTTCAGACTTTGCCGGGAAATCTCGGCAACAAAATTTTCGCTTACTTTAAGAGTATTTTTGTTTATAGAAGCCTTCAACAGCTCTTCCGAAAAGCTTCCGATAACCAGTCCTGTTTCAACCGAGAAATAAAATTTTTTTCTTTCAGATTGCAATTGAAGTATATAATAATCTTTCGTCGGAATTATTGAACCGGCAGAAGAAAGTTCTTGCAAAATTTCAGCCTTTTTGAAGTCTTCGTTCATCGTTATAAGCCATAAAAGTTCCGTTGACTCTTTTTGCGGATGAAGCGAAGCGTATATCTGACCGTCACTAAAAATTCTGAAGATATTAGGCTTAGTAAATAGGGCATTTCGAAGGGTTAAAACCTCTTTCGTTTTACTTTTGCCTGCTAAGGCTTCAAAAGGTTTATAATTTTTAAATATCTCATAAAAAGTTGCATCATTTTTAAATGAGATCAATAGCAAAGTATTTTTGGGGATTCCGGAAAGCGCTTCTCCGGTTTGCCTTGTGCCTTGAGCAAGATTCGTAAAGTAAAAATAAGCCACCCCAAAAACCGCAATCAGCAGAACAAATGCAACTACAAAGGCTTTTTTCATTAAGTTTCACAAAGGTATATTTTTACAAGAGAGCCGAAGAAATGCAGACAGGTTTATTAATTTAGCCAATGTAAAAAAACAACTATGAATAAGCGAATTTTTGTAACAGGGGCAGTGTTATGTTTGCTTGCAGTTGTTCTAGGCGCCTTTGGTGCTCACGCATTAAAAAGTAGAGTAGAGTTATCTGATTTGGAAAACTGGAAGACCGCTGTGCAGTATCAGTTTTTTCATGCACTCGCTTTGATCTTTCTATCGAATACAAAACTCCCGGCAGGGCTTGCCGGTAGCAGTTCTTGGATTTTTCTTGCAGGTGTGATTTTATTTTCGGGTTCTCTATACCTCTTGTCTACACGTAGTATTTCCGGTATTAGTGCCGGAATATTAGGACCATTAACGCCAATAGGCGGGTTGTTTTTAATTGCAGGGTGGGTGATGTTAATTATAGGAGCAGTTAAAATAAAATAATGCTTCAGCTAAACGAGGTTCGCGACGGGCAACAAACTCTTTTTGTTGAAGTGATTTTGCCCTTGGCAATCTCTAAAACATATACTTATCGGGTTCCTCTCAATTTAAACAAGCAAATTGAAATAGGGAAACGTGTAGTTGTCCAATTTGGCAAGACTAAAATTTATACTGCAATTATCTACTCTATTTCTGAGATTCCGCCTAAGCTTTACGAAGCTAAATATATTCTTGATATTTTAGACGAGCAACCGATAGTAAACTCGTTTCAGTTGAAATTATGGGAGTGGATTTCGGAATATTATCTCTGCCGGTTGGGAGATGTAATGCAAGCAGCATTGCCCGCTGCTTTAAAGTTAGCAAGCGAAACCAAAATAATACTATTAAAGAACTTAGAAATTGATAAAGCAGAACTTAATGATAAGGAATTTTTAATTGTTGATGCGCTGGAAATTCAACCCGAACTTCAGGTTAGCGAAATTGTTAAACTGTTAGGGCAAAAAACTGTTTTTCCAATTCTTAAGTCGCTGTTTGAAAAAGGTATAATTCATATTTCGGAAGAAATAATTGAGCGATATAAACCTAGAAAAAAAGCCTTTCTTACCCTCAACCCGGTTTATAAAGACTCTGAAAATCTTCGTGCTTTATTTGGAGTTTTAGAAAAGGCGCCCAAGCAATTAGATGCTTTAATGGCGTTTATTAAGTTGAACAAAGATAAACCGGAAATATCCAAAGGTGAGATTCTCGAAACCGGCAATTGCGGAGAAGCAGCAATAAAAGCATTGACAGATAAGCAAATTTTCTTAAAAGAAGACAAAGTAATCAGTCGGTTACCGGAAGCGGAAATTGAAGAATTGAAAAATTTCGAGCTTAGCGAATTACAAGCGCAAGAGTACGAATCAATAAATATACAGTTCGAAACCAAAGATGTGGTATTGCTCCACGGGATTACCTCTTCCGGCAAGACGCTGATTTACATCAGGCAAATTGAACGGGTTATAAAAACCGGAAAGCAAGTCTTGTATCTGTTGCCGGAGATTGCTTTAACTACCCAGGTTATAGAACGTTTACAACACTATTTTCAAAATCGGATCGGGGTTTACCATTCAAAATTCAGCGATAATGAAAGAGCAGAGGTTTGGAATAAAACCTTAAAAGGCGAGTATCAAATCATACTTGGAGCTCGTTCTGCAATTTTCCTACCGTTTGGGGGTTTGGGATTGATAATAGTTGACGAAGAGCACGAATCTTCATATAAGCAATATGATCCGGCACCCCGATATCACGCCCGTGACACGGCTATATACCTCGCTCACATTTACAAAGCGAAAGTTTTGTTAGGTTCGGCAACTCCTTCTGTAGAAAGTTTCTATAATGCTAAAACCGGAAAATATGGCATCTCGCAATTGCAACAACGGTTTGGTCAATCCAAGCTGCCGGAAATCAAAATTGTAAACATCGAAGAAGAAACTCAAAAGAAAACAATTCAATATAATTTTTCGAGTGTACTGATTGAAGAAGCCACTTTTGCGCTCGAGAGAAAGGAGCAGATAATTTTGTTTCAAAACCGGAGAGGCTACACTCCTTTTTTGCTTTGCCGTACTTGCGGATTTTCTCCCAAGTGTATTAATTGCGATGTAAGTCTTACTTTTCATAAAAGCACCGGCAAATTGCATTGCCACTACTGCGGGTATAAACAAGATTTAATTTCTACTTGCCCGGCTTGCGGTTCAACCCATATTCAAGATAAAGGCTACGGAACCGAAAAGATTGAGAACGACTTGAGTATTCTGTTTCCAAACGCCCGCATTGCGAGAATGGATTTAGATGCAACCAGATCGAAGTACAGCTTTCAAAAACTTTTGGGAGATTTTGAAGACGGAAAAATCGATGTATTGGTCGGCACACAAATGGTTGCTAAAGGCTTGGATTTTGGGAATGTTACCCTTATCGGGATTATAAACGCAGACAGCCTTTTAAATTATCCGGATTTTCGGGCATACGAGAAGAGTTTTCAGTTGCTTTCGCAGGTGGCAGGTAGGGCCGGCCGGCGGGATAAAACAGGGAGGGTAATTATTCAAACTGTAAACCCGAATCATCGAATACTCGCTCAGGTAATAGACACCGACTACGAAGGTTTTTTTGGTATTGAACTTAACGACCGAAACAAGTTCCGGTACCCGCCTTTTTATCGTTTAATCGGACTGGATATTAAGCATAAAGATTTCGGATTGGTAAACCTCATCGCTGAAAGACTTGCGGTAGAATTAAGAAAGGTTTTAGGACATAGAATTTTAGGACCGGAGTTTCCGTTAATCGGAAGAATAAGAAACTACTTTATCAAAACTATACTTATTAAAATAGAACGCGACGGGATATCGGGCCAAAAGGTAAAGCAGGTTTTAAAAGAAGTATTAATTCACTTCGAAGCGGATAAGCTAAACAAAGGTTCTATAATTCAAATTGATGTAGATCCTTATTAATCTACCTCTCCGAAATTATACTGGATAAATGCTTGCCCTAAAGGCTTAGCTAAATATTCCCAGTTATTATATTTTTTAAAGGTTTTCGTTCGTGCAGCGTCTTGCAAGGTTTTCTCCTGACGTTCGTAATCAAACAACATATCCAAGCTGCCTTCGGCTCCTACAGTAAAATGACCCAAATTAATTTTTAATCCCAAAAGGGGTGCAATTAAACCCCCGTTTTTTTCTGCCAAAACTTCGTAATTTGTAGTGTAAGCAATAGTGCCCGCATTTGTTCCGGCTCCTTTAAAGCGGTTTTTTCTAAAGCCGAAATCGAAACCGAAATACGGTTGGATTGTAGAATAGGAAAGGGATTTTTCAAAACCGAATTTTAAAGAATAGTCCGTAAGTTTTCCGGCAACTTTCTCGCAATCCGCACATTCATTATTAAAGCTGAAGTCTTTATTGTAGAAGTTGGCTGAAAATCGATAGCTTATCTGATTGTCATTAACTTTAAAAAATATGCCGCTAAGCGGAGTAGAAATAAAATCGGTTGAGTTGATATCGCGAAGAACTCTAGGGAATTGTTCGTAACCGTAAACCTTTATGCCTAAAGAATAATGGTACATTGGGTTTGAAACATAATTTGAATTCAGCTTTAGCGGAGCCGACATGCTTTTTACGGTGTCAATTCTAATTTGTGCAGGTAATACGTCTGTAAATAAGACAAATATTAGTATAAAGGGAAATATTTTCTTCATGTATGGTCTGTAGTTCCGATTTGCTAATTTAAAACAGTTAATTGATTCGTTGCCAATTTTGTTTCTTTTTTTATGGAGATAAGCCCGGCGAAAGTATTTTTGAACCGAAATGGCATATAAGTTTGTTGATAATTACAGAGAAAAAGGTGCACGTAAACAATTGGTGGCTTTGCTTAAAGAACGCGGAATTGAAGATCAAGACGTTTTAAATGCTATAAGTAAAGTGCCTCGCCATTATTTTTTTGACGAGACTTTCTGGAAACAGGCGTATAAAGACATCGCTTTCCCCATAGGGGAGGGTCAAACCATTTCACAACCTTATACGGTTGCTTATCAAACTCAACTCCTGCATATAAAAAAAGGAGACAAGGTTTTAGAAATCGGTACCGGTTCCGGTTATCAAACCTGCATATTGCTTGAGCTTGGTGCAGAAGTTTACACGATAGAACGTCAAGAAAAGCTTTACGAACGGACCGTATTTGTTCTGCCGAAGATCGGATATCGAGCTAATTTTGTTTGCGGAGACGGCTCTAAGGGGATCCCTGAATATGCTCCGTATGACAAAATTTTGATAACTGCCGGCGCTCCTTTTGTACCCCAAGTTTTATTAAAACAACTTAAAGTAGGCGGCGTGATGGTTATTCCGGTAGGAGACGAAAATTCGCAAAAAATGGTAACACTTCTTCGGGTCTCAGAAATGGACTTCGAAAAAATAGAATTAGATACTTTTCGCTTTGTGCCTTTAGTAGGCGACCAGGCTTGGTAACTTTTAGTTATCGTACTAGTATGACGAAAAGTGCTTTATTCGCAATAAACAGGTCTTGTGAAGGACTTTAGGTGTCCGGCTCCCTACACCTTCTCCGCCGTTTCCTGCAGTATTCTTACCAAGATTTCTAAGTTGATTGGTTTAGAGATATAATCATTCATGCCGGCTTTAATGCATTCTTCCCGATCTTCGGGTAAGGCGTTGGCTGTCATGGCGACGATGATTGGTTGGTGAGTTGAGTTCTTTCGGATGTATCGCGTAGCTTCCAATCCGTCCATCTCCGGCATGAGTACATCCATCAAGATTACGTCGTAGGCTTTTTCGTTTAGCATGTCTACCGCTTGTCGGCCGTTGCCTGCGATCTCAATTTCGAAACCCAGTTTGTTGAGTACTCTGGTGGCCAATTTTTGGTTAATTAGGTTATCTTCTGCTAAGAGAATATTTAGGGGGAAAGCTTTGGCAAAGTCTTCACTCAGGATGCTTTGTTTCTTTTGTTCTACCTGGGTTTGGCTGGACCCTTGCTCTTTCAGTTCTTGCTGTACCAGCTTGTAGAGTTGTGCCTGTTTGATCGGTTTGGTAAGTACTGCGCTGAATAAGTGCGGGTACTTTGATCTGGTTTCGTCGCCTACGGAGGAGAGCAGCATGATCGGAAGCTTAGGCTGTCTCTTTTTGATTTCTGTGGCTACTTCTATGCCGTCCATTTCCGGCATCTGCATGTCGGTGATAACCAAATCGAATACTTTTTCTCCTTTTAGGATCTCTAAAGCTTGTTTGCCGGATTGGGCTAAAGTCGGTATCAACTTCCATTGCTCTAACTGGGCTCTTAGTATTTCCAAGTTAGTCATGTTATCATCTACTACCAATACCTGCTTGCCGTTGTTGGCTTCGAAGTTTACGTTGGCGTATTGCTTCTTGGATTCTTGGCCGGCTTTAGTTTGTATGTTAAAGCTGAAGGTAGTGCCTTGTCCTTCTTCGCTCGCTACCCAAATCGTTCCGCCCATTAGTTTAACTAAACGTTCTGATATTACTAATCCTAAGCCCGTGCCGCCGTATTTCCGCGTGGTTGAACTGTCTACTTGAGAGAAGGCTTTAAACAATCGCGTCAGCTTTTCTTTGGGGATACCGATGCCGGTATCTTTGATATCGAAGGTGAGTTCCAGATCGTCTTTTACCGCTTTGGTTAAAACTACTTTTACAAATACTTCTCCTTTATGAGTAAACTTAAGAGCATTACTGATCAGGTTGATGATGATTTGACGCAGACGTAATCCGTCGCCCATAATTTGAGGGGGAACGGTATGATCGATCTGATACACCAAATCCAGTCCTTGTTCTGCCGCTTTGCCGGCAAACAGATCCATCACATCTTCGATGCATTTGCGTAAGTCGAAATCGTGGTGCTCCAGCTCCATATTGCCGGATTCGATCTTCGAGAAATCGAGAATATCGTTAATAACGGCAAGCAAAGCATCCCCACTTACCCGAATGGTTTTTACATAATCTTCTTGTTCGTTGTTCAGCTCAGTTTCGGCTAATAAGCTTGCCATACCGATTACACCGTTCATCGGCGTCCGGATCTCGTGGCTCATTGTGGCTAAAAATACGCTCTTTGCTTCGTTAGCTTTGTCAGCCTTTTTACGTTCTTCGTCTAATTCTTTATTTAGCACTTCCAGCGTTTCGGTGTGCGCTTGCAACTCTTCGGATTGTACTTGGAGTTCTTCGTTAACTGATTGTAAGTTCTCTGACTGTACTTGAAGTTCCTCGGACTGAGATTGAAGTTCTTCATTTGCTGCTTGAAGGTTTTCTGATTGTACTTTCATTTCTTCTGCCTGCGCTTCAAGTTCTTTTGACTTCTGTACAACTTCTTGCGTACGAAGTGTAACTAATCGTTCAAGCTCTGCTTTTTGTGCTTTTATCCGGCTCATCCGGTAACGGTAAAAAGAAATCGCACTGCCTGCTACCACCGAAACCACTAAGGTTCTGAACCACCAAGTTGCCCAAAAAGGAGGAGTGATAATTACTTTTATAGAAGTTCCTTTTTCGTTCCAAATGCCGTCGTTATTAGAAGCTTTTACTCGAAAGGTGTATTCGCCGGGATCTAGGTTGGTATAGTTTGCTTTTCGCTCTGCTCCGGTATATATCCAATCCTTATCGAACCCAACCATTTTATAGGCATATTTATTTTTGTTACCCGCTATATAATTAAGCGCCGAAAATTGAAAAGAAAATACGTTTTGCTTATAGCTTAAAACGATCTCATTTGCTTCATCAACAGATACTTTTAGGGGTGAATTTTTGTCTGCTACCTCAACAGGTTTATTGAAAATTTGAAAGCCTGTGATAAGGACAGGAGGAGGGGTTTTATTTTCCTTGACACTATCCGGATGAAAAACATTTAATCCGTTAGGACCTCCAAATAACATTTCGCCCGACTTGGTTTCTCCTGAAGACCACCAAGCGAACTCATTGCCTTGAAGATTATCTTCGACTGTGTATATTTTAAACGTTTGAGATCGGGGATCAAATTTAAAAAGACCCTTCCCGGTGCTTATCCAAAGGTTATTATTTTTATCACTTCTAATCTGTTTAATATTACTGTTTAACAAACCTTTGGATTCCGCATAATTGGTAAAGTCACCGGTTGCCTTGTTGTATAAACTTAAACCTCCCTTTGTACCGATACAGATTCTTCCGTTTTTGTCTATATTAATATCACGTATTGAGTTATCAATCAAACTCCTAGAATCGTTTTCGTTATGCTTAAAATGACGGTAGAGCCCCGCCTGCTTATTAAATAGATACACTCCGTCTAAAGCTGTACCCACCCAAAAATTACCGCTCGAGTCTATTCTAAACGTGAAAATATCGTAATCGGGAATATGCTTACCGGGATAATTATATGCGTAAAAGCGCTTTTCTTCAGGAACGAATCTGAAAATACCCGCGTTATTAACCCCCAGCCAAATATTTCCATCTAAATCTTCGTCGATACCCAAAACACCGGCTATCCTTGCACTTTTTGTATTATTAGGATCCGCGTGTGAAAGCCGTTGAACTTTCAGATTATCGCGATCAAAAAGGTAGAAACCTTCCCATGTACTAATCCATAAACGATTTTTTCGATCTTCGTACATTGAAGAAAATCCCTGAGGAATGGCGACCTTGTTTTTATAATGAGTGAATGTTCCGGATGCAAGATCGAAAAGATCAAAACTGTCATTTGTAGAAACCCAAATATTGCCTCGTTTATCTTGATAGGAAACCGAAGCTTCGTTGCCAGCCATGCTTTTAGGGTTTGTAACAGAATTAGTAAAATGTAAGAACTTAGGATTGCCGGGATCTTCACGATCAATACCTGCCGCCGATCCTATCCAAACACTACCTTGCCTGTCAGTATAAACCGAAGTAACAAAGTAAGACAGCAAACTATGCGGATTATTACTTTCGTGGTGCAAGTATGTAAACCTTGAAGCCTTGGTGTCGAAAACATTGATTCCTTTATTGGTGGCAAACAACATCTTCCCATCTTTATCTTCGGCAATATCTTTAATTTCACTACCGGTAATGCTCGTTTCACTATTGCCCCTATCAGAATAAATTTTAAATGTATTCGTTTTAGCATTATAAAGATTCAGTCCGTTTTTCTTTGTGCCGATCCAAATATTATTTCGACTGTCCTTGAAAATTTTGCTCACGTTATTAGCACTAAGACTTTCATTTTCGAACGTATAATTCTTGATAAACTGCTTGGTATTGATGTTTAATATTGAAACACCTCCCCCTTCAGTTCCAACCCACAAATTTCCGGCGTCGTCTTCCGCCATACTCCGCACTACGTTATTTAAGAGCTTAGTTTTCTTGTTATTATCCGAGGTAAATCGAGTAAATTTTTTATTTCTTCTGTTGAAAAGATTCAATCCTCCACCATCGGTACCCACCCATAAATTTCCTGCGCTGTCTTCGTATAGACTACTTACCTCGTTTGATCCGATACTTGTAGAGTCCTTGCCGGAATGCAAAAAATTGGTAAACGAGTTTTTTACCGGATTATAAATGCTTAGACCTCCTGCGTCTGTCCCTATGTATAGATCACCTTTCGAATCTTCCATCAGCGTCCAAATGTAGTTGTCGGAAATGCTGTTTTGCTTTAAATTCTTCTTGAAAACAACAAAGTTGGTTCCGTCAAAGCGATTCAATCCGTCTTGCGTTGCAACCCAAATAAAGCCTTTGGAATCCTGTATAAGGTCGTACACGTCATTGGCGGACAATCCGTTATCACTTGTATAATGAGAAAATCGGAAATTTTTTATTTGTGAATATCCCCGGGCGGCTATCAAACAAATTATTATGATAAGTAATAGTCTTTTCATGAACTTAAATAATATACGGTTAGCGCAATAAGGCTTTTACGCCCGATACTTATAAAGGTTGTAAGTAGCATTAACTTTAATATTGCACGATCTTGAAATATGGTGTTCGGAAGGAATTGAATTACGTCATCTTTTGATCACCCCCCCCATTTTCGGGATCAGTACATCCATCAGGATCACCTCGTATGCTGCTATCGCTAACATGTCTACCGCTTGTCGGCCGTTGCCTGCGAACTCAATTTCGAAACCCCGGTTTGTTGAGTACTCTGGTGGCCAATTTTTGGTTAATTAGGTTATCTTCTGCTAGAAGTATGTTCAACGGGAAAGCTTTGGCAAAATTTTCACTCAGGATGCTTTGCTTCTTTTGTTCCACCGGAGCTTGGCTTGATCCTTGCTCTTTCAGCTCTTGTTCCACCGGTAGAGTTGTGTTTTTTTGATCAGTTTGGTTAATACTGCACTAAATAGGTGCGGGTACTTTGATCCGGTTTCGTCCCCGCCGAGCTTAAAAGCATGATGGGAACTTCTTTGCGTTTCATCATATTCTATGAAGCTACTTCGATTTCCTCCATTTCCGGCACCTGCATGTCGCTGTTCACTACGTTCGCCTTTCATTATGGCTGAGTCTTATCTGCTGATTGTGCTCAATTAAGATCGCTTCTATTAAGAGTTCAAAATGTAGTTCTCCTTCAGAAAATTATGTAAGAGATAACTCTAATTTTATAAGAAACTGCGCCGCCGGCAAAGTATTTTTGCTTAAATAAATTCGAAACATGAATACTCAAACCAAATCGGCTGCCGCAAAGATTACAAGAAATAACTGGCCGGTTACCGGAATGACTTGTGCAGGATGTGCAAATAGTGTAGAATCAATACTTAATTCATCCCCGGGTGTAATAGGTGCAGGAGTAAACTTTGCAAACCAAACTGTTCAAGTTGACTTTGAAGAGCGTATAACGAATTCCGCAGCACTACAAAAAGCGGTTCGCTCTATAGGTTATGATATAATAATTGACGCTGAAAACCCGCAAGAAGTTCAGGAAAATTTGCAGTTAAAGCAATATAGGGAAATAAAGAACCGTACAATTTGGGCATCCGCTCTTTCAATCCCGGTTGTTGTTATCGGAATGTTTTTTATGAATACTCCTTACGGAGCCTCTATTTCCATGTTTTTAACCGCACCGGTTTTATTTTGGTTTGGCCGCAGTTTCTTCGTGAATGCTTGGAAACAAGCCAACCACGGTAAGGCTAACATGGACACCTTGGTTGCTCTCAGTACAGGAATTGCATTTCTATTTAGTGCCTTTAATACTATTTACCCCGAGTTTTGGCATAGTCGAGGGCTGCATGCACATGTTTATTTTGAGGCAGCAGCTGTAATAATTGCATTCATTTCCTTAGGGAAGATGCTTGAGGAAAAAGCAAAATCGAGCACTTCTTCGGCAATAAAAAAATTAATGGGACTACAACCCAAAACTGTTAGAGTATTAATTGCCGGAGCGGAGGTTGAGTTACCCGTTGCATCAGTAGAAAAAGGAAGCGTTATTATTTTAAAACCGGGAGAAAAAGTTCCTGTTGACGGAATAGTTGTTTCCGGATCTTCCTACATTGATGAGAGTACTGTAACCGGAGAACCGGTACCGGCACTAAAGCAAAAAGATGATAAAATTTTTGCCGGAACCGTAAATCAAAAAGGAAGCTTACAATTTATTGCCGAAAAAGTAGGTAGTGACACTTTGCTGGGAAATATTATAAGAATGGTTCAAGAGGCTCAAGGCAGTAAAGCACCCGCTCAAAAGCTTGCGGATAAAATTGCAGGTGTCTTCGTTCCGGTTGTTATCGGTGTAGCAGTTCTTACTTTCGGTATTTGGATGGTATTTGGTGGAGAAAATGCTTTTACTCATGCCTTACTTACTTCGGTAACCGTTCTGGTTATTGCCTGTCCTTGTGCTTTAGGTCTTGCAACGCCCACAGCGATAATGGTAGGCGTAGGAAAAGGTGCCGAAAATAATATTCTGATTAAAGATGCAGAAAGCTTGGAATCTGCACATACGGTTAATGCTCTTATTTTAGATAAAACCGGAACTATTACAGAAGGCAAACCGAAAGTTGGAGAAATATTTTGGAGCCCTTTTGTCGAAGAAAGAGGAGAATTGGAATCGATCTTATACAGCCTTGAAATAAAATCAGAACATCCGTTAGCAGACGCTATCGTTAGTAAATTGAAAGAAAAGGGAATTTCAGGTATTCCTCTTGCCTCGTTTGAAAGCCTAAGTGCTCGAGGGGTAATCGGAACTTATCAGGGCGAGACGTTTTTTGCCGGAAACAGAAAACTGATAGAAGAAAACTCTATAGCGATTAATTCGACGACGGTTCAATATGCAACGAGATTACTGAATGACGCAAATACGGTTATTTACTTTGCAAACAAAGAGACAGTATTGGCGGTAATATCAATTACAGATAAAGTAAAAACGTCTTCAAAGCAAGCTGTTCAAAGTTTGCAGGAGATGGGCATAGAAGTATTTATGCTAACCGGAGATAATTATCAAACAGCGGCAGTTGTGGCAAAAGAAGTGGGAATAACAAAGTTTAAAGCTGAAGTTCTTCCATCTGATAAGGCTGATTTTGTCAAAGAATTACAGTCTAAAGAAATGGTAGTGGCAATGGTTGGCGACGGAATAAATGATTCGCAAGCTCTTGCGCAGGCCAACGTTAGTATTGCTATGGGAAAAGGTGCGGATGTAGCAATGGATGTAGCAAAAATCACCTTGATAACTTCTGATTTAGCATTTATTCCCAAGGCCTTAAAGCTTTCAAAACTTACTGTTCGAACCATAAAACAAAATCTCTTCTGGGCCTTTATTTATAACATAATCGGCATCCCGTTAGCAGCCGGGGTTCTTTACCCCTTTAACGGATTTCTTCTTAACCCTATGATTGCGGGCGCAGCTATGGCTTTGAGTTCTGTATCAGTGGTAAGTAACAGCTTAAGATTAAAGGCTGCAAAGCTTTAAACAGATGTTTCGGTTTTTGAACCGCGATTTTAAAAAATCGGAGAGATTCTTTACCGAAAAAAATCACTTAAAAAGTTGTAGGACAATAAAATTTAAAACAATATCAAATGCGGTGCCTGTGTAGCCAAAGTTACGCCGGCTTTAAATGAAACTGCAAGCCAGGGAACTTGGGCTGTAGATCTTAGACATGAAGAGCAGTTAAATCGTAGTCAACTTTTATTATTTAAGCCGAGATAATTATTTGGCAGCTGTTTGAAGAAAGCTTTGCCAAACACTACAAACAAGGCTTTGGTCGTCCGGAGGACACACCTTAAAAGCAGCCTTGAAACAACAGCAACGATTAACCGGCAGTACACTCAAAGAAGTGGCGGTAGTCCGAGGTTATAGAGGTCTTAACTAAGTTTGCGAACACAAATTCACACGCCCAAACCCTTTCCTAAGAAGCTCAGCACTTACCAAAAAGCCAAACGAAGGAAAGTATTTTTAAAACGAGCAGCAATAGAACCCGGAAACGGTTATTTGAAACCAGATTCTCGTTTAAGCCGGAACTTCTATAAAGGAATTAAAGGCGATAACATCAATATCGTGTTTACCCATATCTATTATGAACTTCAAAGAATGATGAATAACCGAAAGAAAAATTTCCGGCAGGTTTTTTACAGCACCGTTTTTATGATTATTTGTTTACTGAAAATCTCTACTTTTATCTGTAGTAAAATACCTTTTGAAGGGCTGACTATTTACCATGGGCAGCTTTGTCTATAAAATCATAATACGGTTTTATTGAGTCGTGGACTTCTAATATAAATTAGCAATTACAAATCATACAAGAATGAATCTCCTTAGACAACTGCATCAGTATTCAATTATATTACTTGTTTTGATAGTGGCCGGCTGCCATAGCATTGCAGATGACTCCGGTACTAAATCTAAAGCTAATAACTCAGGTATACGAGCAGAAGATGCCCTTTCTACATTTGAACTGGAGCCGGGTTTCAAGATTGAATTACTTGCGGCAGAACCGTTGATTTCTGACCCTGTTGATATGGAGATTGATGAATATGGTCGTCTTTACGTAGTTGAAATGCATGGATATCCTCTTGATAAAAGCGGTACCGGTTTAATAAAATTGTTAGCTGACACCGATGGTGATGGTCGTATGGATAAGAGTACAATTTTTGCAGATAGCTTAACGTTGCCTAACAGCATCATGCGCTGGAAAAAAGGAGTATTGGTAACGGATGCACCAAATGTCTTGTATTTTGAAGATACTAACGGTGATGCTAAAGCAGACATCAAAGACACAATACTTACCGGTTTTGCTTTATCAAATCCTCAACATAACCTCAATAGCCCTGTTTTAGGTATCGATAATTGGATTTACCTCGGTCATGAAGGTGCAATTGCGACACAAACGTATAACAAAGAATTTGGCGATCAGGGCAGTGAAATTTATTTTCCAAATCAACCAAATAGTTCTCGCCTTGCTAAAAATGCAAGTGGCCGTTCCGCACGATTTCGACCCGATGAACATCTAATAGAAACGTCATCAAGTGATACCCAGTTTGGTCATACATTTGATCAATGGGGTAATCATTTTCTTGTGAGTAACTCCAACCATATATTTCAGGAAGTTATGGCAGCTTCTTATTTAAAACGAAACCCTAATCTAATTCTTTCCGATGCTACTCAATCACTTTCCGATCATAACGATGCTGCCGAAGTATTTCCTATTACTAAAAATCCCGAACGTCAAATATTGACGGATGTAGGAGTAATAACTTCAGCTTGCGGAATAACAGCTTATTTAGGAGGTGCTTTTCCAAAGCCTTTTGACAATGCTTCTTTTGTAGCCGAGCCGGTGAGTAATTTGGTCCATGTGGATAAACTAACTGCCAAAGGTGCCGCTTTTGTAGCCGGCCGAATTCATCCTAATAAAGAGTTTCTTGCTTCTACGGATGCTTGGTTTCGTCCGGTAAATATGTATGTCGGACCGGATGGAGCGTTGTATGTGGTAGATTATTATCGCCAAATTATTGAACATCCAGAATGGATGGGGGAAGAAGTGGTCAAGTCAGGCAAACTTTATAATGGTCATGATATGGGGCGGATATATCGTATCACGCCAACTAAAGCAAAAACTGCAGATTGGACAAAAGGCCTAAAGTTAGGTGATGCAAGTGGCGAACAATTAGTAGAACAATTATCCAATCCAAATATATGGTGGAGGCTAAATGCCCAGCGCATATTGGTAGACAGGAAAGATAAAACCGTAGTGCCGGCATTAGTAAAGATGGCCAAAAATTCTCCTTCTCCTATGGGCCGGTTACATAGTCTTTGGACTTTGGAAGGTCTTAAGGAACTAAAACCTGAACTGATTGAATTCGCATTAAAAGATGTTGTGCCGGGAATTAGAGAAAACACCATAAAATTAGCTGAACTTCATTTGACAACTGCACCGATTTTATCAAAAGCCCTGTTCCCGTTGCAAGATGATATCAGCGCTAAAGTAAGGTTTCAATTGCTTTGTACATTAGGATCTGTAAATACGCCTGAAGCATTAAAGGTTAGAAATAAACTTTTGTTCAAAGATATCAATGACGGGTGGGTTCAGGTTGCTGCTTTGTCAGGTTCTTCCTCTCAAACCACATCCTTACTGAATGTAGTGCTGGATAATTTTCATAAAGAGGTGCCGGCCTATGTTTCGTTGGTGCAGCGATTAGGTGCTATGATTGGTGGAAGTGAAAAACCAAATGTTGTGCACCGGCTAATTCAAAAAGCTACTACAGGCCAACAAGCTGAATGGCAGGCACCATTGCTGGAAGGTCTGGCACAAGGATTTAAATTACAAAAAACACCTGCTGCTTTTATCGGAGAACAAGATATACTTATTAAAACATTTTTTGAAAATTCTTCAGCTAGCTTACGAAACGCTTCTTTTGAACTACTGAAAGTAATGGGTATGAAAAATGAACCTTCAAACAATGACGCTATAAAAAAAGCTGTATCCCTTATAGTTGATGAGCGCCAACTTGAAGAGAAAAGAGTAGAAGCTATAAATTTTTTAGCACTCGGGAATCCGGCTCCCTATGCCGATCTCCTCAAAAAATTTATTTCGCCGCGTGAGCAATCTTCTATTCAGATAGCTTCTTTACGCACGCTGAGTGCCATACCTGATACTACTGTTTCTAATTACTTGTTGCAACGATGGACCAATTTAACTCCGGAAGTACAGGATGAAGCCATGAATACTTTTTTAGCTAACGATGAAAGAATCGCGATGTTATTAGACGCTATTGAAGCAGGCAAGGTACAACCGACTAGTGTAGGCTGGCAGCGAAGTGTAAGTCTTATGGCCCAATCTAACAGAAAATTACGCGGTAAAGCAAGAATGCTGCTCACTCAAAGCGAAAAGGATAGAGTCAAGGTCAACAAAGATTATCAACAATCTCTTTCTATTAGAGGAGATACATCTAACGGTAGAAATGTATTTCTGTTAAACTGTGCCCTCTGTCACCAAATAAGAGGGGGTATGGGTGTAAGTTTCGGGCCTGATTTAGGTACAATTCATAATTGGTCAGCTGATGCTATTATGGCAAATATTCTGGCGCCTAACTTATCTATATCAAGTGGTTACAATTTTTGGGCGGTTGAACTAAAAAATGGAGAATCTATTCAGGGGATCATCTCAAACGAAACAAACACGGCAATAAAATTAAAAAACGCCGGAACTGAAGCTAGAACAATTAGTAGAATCGATATTAAGTCATTAAAAGCACTGAACATGTCGGCAATGACAACCGGTTTAGAAAAACAAATCAATCAACAGCAAATGGCTGATTTACTGGCTTACTTAAGAGGAAATAGATAGTTTTTCAAATGCCTTTTTGCCCGAAAAAATAAATCAACATTGCTATTTATTGAAAAGAACTTGCTGTCTTAAATAGTCTAGCAGCAACCTGATACGTCCAACACCGATAAAAATCACTTTAGGATTTCCTCAATTCTGCTTAATTCTTCTTTGCTAAAACTTCTGTTCTCTAAGCACTTAAGCGAATCTGTTATTTGCTCCGGTTTACTTGCTCCGATTAAAACAGAAGTTACTCGGTCGTCTTTCAATATCCACGCCAACGCCATTTGGGCCAAAGATTGTCCGCGTTGTTCGGCTACTTCGTTGAGAGATTTCACTTTTGAAATATTCTCTTCGGTTATCGAGTCACCCTCAAGAGCGCCATTTCCGGGTGCTTTAGCTACTCTTGAATCTGCCGGAATTCCTTTTAAATACTTATCCGTTAATAGTCCTTGAGCCAATGGCGAAAAAGGAATGCAACCAAC
>JAYULL010000138.1:0-33074 GCA_043763625.1 Sphingobacteriaceae bacterium | reverse complement strand
TGAGAAGGAATTTGAAGTTACCACGCCGGTGCAAACCGTTGCAGAATTGCAGCGGCATTTAATCGGACTAAATCCGGCTTCTGCAGGAGTATTAGATGCATGCCGGTTCGCCGTGAATGACGAATTTGTAGATCCGGAATTTGAATTAAAAGCAGACGAATATGTTACTGTCATCCCGCCAAGCAGCGGCGGATAAATATATTTCAGCCGAGCCTTTGGATATTATCGGTTTGCTGAGGGAAGCTCATCATCCGGCAGCCGGAGCTGTTGTTTTGTTTAGTGGCGAGGTTCGCAATGCTAATTCCGGCAAGGCGGTTGATTATCTCGAATACGAAGCTCAAATTTCAATGGCTTCGAAAATGATTCGGGAAATTCTCGTGGAAGCTAAAGAAAAATGGAAATTAAATATCGCAGTAGCACAACATCGAATCGGAAAAGTAGCCGTTTGCGAATCGGCAGTTGTGGTTATTACAGCTTCGGCACATCGAAGCGAAGCCTACGCAGCAAATCGTCATATCATCGATAGAATTAAACATGAAGTTCCTATCTGGAAGTGCGAATACTTTACCGACGGAACAAAGGAATGGGGCGGGAATTGCAATTGCCACACCCTTACCGGCGACGTAAATCGGCATGTTTATGATTTTTATGTAGACGTAAAAGATGAACTTTAAAGCCGAAATTAAAAGCCCTCCCTACCGGGGAGGATTTAGGAGGGACCTATGAAACCTACTATAACTATCGAATATTGCCCGAAATGCGGTTGGATGTTAAGAGCAGCGTACGTGGCCCAAGAACTACTGACAACTTTTTCTGATGAACTCAAAAGCGTTCAGCTGCAGCCGAGTGAAACAAGCGGTACGTATATTATAACAATAAACGATCAAAAAATCTTTGACCGCAAAGAAGCCGGAGGCTTTCCGGAAATAAAGGAACTAAAGCAAGCTATTCGGGATATTGTAGCGCCGGATAAAAGCTTAGGTCATTCAGACAAAAAATGAGATGCAAGAAGTAAAAGGCCGGAGCCGGAATGCGAGCAATGCAGAAAAAGTCCTCCCTACCGGGAAGGATTTAGGAGGGGCTTCAAATCTCTTCGGACTTGTTCTCTGTGGCGGTCAAAGTATCAGAATGGGTAGCGACAAAGGCTTAATACTAAAAGACGGAATTCCATGGTCGAGAATTGTTGCCGGACAAATTGAAAAGCTTAATATTCCGGTATATATATCTGTTAATCCTTCTCAGGCAATTTCTTATCAATCAATTTTTCCTCAAGAAAAACTTATTATTGATACGGTAGAAAAACAGGGACCTTTGACAGGATTATTGAGCGCTAATAAAACTTTTCCCGACAAGGATTTTCTTTTAGTGGCTTGCGATATGATTAATATTAAACAAGAAATATTTTTTGTTCTCATAACCGAATATTTGAATAACGCGAATTTTGACTTTTTTGCTTTTGATAACGCGGGAACCATAGAACCCCTTTGTGCGGTTTATACCGGAAAAGCTATTTCTGAGATATTTAACACCCCTGCAAGTGGTCTAAAATATGGAGGTAGCCTTAGAAGAATTCTTGAGGCCGGGAATACAAAAAGACTTACTCCTGTTAATAAGAGTTCTTTCAAAAACTATAACCGGAAAAGCGACGTTAAATCCTAAGTGCAGGTTCAGCATCATCATAACGCAAAGGTTGGAGTTTTCTTTATCGAAGAAGGCGAAAAACGAATTGCGTTTTTGACCTACAAATACGAGGTACAGGAAAAACTTATAATTGAGCACACAGAAGTTTTAGAGAAATACGAAGGGAACGGTTTAGGAAAACAATTAGTGCAGACTGTAGTAGAATTTGCTAGAGAAACTAATCGTAAAATTTTACCCCTTTGCACATTTGCAAAAGATATTTTCGATGAAACCCCTGAATTTAAAGATGTAAAAGTGGAGTTAAACAAGAGTAAAGGCTGACCCTTACTCTTGTCGACGGGTTAGTTGATTATAAGTTTTCTTACTGACGCAAGTAAGCCAGTAGGACGGATAAACCTATAATCATCAATAACTGCAAGCATCGCCACGCGACTTCGCTCATTTCCCCTCTTTTCGTTAACAATTGATTCTTCATAACAGTTAAGGTTAGTTGGTATCAATTTCGCAATAAATTTCCCAATTTGAAACAACATTAAATTGCACACTATTCACAGAATGTCCTATATAAAAAGGTATCTCACAGAACGTTGCAAAAAGCGTTATAACACACGAAATCTGTAATATACAACCCGGTTAAAGGAAGAATTGTTTTTGGGTGAGAAATTTTATTAACCGTGTATACTTACTTTCCTACCGTAATTTCTAATTACTTCCGCTTCGTATTCTAAAAACTGCTGCCAACGCCTCTCAACATCTACTTCGCCGCGGTATTTCCGGGCTAATTTTATAAAAGTAGTGTAATGAGTTGCTTCGCTAACCATAAGCTCATGATAAAAAACGGCCAGTTTTTGATCATTGATATGTTCGCTAAGTACTTTAAAACGTTCGCAACTACGCGCTTCAATCATGGCCGAAAACAGTAATCGGTCGATTAATTGTTGCGTTCTGCTTCCGCCTTTTTTTAAAAATTTAAGCAGTTCGTTAACATAATCATCTTTTCGCTCTCGCCCTAAAACATAGCCGCGTTCTAAAATAATATCATGCACCCGCTTAAAATGATCCATTTCTTCTCGTGCCAATGCAGCCATTTCTTGTACTAAATCCGATAGGTTCGGATTTTGAACAACAAGTGTTATAGCATTGCTCGCTGCTTTTTGCTCGCAGAAAGCGTGGTCGGTTAAAATTTCTTCGATGTTACTTTCAACCACATTCTTCACCCACCTAGGATCAGTCGGAAGCTTTAGCTTAAGAATTGTTTTTTCGGCACTCACCCGGCAAAGGTAATCACAGGTGCCGGATTTATCGGTAGAGATTTTTAGAGTCTATAAAATCAAGCACTGAATCCGGCACAAAGTATCTTACGCTTTTTTTCTCTTTAATAGCATTTCTAATAAAGGTTGAAGAAATTTCCATAAGCGGAGTTTGGGTAATAATTACCGAAGGATGAGAAATAAATTCGGAGGTAAGAGCCCCGGGCCGAGGATAAATATAAATATGGTAATCTCGCAGAACCAACTCATAGTTTTTCCATTTTCTGAGCGTATTTAAATTATCTGAACCCATTATCAAAGAAAACTTATGCTCAGGATAGCGTTCTTGCAAATGCGCTAAAGTATCGATGGTGTAGGAGGGTTGGGGGAGCCGGAATTCTATATCGCTTACCTTGATATTGTTGATTTCTTCAGTGGCCAGCTTTGCCATCTCTAACCTATCATACATATAGATTAATTCGACCTTATTTTTAAGAGGATTATGAGGCGAAACTACCAACCACAATTGATCAATATCAGTATAATTGGCCATGTAATTGGATATAATCAAATGCCCGATATGAATAGGATTAAACGAACCGAAGAATAAACCGATATGCATCTTACAAAGTTAATCAGTTATCCGCGAGTGGCGCCGGAAGCATCAAGACACAAGAACATCAATCTTTTAATGACTATTTCATTGCTATACATCTGTTAAGAAATTAAGAACCAACTTTTCTGCGGTCGTGCAAGCCAAATCTAAATCGTGATTTTCAAGAATAACATCAAATTTATCCGCATAACTTAATTCTTTTTCAGCTTTTGCAAAACGTTCGGCAAGCTTTTCCGGACTGTCTGTTCCTCGTCCCGTTAGACGTTCTTTCAGTACGTCAATTGAAGGAGGTTGAACAAAAACAGCAAGCGCATCTTCACCGTATTTTTTCTTCAATCTTAAGCCTCCTTCTACATCAATATCAAAAACCACGTGTTTGCCTTCATTCCATATCCGCTGTATTTCATGTAACAAAGTCCCGTAAAAGGTTCCGCTGTACACTTCTTCAAACTCTACAAATTCATGTTTTGCTATGCGATGTAAAAATTCTTCTTTCGAGACGAAGTAATAATCTTTACCATCAACTTCGTCACCCCGGCAGTCGCGTGTGGTTGCAGATATTGAAAACTCCAGCTGAGGAATTTTGCTTAAAAGGTAGTGCACTATAGTTGTTTTTCCGGCACCGGACGGAGCAGAAAATATAACGAGTTTTCCTTGAGTCATTTGAAGTTGAAGGCTTAAAGCTTAAAGCCGAAAGCCTTTAACCCTCAGCCCGTAGCCTATCACCTTTTATAAAACATTCAACAATTGTTCCTTAATTTTTTCGAGTTCTTCTTTCATGCCTACTACAATTTGCTGTATTTGCGCATCATTTGCTTTAGAACCCATAGTGTTTATTTCTCGGCCAATTTCCTGCGATATAAAACCCAATTTTTTTCCATTAGCATCAGGCGACTTAAGCGCTTCAAGAAAGTAATCGCAATGGCTTTTTAATCTTATTTTTTCTTCTGTGATATCGAGTTTGTCGATATAGAAAATCAACTCCTGCTCAAACCTGTTTTGATCAACGTTTTCTTTACCGATATAATCGTGGAGCAATTGGTTAAGTCGCTCGCGAATCATCGGAATTCGGTTAGGCTCGTGAATCTCAACCTGCCTCATCAATTGCAATATATTGTTTATCCGCAATAGTAAATCAAGTCTGAGTATTTCGCCCTCATCTTTTCTAAAGGTTTGGAAACTCACTAAAGCTTCCTCAAAAGTTCGCAGCACTTGCTTCCATTCTTCGTCAGAAATTATATCGTCATCGTATTGAATTACTTCCGGGAAGTTCAAAGCAAGTTGCAGAAGATTGTCCGGCTTATCGCCTAATTCATCCGCAGCGCTTTTTAACTGATTATAATACAATTTAAGCAAGCCCTTGTTAATAGAAGCCGCTTTAACTTGGTTTTCGGCGTATTCTGCAGTAACTGTTACCACAACTTTTCCGCGTTCAATTTGCTTACTGCACTCACTCCTGACAAAAAGTTCCTTATCAGAAAACGCTTTAGGAAGCTTCAAAGACAGTTCGAGAAACTTACTGTTTAAAGACTTTATTTCGACGGTATATTTAGCATTTACAAAATTATTAGTCGCTAAACCAAAACCTGTCATTGATTTGATCATGTCCAAAGATAAACTAAATGCTTTATAGATTTAATTACCGACTAAGCAGGAAATCAATTTAAAATCTATTAAGGGGAGCTCAAAACGAAGTTAAAATTAAATACTCAAAGCCTCGCAAGCCTTTTCGGCTGCAAGCTTTTCAGCATTCTTCTTATTGTAATCGCAACCAACTCCGAAGTTTTCGCCGTCAACAGAAACTTTGATAGTAAAAAGTTTGACACTTTCGCCTTCTCCGTTTTTTACCAAATCGAAGGTTACATCCTTACTGTGACGCTGGCACCACTCGATTAATTTACTTTTAAAATTCGTTTCGGTAAGTTCAAGTGTATGAATATCAATATGCGGCTTTATAATGCGGTTTATCAGAAAATTCTTAGTGAAGTTGTAGCCCTTATCTACATAAACAGCACCTATTAAAGCTTCAAAAGCATCACCTAATAGCGAGCCTTGCTTGGTAGGATAATTTACTACTCTCGGATCAAATTCAATAATCTGATCAAACCCCAAACGTTTTGCAAGTTGGTTCAAATTAGATCGGTTAACAATTTTTGAGCGCATTTCTGTTAAAAAACCTTCTTCGCGGTAGGGATACATTTTAAACAGCACTTCTGCTACCACCGAACCTAGAATAGCATCTCCTAAAAACTCTAAGCGCTCGTTACTATTTTTGGCGCCGTTTTTTATAACTGCAGCAACAGACTTGTGCCTAAACGCCATTCGATACAGTGTGAGATTACCGGGTACAAACCCGAGAAGATTTTTTAAAATTTTAATATATTTTCTTTGTGGAGAAAGATGTAATTTATAAATCTCAAAAAAACGCATCCTTTGTTACTTGCTTCCCGATAATTCTTTAAATATCTGCAATTGTCGCACAAAAAAAAATAATTAAGAAACTCGGCTCTTAGTCGTAATATCTTCCAAGCACTTCAACAATAGCTTTTTTCATCTTTAAAGGATCAATCGTTCCTTGTTTACTGTAAAGAATTTTACCGCCGGGACCCACCAAAACCGTGTAGGGCAATGCCCCTTGCCAATTTTTATCAACCGCTTCAATTAAGTCGTACATATTATCGGCACTGTAGATATAGTTATTATTTGAAGCCCGCTTACTCTTTAAAAAGGCTAAAGCCTTTTCCTTCTTATTGATTTTATCGGCGCTTATGGAAATAAATTCAAAATCTCGACCTCGGTACATATGATTTATTTTAATAAAATCGGGAAACTCTGTAACACACGGTCCGCACCATGTTGCCCAAACATTAATCAATTTTAAACTATCGGAGGTGTTTTTCAAAAGGTTCTTAATCCCGGTTACGCTTATAGGCTTAATATCTACCGGCTCTTTTGCCCATTCAGCGGCAGCTTTTTCCACACCGGCTTCTTTATCGGGCCATTTTACAGAGCAGCCAAAAGTTTTAGTAGTAGCAACAGACACCGATTTACCTGTTAAAAGAGCATTCAATGCGTTTCTTGCATCGTGGACTTTTGCTGTGCCAGGTTTTTCGGAATCATCTATTCGCCCGCTGTATCTTAATTTTCTCTCTCTATCGAAAATAAAAATATGAGGAGTAGCGACAGGCCCGTAGGTCATTGATACTTTACTGTTAACTCCGTCGTACAGATAAGGAAAATTGAAAGCTTTATCTTTGGCCCGAATCGTCATTTCTTCTTTTGTATCGCTTAAATCTGTATAGCCTAATTCATCTAACCGAATCGAGTTCGGATCGTTTGGAGAAATAGCGATAACTGCTACTCCCCTGCTTTTATAATCGGTAACTAAGGCTTTAATACGATCTTCATACGCTTGAGCAGTAGGGCAATGATTTGCAGTAAATACAATCGCCAGAATTTTGGCAGAAGAAAAGCTCTGAAGCGAATAACGTTTTCCGTCGGCCCCGTCTAAACTAAAACCGGGAGCTTTAGCACCGATTGGAAGTGTTTTAACATCAGCAGCCGAAACATTAAAAAACAGCAGTAAACAGAGGGAACTACACCAAAGGTTTTTCATATCGATTAAAATTACACGTAAGAAGATTTGAATTCTTCGAAAATGCAATTTAAAAATTAAACAGGAAAAATGATATTTTAAGCAGTGTACTTTTTGAAAATTACCGAAGCATTGTGCCCACCGAAACCGAATGTATTACTTTGTGCTGCTCTTACTTCACGTTTTTGTGCTTTATTAAAAGTAAAATTAAGGTTGGGATCAATCTCGGGGTCGTCGGTAAAATGATTTATGGTTGGGGGAACAATATCATTTTTGACAGCCAAAATTGACGCTATCGACTCGATAGCACCGGCTGCACCCAAGAGGTGACCGGTCATAGATTTGGTTGAACTGATGTTTAACTTGTAAGCATTGGTACCAAAAAGATCGAGAATAGCTCTTGATTCGCTAATATCGCCTAAGGGCGTTGATGTTCCGTGAACGTTAATGTAGTCAATATCTCCGGTTGTGAGTTGAGCATCACGTAAAGCGTTAGTCATAACTAATTTAGCACCTAGACCTTCGGGATGAGGTGCTGTAATATGATTAGCATCTGCGCTCATGCCCCCGCCTACAAGTTCTGCATAGATTTTGGCTCCTCGTGCTTTCGCGTGTTCAAGCTCTTCGAGGATAATTGTGCCCGCACCTTCGCCTGCTACAAATCCGTCGCGATCTTTGTCAAACGGACGGGATGCCGTTACCGGGTCCTCATTACGGGTCGAAAGGGCATGCATCGCATTAAAACCTCCCATCCCGGCTTCGTTGATGATTGCTTCAGAACCTCCTGAAATTATTATATCAGCCATTGCAAGCCTGATATAATTAAAAGCATCAATCAAAGCATTTGTAGAGGAGGCACATGCAGAAACAGTTGAAAAGTTAGGCCCTCTTAATCCGTATTTTATAGAAATATGCCCGGGAGCAATGTCTAAAATCATTTTTGGAATAAAGAACGGATTGAAACGAGGAGTTCCGTCGCCCTTAGCAAAATTAGTAACTTCGTCTAAAAAGGTTTTTAGCCCGCCTATGCCTGAACCCCAGATAACCCCGATACGATTAGTATCGAACTTGTCGAATTCCAAACCGGAGTCTTTAACAGCTTCATCGGTTGCGGCTAAAGCAAAATGAACAAAGGGATCAAGTTTACGTGCTTCTTTTCGATCTAAAAAATCTTCCGGATTGAAGTTTTTAACTTCGCAAGCAAATTTTGTTTTAAAGAGTGTTGCATCATATTTGGTGATCGGAGCAGCGCCGCTTACCCCGTTTAATAAACCGTTCCAATATTCTTCAACGGTATTACCGATCGGAGTAAGCGCACCAAGTCCTGTAACAACAACTCTTTTAAGCTCCATGTAGTATATCAGGGATTTACTTTACGTTTTTCTCTAAATAAGCGATAGCTTGACCTACAGTTCCGATAGTTTCAGCTTGGTCGTCAGGAATAGCAACGTTAAACTCTTTTTCAAACTCCATGATTAATTCCACGGTGTCTAATGAGTCTGCGCCAAGATCGTTAGTGAAAGATGCTTCCGGTGTAACTTCACTCTCATCCACACCTAGTTTTTCAACGATTATTGCTTTTACTCTTGAAGCGATATCAGACATAATTATTATGATTTAATGGGTTAAATATTCTGTGCAAAGAAAAATAAATTCTTACAATTATCAAACCTTTTTATTTTGGCTCAAAAGGCTGTAAAATTTGATTAAACATACATTTAATTTGTAATTTTATCGGCAGATACTCTTGAATAAATTCACACTTAAATACGAATTAGACCTCGACTTTGTTTTGATAGCTCTTACTGTTCCGTTAAAAGATTACAGGCTGTGCTTTCAGATCAACAAACATTTAAATATACAATTCCACCGGATCGAAGAATTAGTTCTTTCTTCAACTTCGGAAACCCCGACGCAATATTTTTCAAGATACTATTATGATTCCGTCAATCCGGAAACCGACTATTTTTTAGTTGCCAATAAGGGCAGCGAAGCCTTTTTGATCCCCGAAATGAAAACGGTTGATTTTTTTATCATCATTAAAAATTATGTTGATGAAGAAGACCTTGAAAAACTAATTTCAGGCATAAAAAGGCTGTCGGAAGTTCAAGTTGCCGCAGAAGTTGACCCAAAGAAGTTGAAATCTAAAGAAAATCTGATATTTTAGCCTCAATTTTCAAAGTGTATTTTTTACACATATTACGGAATACGTTAAATTAATAAAATAAAAATGAGACAAGTTCACAAAAGAACAAAAATTGTAGCCACTATGGGTCCTGCTTCAGGTAAAAAAGAAGTATTGCTCAGCATGATTAAAGCAGGGGTGGATGTGTGCCGGCTAAATTTTTCGCACGGGAGCCAAGAAGATCACCAAAATATTATTGCAACTATACGCGAAATTAACGCAGAATATAAAACTAACGTCGGGATTTTAGCAGATTTACAGGGCCCTAAAATCAGAATCGGTAAGATGAAAGAGGGCGGCGCCCATTTAATTACGGGCAAGCGTGTTGAGATAACAACTAAAGAGCAGATAGGTGATGAAAATAAAATTTACATAACGTACGACAGCTTCCCTAAAGATGTTAAAGCCGGTGAATTAATTTTATTAGACGACGGAAAGATTCAAATGCAGGTTGTTGATTCTAACAATCAAGACACTGTTATATGCGAAATTGTTCATGGCGGAATTTTAACTTCTCGCAAAGGAGTAAATTTACCTAATACAAAAGTTTCAATCCCAAGCTTAACTGAAGAAGATATCGATAATTTAAAGTTCGTTTTGCAGTTTGACGTAGAATGGATAGGTCTGTCGTTCGTACGCAACGCAAGGGATATTGTTGATTTAAAACGCATCATCGCCGAAAGCGGGAAAACTTCTCGAGTTATCGCTAAAGTAGAAAAACCTGAAGCTATTGAAAATATCGACGAAATTATTTCAGTAGCCGATGCAGTAATGGTGGCACGTGGAGACCTAGGTGTTGAAATGCCGATGGAACAAGTTCCGGTACTACAAAAAATGATTGCACGCAAATGCCGTGAAGCTTCTAAACCGGTTATTGTTGCTACCCAGATGTTGGAGAGTATGATTACTACCCCACGCCCTACTCGTGCAGAAGTCAATGATGTTGCCAATTCTGTGCTAGACGGTGCCGACGCAGTAATGCTAAGCGGAGAAACTTCTGTAGGAGAGTTTCCGGTTATTGTTATTGAAACTATGGCTAAGATCATTGACAACATTGAAGAAACAGCATATCCCTACTATACCCCGAAACCTGTAAATGCAGAATCTAAGACGTATATATCTGATACTGTCTGCGGATCTGCTGTTTATTTAGCTGAGCAATCAAACGCGGTAGGACTTGTTGCCATGACTTCGTCCGGTTATACGGCTTTCGAAATATCAAGCCACAGGCCTAAAGCAAGAACCTACATTTTTACAAGCAACCGTACCCTATTAAACACTCTAAGTTTACTTTGGGGTGTAAGAGGCTTTTATTATGATAAGCAAGAAAGTACCGACCAATCGATAAAAGACGCGAACAAAATCTTGAAAGACGAGATGTTAGTACTATCGGGAGAAATTGTAATTAATACTGCAGCTATGCCCATCGAAAAGAAAGGCAAAACCAATATGATTAAGGTAACGGTGGTTGATTAGCAGGAAAACACCTTATAACAAAGTCCGATTCAGAAGCGTTTCGGATTTTGTTATAAGTAATTAAATTATTTCTCAGCTCTTGCAGACAAGAACGATTGAGGCCTCCCGATAATTTTATAAGTTCCTTCGCCTTTTAAAACAGAAGCAATTTTAGTTTTATCGTTAAGTACATTAACCGCGGCTTTTATATCTTCATCGTGTCTGAAATTATTTTCTACCCGACCCTTTTGAAAATAATATCTTGAAACAATTTCATTTTCCAGAACTCGCTTAATTTCTTCTTTAAATTGAGTTAAATCATCTTTCTTGCTGTAAAAAACTTTGCTTTTTAAAGCTTCAAACTCAGACTTTATCTCCGGCATCTTATTTTCTTTATCCGCTTCAGATTTTAAATCGTTTAATAGCTTTTCGGTATTGGTGCTGTAATTATAATCCTTATTTGAAAGGAACCCGACAAACCCGGCATATTCATAATCCGTTAATTGAAACTCGTGCGCTCCGGGAATAGCGGTATTTTTATTACGATAAAGTGTACTGTAATCAAAAATAAGTTGCTTAGCCACGAGTGTTTTCGTAATCGAGTGAAACGAGTCATCTTTTACAGAAATATCAGGATAGACACCGCTTCCGTTGTAAACTGACCGTCCTCCTTTTGTTTTAAATTCAGTTATCAACGAGTCGGCAAATTTTACGGCTGTTCCGTCAGCTTGTTTATGTACATAATCTAGTGCTTGAATACATCTCCCGGAAGGTGTGTAATACTTGGCGACCGTTACTTTAACCAAGCTGTTGTAGGGTAAATTGAAAGTTTGCTGAACTAATCCTTTCCCGAAACTGCGTTCCCCTATAATAATAGCTCGGTCTAAATCTTGAAGCGATCCGGCAACAATTTCCGAAGCAGAAGCAGAACGACTATCCACCAGCACAACTAAGGGTAAATTACCGGCTATAGCAGTGTAAACGGTTCGATAGTTAATCACTTTTTCCTTAACCTTTCCTTTTTGGGTTACCACCGTTGCATCCTTATCAACAAAAAAATTAATAATTTTAACAGCTTCCTGCAAAATACCCCCTCCGTTATGACGCAAATCTAAAACCACTCCTGTAGGATTGTTCTTCTGCAAATCGACCAGAGCATCTCTTACTTCCTGAGCCGAATTCTCTAAAAACTTGTCGAGTTTAATATAACCCACATCTTTATTCAACATTCCGTAATAGCTTACATTCCGCTGTATAATTTCTTCTCGAGTAATCGTTTTTTCAATCCGATCTTTTTCACCGGGACGCTGAAAAACCATTTTCAAGGGAGTATTTTTGGGCCCCTTTAACATAAGGCTTACTTCTTCGTTCGTCTTATTTTTGGTAGAGACTCCGTTGATTTGAAGAATTTCGTCGCCTGCCCTAATGTCATTTTTTTGGGCAGGGAAGCCCTCATAAGGTTCCGAAACTATCACCTTACCGCCTTTGGTAAAAATGGAAGCCCCAATACCGCCGTACTGCGTACTCACGTACTTGAGTCGGTAATCTTCAATTTCAGACTCCGGAACAAACTCGGTATACGGATCGAGACTGTTTAGCATAGCATCAATACCGGTATGAATAAACTCAGAAGAATTTATTTCTTCAACATAATTTATATTGAGCTCTTTGTATAGAGAGGCAAAAATATCCAAGTTTTTAGATACCTGAAAAAGGTCGTCGTCCCGAAAGGCAAAGAATAGAACCGCAAGAGCGCAATAAACAGGAATTAATTTTTTCGTAAAAACAGCCGTCAACTTCCGCATTCAATATCCTTTAGATTTTAAAATTAAGAAAAACCAAGCGGAAGATTGTAATTATCCCGGGTTAAATATTTGATGATCTAGAGCCTGTTATTATCAATATTAGCCAAGCCTTTTTTCAAAGTAAAAACCACGTATTCGCGATCGCGTTTCAGTCGTTCCATTAACCGCCGGATAAGCTGCTCCTCTTGCCCGGGTTCAAACGCGAGTTCGTCATCGGTAAGATCTCGGTATTTACGCTCTACCTTAATTTTCAGCTTTTCCCAATCCTGCTTGCTTATAGTAATTTCGGCCATATTCTATATTTACACAAAAGTAAAACAATTATAAAATGTAACACAATTTTATACATTTTGACAATACTTGCAACCTTATTCCTGTAAAAACTGTCTGCAGTATATTAACAAAATACAAAACGGCATGAAAAGAGTGATATTATTAGCAGTGCTTTTTGTTGTCGGTACAACAGCATTTGCGCAACTACCAAAATTCAATTTAGGCTTAAAAGCAGGAATGAATATTGCAAAGTTAAAATCTGATTTTACCGCTGAAGAGAACCGTTTAGGCTACCAAGGCGGGCTATGGGCACGAATCGGCGCAGCCGGATTTTACATTCAACCAGAGGCATATTTAGGAAGCAAGGGCGGACAGTTTAGTTTCTCCGATGATAATGAATCCGTAATAGGTACAGCAAAAGTTAAATTCACCAATTTTGACATACCGATTTTATTTGGAACAAAAATAGGAAGCAATAAACTAAATGCTCATTTTATGGCGGGGCCGGTAATTTCGTTTGTTGTGAATGATAATACTACGTTTGCCGGAATGATTCCCGACAAGGAGGATTTCCAAAATTACAAAGATCAAACTTGGGGCGGGCAAGTTGGAGCAGGCGTAGATTTAGGTAATCTTTCCTTTGATTTGCGTTACGAAACAGGCTTATCCGATATTCATAAAAGTAGCGGCCGGGACACTAAACAAAATCTGTGGCACATTAGCCTTGGGTATAAACTATTTTAGTATTTGATTTAACAAAAGCTTGGCTATTTTGTAGCGAAGCTTGTGTTATTTAATCCGGCAGGCTGATCTTTCCGAGTCTTACAGCCGGTACCCCCCCTATTTGTAACGGAACCCCCGAGACGCATTCGTTTGCCAGACTTGCAAACAAAACAGCTTCTTTGGCGTCAGGGTTAATTCCGAGGCTTTGAGTAGTTTTAATGGTTATTCCCTGAAGTGCATCCTGTAGTTTTGAAAGCAATGTTTTATTATGGATCCCCCCTCCACTTGCATAAATCACATAGTCTTTAACCTTTAAACTTTTTAATGCTAAGGCAATAGCTCGGGCGGTAAAACTATTTAGTGTTGCTAAAATATCACCGGAAGCAAGATTACCTGTACCGGATTTTGTTAACGCATTTTTCAAAAACTCAAGATTAAATACTTCAGGACCTGTAGTTTTAGGGAAAGTTTGGTTGAAAAAGGAATCTTCAAGCAGAGCTTCAAGTAAATTATTATTTGCTTTTCCCTTTGAAGCAATCTCTCCCCCTTCGTCATAGCGCTTTCCGGGAAAATTTGCCCTGACAAATGCATCGGAGAGAGTGTTCCCGGGGCCGACATCTGTACACATAACTTCTACCGGGTTTAGACTTTTCGGTAAGTAAGTGAAGTTAGCTATACCGCCAATATTCAACATCACTCGATTTTCCTCTTTGCTTGAAAAGATAAGATAGTCGCCATAAACTGCAAGCGGCGCCCCTTCGCCTCCGGCAGCTACATGTTTTTGTCGAAAATCAGAAACAGTAATTATCCCGGTTAAACGGGCAATATGATCGCCGTCTCCGATTTGGAGTGTAGCATCGGGCATTCCTTCAATTCGGTGTTGCCGAGCGGGAGCATGATAAATGGTTTGTCCATGGCTTGCAATCAAATCAACATCGTTAGATTCTACGTTCCAATCAGCTAATGCATTATTAATATAAGCGGCATGCTTACGAGCAATAAAAGCATTTAGTAAGCAGAGTTCTTGCAAATCAATCTTCCTTTGAGCGAATACTTTACGAATTGCCTCCTGAAATTCCGTTGAATAGGATTGTGTTTTAAAGTTTAGTACCTCTACCTCAGTTTCGGGCCCTTTACCTTTAAAACGACAGAAAGCAATATCCAAACCGTCTAAAGAAGTACCGGACATCAGACCGATTATCAAGCGAACCGGCTTATTTGCTATAATATCAAGTTTTTTAATAGAGGTCATACTATCTCCGATTGCAATAACTATCTATCTAATAAATAGCTTTTATCTATAAATCATAAACAAAAACAATACTTTTTCTTGTGTTAAGAGGTTACATTTGCCCGAAAGTAAAAACTAAAAATTTAAAAAGTATGATAACCATTGGTCAAAAGTTTCCTTCCTTTATTAAAAAAGCCGTAGTAAGTTTAGAAAAAGGCAAAGAGTTCGAAGAAATTTCTTCGGAATATCTTTCAAATGAAGATAACGTTTGGACTGTAATGTTTTGGTGGCCCAAAGATTTCACTTTTGTTTGCCCTACCGAAATTGCCGAGTTTAACAAAGCCTTCGGTGAGTTTAGAGATCGTGACGCTCGTTTGATAGGTGCTTCTACAGATTCCGAGTTCGTACATCTTGCATGGAGAAACAACCACGATGATTTAAGAGACTTAAAATTCCCGATGCTGGCTGATACTTCAAAATCCCTTGCAGAAGAACTGGGAATTTTGGAACCGAACGAGAAGATTGCTTACCGGGCAACATTTATTATCGATCCTCAAGGTATTGTGCGTTGGGTTTGTGTAAACGATCTAAGCGTAGGCCGAAACGTAAAAGAAGTTTTGCGGGTTTTAGACGGGTTACAAACCGACGAACTTTGTCCGTGTAACTGGGAAAAAGGCGAAGCTACTTTAGCGTAAATTAACACATCTTATTATTAATCCCCGAAAACGGGGATTAATAATTTCAAATCTGAAATAGTATGAGCGAAAGTACCGAAGTAATAAGCGAAATTTTAACAAGCATAAACGTTGCTCCAAATTACCGAACAGCAGCATTATCTCTACTGGAGGCGGGTGAGTCAAGATATCTCCGCGATCTAAAACTAAACTTAAGCAGTACACTTACGTCAGAACATCTAAGCGGAAAAGAAATCGGATTGCTGGGTTTGAGCATTGCTGCTAACAATAATAACAAGCTCTTAACAGATTTTTATGCCTCTTTTTCAGAGCAAAACGGAGCAACAAAAGAAGAAATTGCAGAAGCCGTAGCGTGTGCCTCACTCCTAGCGTCAAACAATGTATTCTATCGTTTCAGGCATTTCACGCAAAAAGACAAGTATGGCCAAATACCGGCACGCATTCGCATGCAAATTATGGCTAAACCTATTACCGGGAAAGAATTCTTCGAACTGTTGAGCCTGGCTGTTTCGGCTGTTAACGGATGCGAAATGTGCGTGAATGCACACGAAGATTCTTTAATTAAAATGGGAACAACCGAAGAGCGGATTTTTGACGCGGTGAGAATTGCTTCGTTGGTAACTGCGACGGGGAAGATTATTTTTTAACTACAAAACGTGTTATAAAAATTCTACGAAAACCTTTTGGCTGTTGCGAAAATTATGTAGCTTTATCTATTAAGGTTGACCGACCTCTTTTGCTTATAAATCTTATTGTAATTATACTTTCCAATAGTGTGTTTTCAGGAAGTTTTAAGCCAAAGAGGTATTGGTTTTTAATTGTAATTTAACCGCCGCAAAAGGAGCCTTTGCGGCGGTTTTTTTATTACAAAAAATTAATTTATGAAGGTATTAATACACTTGATCTCAATTTTTCTTTTCATTCTTTCTGCTGACATACCCTCTAAAGCGGCGGTAGATACTACCATTTACTTTAAAGGGTTCCGCCAACCTGTTAAAGAAAAAGAAGATGCCAAATTCTACATGCAATACGGTAAGAATGAAGACGGGAAGATCCCGTTCAAGAAATTTACCTCCGCCGGAATTTTAGAAGAAGAAGGTTGGCTCTCGGCACAGGATTCTGTTACTCCGCAAGCAATTCTTACTACCTTCTATCCGGAAGGAGCAATTAAACAGACCGAAGACTTCTCTACTCCTGACCATCTAAAAACTGTTTTTTTTAAAACCGGCGACGCAAACTATAAGATTTATGATGCTCGTTACCTGCCAACCGGGATTACAAAATGCAAATTTATTTTTTGCAAAGACAACACCGGTAAAGTGATTTTGGACAAAGGAAACGGTATTTTCAGAAGGTATAATGAAGATGGATTATTGGCGGAAGAAGGGAGTGTAAAAGACAGTCTGGCAGAAGGAGAATGGAAAGGCCACGACGAAAAAGGGAAGCTACAATACAAAGAAAGCTATGAGGGGGGAACGCTTGCTATAGGGGAACGATACGACGAAAGTGGACAAAAAACCGACTATACCGTATTAGAAATGCTTCCTGAGCCGACAGGTGGGATGAAAAACTTTTATAAGCACATTGGTAAAAACTTTAAATTTCCTTCTGAAGCCAAACGAAGCGGAGCAGCAGGGAAGGTAATAGTTACATTCGTTATAGAAGCTGATGGCTCTACATCTTCATTTGAGATCGTTAAATCTCTTACGCCTCTGATAGATGCAGAAGCTATACGGGTAATTGAAGCTTATCCAAAATGGAACCCGGGTAAACAAAGAGGAAAGTCTGTACGAGTAACCTATACTTTACCTATGGCTTTTAACTTTTAATCTTCTTTTTACTGCAATTTAAAACTGAACTTTTTCCTGCTCCATGTTTCTTAAATTTTTATGTTTTTAATGCAAATCCGAACTATATCCGTTTAAGACACCATGCGTTTAAAAACTGCTTTAACTCTTCTTTTGATTTCATGGGCTTGTTCGTTGCATGCTCAAACTTCGCCACAGCTTAATTCCTCACAAATAAAACAGGCCTTAAATAGACTGAATGTTGTGGGAAGCGCCCTTTACATTGCCGCCCACCCCGATGATGAAAACACCCGCTTGCTTGCTTATTTAGCAAACGAAAAAAAAGTGCGTACCGGCTATCTTTCGATAACTCGCGGCGATGGCGGGCAAAACCTAATCGGCAACGAGCAGGCTGAACTTTTAGGCGTTATAAGAACTCAAGAACTTTTAGCCGCCCGGCGTACAGACGGTGCCGAACAATTTTTTACACGAGCAAACGATTTCGGATTTTCTAAAAGTGCTGAAGAATCGTTAAAGCTTTGGAATAAAGAGAAAACGCTGGGAGACGTAGTTTGGGCGATCAGAAAGTTCAGACCTGATGTTATTATAACCCGCTTCCCCGAAGATTCAAGAGCCGGTCACGGGCAGCATTGGGCTTCTGCATTATTAGCTCATGAAGCTTTTACAGCCGCTGCTGACCTAAAACGCTTTCCGGAACAATTAAAATATGTAAAACCTTGGCAAGCAACACGGTTATTGTGGAATACCTTTAATTTCGGGGGAACCAATACAACCGGCGACGACCAGCTCAAAATAGACATAGGCGCCTTTAACCCTTTGTTGGGGAAAGGTTACGGAGAAATTGCAGCAGAAAGCAGGTCTAATCATAAGAGTCAAGGATTTGGTTCCGGAAAAATAAGAGGGAAACAGTTTGAGTTTTTAAAATACACCGCGGGGGATGCGGCCAAAGACGATTTATTTGAAGGAATTGATTTAAGCTGGGCGAGAATAGAAGGCGGCCGAAAAATTCAAGAACTGATTGCTAAGGCCTCCAAAGACTATAATCAGGAATTTCCTTCCAAATCAGTTCCCGTCCTTCTAAGTATTCTTCCTGAAATCGAAAAGCTTAAAGACGAGTATTGGAAAACTCAAAAACGAAAAGAGTTGAAAGATTTGATTGAAGCTTGCGCCGGTTTATGGTTTGAAAGCTACGCAGGCAATTCTACTTATGCCTCCGGCGACAGTATTCCGGTAGAGCATCAAGCCGTATTGCGATCCGACGTCCCGGTAAAACTCATCAGGATAAAAACAACAGCGGGAATTTTAAGTAAGTCGGCAGAATTAAATCGCGGCGATCTGCTGTCAAGCTCAAGCAAAATATCGGTGAACGCCATAACGCAGCCTTATTGGCTGGTCGAAAAACATCCGATAGGTTATTACTCTGTAAATGATCAAAACCTGCTCGGGAACCCTGAAAACCCGAGCGCCTCAACCGTAGAATATACTTTTGAGATTGCCGGAAAACCGGTTTCTTTTACACGCTCAGTAGTTTATAAGTTCACCGACCCTGTTGAAGGGGAAGTCTACAGCCCTTTAACTATTGCCCCTCCGGTTACGGCCACTATTAACGATAAAGCCATAGTATTTGGAGACACAAAGGCTAAGTGGGTAAGAGTAAACCTAAAGTCATTTGGCTTAAAAGTTTCCGGTAAATTAGAAATTAAAGCTCCCGAAGGCTGGAGTATTAATCCGGCATCCGTTAATTTCAATTTTACCGCAAGAGAAGAAGAACAAGTTTTGGATATCGAAGTTAAACCGAGTGAAAATGCACAAAGCGGAGACTTATCCATTATCGCAACCGTTGGCGGAAAACAATTTAACAACGGTTTAAAGATTATTGATTACAAGCATATCCCAAAACAAACTCTGTTTCCGGCAGCAGAAACTCGCCTGGTAAAAGTTAATTTAAAAACAACAATTAAACGTGTAGGATATATTGCAGGGGCCGGCGACTTAGTACCGGAATCGTTAAAAGAAATAGGATTAGAGGTTGTGATTCTGACTGAAAACGGGGTCCGAAATACTGATCTGTCATCTTTGGATGCTATTATAACAGGAATAAGAACCTACAATGTTAATGACAGGATGAAATTTTTGCAGCCCAAGCTTTTAGAATATGTTAAGTCAGGCGGAACTTTATTGGTTCAATACAACACAAGCGGCGGACTGACGGGCAATCAAATCGGACCCTATCCGTTTAATATCAACCGCGATAGAATAACCGACGAAACCGCAAGAGTCAATATTTCAAATCCGGGGCATCCGGTTTTAAACTATCCCAATAAAATAACCGAAAAAGATTTCGAAGGGTGGATTCAAGAACGCGGCCTTTATTTTGTAGGAGATTTTGATCCTAAATATACCACACTCTTTACTATGAATGATCCGGGCGAACAAACAAACCCCGGTTCTTTAATTTTAAGTGATTACGGCAAAGGAAGATTTATTTATACTTCTTTATCATTTTTCAGGCAGTTGCCCGCAGGCATTCCCGGAGCTTATCGCTTGTTTATAAATTTATTAAGTAAGCGGGACAGATAACAGTTACCTGTAAAGTATAGAACATACATTAAGGCAAAAATTATTAAGTTTGCCGTTTCAAAACATAATCTTATATAATGGAAAATCCTCTTAAAAAGCGCAAAAACAATTCCTTCTACTACATCATTGCAGTAATATTCGGGGTTTTAACTGCTTGGGTGGTTACGCATTCAATCGGTTACGTGCTTTTCGCGGTAGTGTTAGCATTATTAACTACCGGCTTCTATGTGAATGTTCTTGTAGAAAAACGTGAGCTCTGATAAAGAACGTCCTTCGTTTTTAAAAAACGAGAATCAATTCTATATCTTTCTCGCCGCTTGGCCGGTAGCGCTTATTATTCTCTTTTACGCTTTCTCCCGGTTTTTTGAATGAGCAACTTAGATTGGGCTGTTCTCGCCGCAACTCTTTTGCTTATTGTTTCTTACGGTGTTTATAAAAGCCGTAACAGCAAAAATATTGAAGACTATTTATTAGGTAACCGATCTTTGCCCTGGTATCATGTCTGCCTATCGGTAATGGCTACGCAAGCCAGTGCCATCACCTTTCTTTCTGCTCCGGGACTAGCCTATACAACCGGGATGAGCTTCGTTCAATTTTATCTCGGATTACCTTTTGCCATGATAGTGCTGAGCATTACGTTCGTGCCGATATTTCATCAACTAAAAGTATTTACCGCTTACGAATATCTCGAACAACGTTTCGACTTTAAAACCCGGGCTTTAACCGCCTTTCTGTTTTTGATTCAAAGAGGGATCTCTACCGGGATAACAATTTATGCTCCGTCGATAATATTAGCCACCATTTTAAATATAGATACAAATTATACAACATTTTTTATCGGCTCCCTGGTAATTATTTATACCGTTTACGGCGGAACGAAAGCGGTATCCTACACTCAAGTACTTCAGATGTCGGTGATTTTTTTCGGGTTGCTTTTTGCCGGGATAATGGTGGTTCATTTAATGCCGGCAAATATTGGTTTAAGTAAAGCTCTGCATATTGCCGGAAAAGCAGGAAGAACCAACGCGATTGATTTTAAGTTTGATTGGAACAACCAATACAACGTTTGGAGCGGATTGATCGGAGGATTTTTTCTTCAGCTTTCTTATTTCGGAACCGATCAAAGCCAGGTCGGTCGTTATTTAACCGGTTCTTCGGTAACTCAAAGCCGGTTGGGGTTGATTATGAACGGTTTTGTAAAAATCCCCATGCAATTTCTAATTCTGCTGATAGGAGTTTTGGTGTTTGCATTCTATCAATATAATCAACCCCCGATTTTTTTTAACAAGTATGAGATAACCCGACTGGAAAACAGCCCTTATAAAAGCGAATTCCAACAACTTAAACAAGAATACACCAAGATTTTCGAAGAGAAGAAAATAGCGGTAGAAAGCCTTGCAGACCATTTAGACAGTGATGAAACGGCCGTGACCTTCGACCGACAACAACTAAAAACGGCCGATGAAAAATTGAAAGCCGTTAAACAAAAAGTAACGGCATTGATGACCAAAAATAATCCCGATGCCGAGATTAACGATAACAATTACATTTTTTTAAGCTTTGTTACCAAATATTTGCCTCATGGCTTAGTCGGGTTATTAATAGCTATTATTTTTTTGGCCTCAATGGGATCAACGGCGAGCGCATTAAACTCCTTAACTTCAACTACGGTGGTTGATATCTATAAACGACTATTAAATAAAAATGCCTCCGAAAAATCTTACTTGGCTGCCTCAAGATGGATAACTGTTGGATGGGGCGCTTTCTGTATGTTCACTGCATTTTTTGCAAGTAAATTAGGTAACCTTATTGAAGCCGTAAATATTTTAGGTTCGCTTTTTTACGGAACTATTCTAGGAATTTTTATTGTGGCGTTTTACTTGAAAAGAATCGGGGCGAAAGCTATTTTTCCGGCAGCCTTAATTACTGAAGCGGTAGTTTTTACCGTATGGAAACTAAATTTTATGGCCTTTCTGTGGTTAAATGTTTTGGGATGCCTGCTGGTAGTAATTGTTTCTTGGTTAATTGAAAACTTATTTCTGTCTCAAATAAAAAAGTCTGATCAATATCCCGGTTAAAAAAAATTTATATTTTTAACCCAAGGTTTTCAATTACAAGCTCTTACACTTTTAATACTTATTTCAATACCTGTCCCTTAGACCATTAATACATCTATATGCAAAAATTTTACTCAACCTTTGCCCTCTTCTTTATTGTTTTAAATTCAGCCTTCGCTCAAAATGAAACGGTTGCCTTCGGTAAAGTAAATCCTTCAGATTTCGAACTAAAAGAATGTCCCTTTGAAAAGGATGCAAATGCAATGGTACTTTTTGATAAAGGAGAAGTGATTTTCTCCTCCCGGTTTGAAATTATAATGAGCCGACACAAGCGCATTAAAATCTTCAGCGAAAAAGGCAAACAAGCCGCTAACATCAGACTTGAATATTCAAGCGGCGGGCAGTTTGAACTTTTAAACAAGTTGCAAGCCCAAACCATTAATTTGGTTAACGGTAAACCGGAAATTATTAAAGTAGATAAAAAATCTATTTATACCGAAGCTATTGATAAGAATAGAACAGCTGTTATTTTCTCCTTTGCTAATGTACAAGAGGGTTCTATTTTAGAATTCAAATACGAGTGGAGTACAAAAAATTGGAGCAACTTTCCGAGCTGGTTCTTCCAAGACAATTTACCTGTAGGATACAGCGAACTAAAGACCGCTATCCCTGACATGCTTCAATACCAAGTTCAATCTCGTACCAGGCAATCTTTTATTAAAAACAAGGTTACATCTGAATCAAAAACATTAGGGGCAGGCGAAAATGCCTTGCCTTATGCTGATATCATCACTACACGAGCTCTATCGAATATTTCTACTTTGCATGATGAACCTTTTATGTCATCACGTCGAGATAATCTTCAATGTTTAATTTTCGAGCTTTCCGGCATTAAGCCTATTTACGGTTTTGCCGACACCTTCGTGGATTCTTGGGCCAAAGTTGGCGGATACATAGCGGAAGATGAAGATTTCGGCGGCCAATTAAAACGTAAACTGGCAGGCGAAGAGGTAATAGTTACCAATGCCGCAGCTCTTAAAAGCGACGCCGATAAAATAGCTTACATTTTTAATGAAGTGCGTAATACGATGAAATGGAATAGCATAGATCGCTGGTATACTAACGACGGAACTGTAAAAGCTTGGGAAAAGAAGACAGGCAATTCAACAGAAATAAATCTGATACTTTATCACTTTCTGAAAAAAGCAGGAGTAGATGTTTTTCCTATGATTGTGAGCACTCGAGAACACGGAAAAGTGCGTCGCGAAAACCCCTCAATGTCTCCTTTTAATCGGGCAGTGGTTTTTATTCCCGGATCGGAAAAAACGAGGGGTTATGTTTTAGATGCCAGCGACAAGTTCCAATCCTATAATACCATTCCGTTTCAACTCTTAAATTCCAACGGCTTGTATATTGATAAAGAAAACAAAAGATTCAACATAATTTTTATAAACACGGAGGAGCCTGTAAAGAGCAATATAAGCCTTACTGCGGAAATTAAACCCGACGGAAAAATGAAAGGTGAGGCTGTCCTGACGGATTACAGCTATTTTAAAGAAAAAAGTTTAAAGGATTATAAAAACGAAGGCGAAAGTAAATACAAAGAGCTGTTAAAAAACAAGACCAATAATTTAACGATTAACAATCTTCAATTAAAGAATGTAGAAATCGATTCACTTCCCTTAGTTCAAGCTCTAAATTTTGAAGCCGAACTCCCCGAGGCGGATAATAACTATCTGTACTTTTCTCCCACAATATTATCACCACTTAAAGAAAATGCATTTTTAGCTGAAAATCGCGCTACTGACATTGACTTCGGATGTAAAAATTCTTACTCTATTTCGGGGACTTTTATAATTCCTCAGGGATTCAAAGTAGAGTCTTTACCTAAAACCATAACCATGGTTACTCCCGACAAAGGTGTATCTTTTAAACGCTTAGCTGCCGAAGAGGACGGGATAGTTCAAGTTCGTTATAACATAGACTTTCACAATACTCACTATTTCAAAGAAAACTATCCTGATTTTCGAGAATTTTATAAAGAGATGAACGAAATGCTGAATGAACAGATCGTGCTCAAAAAGTTATAATTATGTCGCGGTTTTGTTTAGTTTTTACATTCGTTCTTATTGCCGGCACCTGCTATTCGCAGAGTAAAAATTTGGCAGCCGAGGCACTCTACCAAGCTTCCACAATCCCTGACTCGTTAAAAGTCGGTGCAAATGCTGTTGTCCGATACTCCGAGGATTATATCGTATTAAAAGCTCCCGGAAAGGGCGAAATCCGGCACCGGTCAATAGTAACCTTGCTTAACGAAAAAGCCGAAACCGAATCTGTTTTCTATTTAAACTACGACAAGAAATATAATACCATTGAGGATGCCGAGATGCTTGTATACGACCCGGCTGGTAAGCTTATAAAAAAATATAAGAAAAGTGACATGTACGACGGAGCCGCGTCTGACGGCTTTTCACTGGTTACCGACGACCGATTTAAAGCTGTTAAGCATACTGTTTCATCGTATCCGGTAACGATCGAAATTATTTATCAACGAAACATTAACAGTATGCTCGATTTACCGGATTGGCAAATTCAGCGAAAAGAGATTGCTGTTGAAAACAGTTTGTATAGTGTTGCCGGCGGCAAAGACGTAGGCCTGAGATACAAATGCAAAAACATTAACCTCGAACCTCAAAAGAGTAACGACGAAGGAATGGAAGTATATTCCTGGAAAGTAAAAAACTTAAAAGCAATTAAAATTGAGGAAGGAGCATTAGAGTGGAAGATTTTGCCGCGCATCAGCTTCTCGTGCGATAAATTTGAATTTTACGGTGTACCGGGAACGTTAAAGTCATGGCAATCTTTCGGGCAATGGCTTGCCGAATTAAACACGGACGTTTGCGATCTATCGTTGCAACGGCAAGAAGAGATCAGAAATATGGTTTCCAATCTTGCATCCGATAAAGAAAAAATTAAATTTCTTTATGAATACATGCAGAAAAACGTCCGGTATGTAAGCATTCAACTCGGCATCGGCGGTTTAAAGCCTTTTCCGGCAACCTTTGTTGATTCCAAAAAATACGGCGACTGTAAAGCTCTTTCTAATTATATGAAGGCCCTTCTTAAGGCTGTTAATATCCCTTCTTATTGCGCTATTATTCGTGCCGGCGAAAACGAAGAGCCCGCTGATCCCGACTTTTCTAACGACCCCTTTAACCACGTGATTTTATGCGTGCCCGGCAAAACCGATTCAACTTGGCTCGAATGTACAAGCTCGTTTTCACCTGCCGGAAAACTAGGTCCATTTACAGAGAACCGAAATGCTTTATTAATAACTGAAACCGGCGGCAAACTGGTTAATACGCCCATAAGCCGAAAAGAAGACAACGTTTTCGAGAGCAATACGATGGTAAGTTTAGATGCTGAAGGAGGTGCTCATGCCACCCTCAAAATCAAAGCGTGCGGTGAATACCGAAAAATATACAAGGGCTTATCGTTGGTAAAGACGGATGAACAAAAAGCCTACTTAATCAAAAACCTTCAGTTTAAACAACCCGACTTATTCAGACTGCAATACGGCGACGATAAAAACGGTTCGCAAGAAGTTAACATTGATCTCGACTATTACAAGTTTAGCGACATGGCTGCCGGCGATAAATATTTCTTCCGACCCCAGCTTTTGAATATCTGCAACTTTACTTTGCCGGAATTAGAAAAGCGTGGTACAGATTTCTACTTCGACCATCCGCTTGCTAAGTTAAACACAGTAGTTTTTGAAATCCCGGAAGGTTATGAAGTTGAAAGTTTGCCCGCCAATCAAAACTTAAAATGCGGCTTTGGAAACTATGAAGCAGCGTTTACTTACAATAAAGCAAATAATAAACTTACAGGGATTTATAAACTTGATATTAACACGCATATAATTCCGGCAAGCCGATATCAAGAAATGCAAAAGTTTATCTCGGAGGTTTCAAAATCCTTCAATAAAAAGTTTGTGATGCGCAAGAAAACCGGCCGATAGTTGTTATAGTACTGATGAAGATATTGAGTTTTATAACCGCTTTTTTAATTGTTGTCGGTTCCTGCCGTGCACAAAACTCCGAAAAGTTAATCAAGGAAACAGAAGTAGAGCGCATTATAAAAACACTTTCGGCCGATGATATGCTCGGAAGGGCAGCTTTTACCGAGGGCGCAGAAAAGGCAGCTTCTTTTATTGACAGCGAATTTAAGCAGATAGGTTTGCAACCCTTAACGGGAGAACGCGGATTCAGGCAAACTTTCTATAAAACATTAATAAGTACGGGTAAGTCGCAAGTTTCAGTAAATGGAGAAAATATAGATGCTTCAAAGGTTTTGGTACTAACTGATAAGCCTGCTCTAACGTGGACCGAAAACTCCCCTATTGACATTATAGAATTAAAGCACGGAGAAGACTTTTTTAAACGTTACCGTGAAATAACCGAAGGCAATAAATCGACACTTGTTTTTGTTGACCAGACCTTTGCGTTGCAGTTTAAACAATTGAAAGAGCATTTTGCCAAAGGACACGCAGTTGACGAGACAAACGAAAGCGCTGCTACCGTTTTTATATTAGGCGCACAAAAAGGAAAAACGGTTATAATTGATTTTGAAAATCAGATTGAAAAGAAATCTTTATTTAATGTAGCCGGCATCCTACCGGGAAAGTCTAAAGAAATTGAATTTGTAATTTTCTCCGGCCATTACGATCATTTGGGAATTGTAGACCCTGCAGAAGGAGACTCAATTGCAAACGGAGCAGATGACGATGCTTCCGGTATTACGGCAGTAATTTCGCTGGCGAAATACTTCAAGAAATTAAACAACAATAAACGCACTTTAATTTTTGTCGCCTTTACTGCTGAAGAATCGGGTGGTTACGGATCAAAATATTTTTCAAGTAAATTAAATCCCGACCATGTTATAGCGATGTTTAATATCGAAATGATAGGTAAAGAATCCAAGTTTGGAACGAACTCTGCCTTTATTACCGGGTTTGAAAAATCAAATTTCGGGCGAATCTTACAGCGTAATTTAAAGGGTACTAAGTTTACCTTTCACCCTGACCCCTACCCGGAGCAAAATCTTTTCTACAGAAGCGATAACGCAACTCTCGCTGCTTTAGGCGTTCCGGCACATACTATTTCTACCGACCGGATTGACCGTGATAAGTTTTATCATACCGTTAACGACGAGTTTGAAACTTTAAATACCGCTAATATTACCGCTACCATAAAGGCAATTGCCTTAAGCTCAAGAAGTATTATTGCCGGGAAAGATTCTCCGAAAAGAATTCCGAAACTGAAAGATTAAGGCAGCTTTAAGAAAGCTTCTTCCGCATTACATAATCCTTAAGCACGTATTCATAATACGGTATATCTTCTTCGCAAAAAATGTCAAACCCCATTTTTAAATAAAACTGAAGAGAAGGGTTATTACGATTTAGATTTAATTCGAGCACCCCTGCTCCGAGTTCTTTTGCAATTTCGGCAACTGTATCTATTAACTTCTTTCCTGCACCCTTTCTTTGCAACCGGGGCAACACATATAATTTCGGTAATCGGATAACGTCGGGTTCTTTTAAATAGTAGGAACAAAATGCGATTATTTCGCTTTCTGTTTCGGCAATTAAAAATGATCGGCCATCGCTAAACTCCGTTTCCAAGGCTTCCTCAGAGTACATATCTTTCAGCATGAAGTCAATTTGCCGTTGGGGGATTACGGTTGCGTAAGCCTGCGGCCAAGTTTCTTCCGCAATCCTTTTTATTTGAGGAATGTCTCTTATCGATGCATATCGAATTAACACTATAACTCCTCCGAGATAAATAAAAAAGGTTGATTAAAACAAAGACTAAAAAACCCGTCTTTTTGCGTCTTAAACTTATGAGCCCCCACATCTTCAAGGCCCGATGTAGTTAAGTCCGACGCTTCATGCAAAAGTTCTATTTCCTTCCCTGCCACTTCCCACTTACTGAAACCGGACTTTATCCCGTAAATTTTTTTTGTTGATGTAAAAACCACGAGGTTAATAAGTTCGGCATAGAGGGCGTAGTCTTTAAGTACAAACAGCGGACTGATAATATTTACTGCCTGATATTGCTCTCCGACCAAAAACTTTAAGCCGTCTTCTACAGGCGAAGTTTCGGTTCCGATAATTCGCCCCGGCTGCTGAGTTTCAAAATTCGCGTTCGCTGTTACTACCCCGTCTATCTTAATTCCTAATTGTTCGGCTTCGGTATAAGCAAATTCGCTTACTATAACCGTAGGGCTCCATTCTAGAAGCTGGCCAAGATATTCAAGTTTAAATCCGGCAAAATCAATAATAAGTAGAGCAGGTTCTTGTTTTTCGCGAACGATGTGGTGAGACGACATGAATCAAAGGTAACAAGAAAGGGGAATTCCGGCTAGCAAGAAAAAGGTTGAGAAAGGTTCGGAGGCAGGGTAAGCTCTCGCTGCGTTCGAGATGACGTGGCTTTCAACACGTCACCTCGAAGGCGGAGAGGTCCGCAAGATCGGTGGATAGCAGGTAAAACGAAGCCGGACTTCTTTATTGCAAAAGTTTTGCAATTTGTGCCACAGGAATGCTTTTGGTAAACTTTGAAATTTCCTCTTCGGTAGCCGTTTCAGACTTTAAAGTAAACAGGCTTGAACCTAGCGGGATTTGAACATCGTAGGTTACTTTGCTATTATCTTCACTAGACTTGTGGCGCTGAATTAAAGCTTTGTAACCGTCAATTTTTACAACTTTTTGATCCCCGCCGGAAGCAGCGCCAACAAAAGGCAACGAAAGAATAGTATTAATTGAACTGATAATAGGAGAATTGCTGATAATCTCTATCTCAGCCTTTTTATCTGCAGTCCCGTAATCGCGATGGATTACTACACCTGCAAAGCCGGAAGCTCCGCTAACGTTATCACTTGAAGTATTGGCATTCAAATTTTCGAGCTTTGCGGGAAGAGCTTTTAAAACTTCCTTTCCGGCAATCATATCCAATTCTTGAAGCATCTGCTGCATAGCAAAACGCGATTCTTCAAGTTTTCCTGCGCTGTAAGATGTTTTGGCGATGGCCAAATTTTTACTGAAATCCTGAGCTTTTAAGCTCGAAAAAGCAGCTAAGGCAACAAGGGTAAAATATAGTGTCTTCATGTTATTTCTCTCCTAAAGTTTTTTTAATTGCATCAATGTCGAACGCATTTGCTGCGGCAGTTATCTCTTGCTCGTTAGTAAAATTTATCCCCTCAAACATTAGAAGAGAAGATTGGCCTAACGGAATACTTATTTTATAACCGGTATTGTCCTCATATTGTATTACGGCTTTATTTCCTTTTACTTGTATCTGCTTCATATTTTGCTTGTCGCCGGTGGTGGTCTGCCCCAAAGCGCCGTTGGTTAAAAACATATTCAGCGCCGACATCCACATCGAATTATTAGCCAAAGTAAAAGTCAGCTGTTTATCGTCTTTCAAATACTCGCGTTGAATGGTTAAACCTACCCAACCAAAGCCTGAGCTTGCCACTTGATCTTTCTCGCCTTGTTTAGGTAATCCCGCAACGGTTTCCGGTAATCCTTTTAAAATATTCTGTCCGATTTGCAGTTCTACCCCCAACATTGCTTGTTGAATGGCATAACGAGCTTCACCGTAACTACCCGCTTTAAATGAATTCTCTGCAGTAGATAAATTTCCGTTTACATCGGGCGGAGTTGTAACTAGGCCCGCTCCGCCTTTGTTTACCGGTTTATTGCCGGCATGGGTTGCAGGCCTTCCCGGGCCAACTGCTCCCGGTGTATTTCCACCCTCCGACACGGGCGTATTTCCGCTTTGGTCATTTTTTTTCCCGTTAATTAAATCGTCGGTTTTTTTATCAATGGCTTTGTCAGTTGCATCTGCAACTTTTTGCTTCAGCTTTTTTAACAATCCCTGTGCCTGCAACGCGGGTGCGCAAAACACAAGAGCTAAGCAAAACAAAATTGATTTAAGTTTATTCATAATATTTTGGTTATTAGTTGGTTACAAATTTATCGCCTTTTCTTTTAATATTAATGTTTGTTAAAATTTTTATTGTTTAGTAACCCGGACGGAATGGAATATTTTATCGCTACAGCTAAAAATAAAAAAGCATGAAATAGTGATAAAAACGTGTTTACTCTTTAGAATACGGGTTCCCGGATGTATTTGCGATTTCGGGAAGTGTTAATACCCGTATTTATCTTTCCACAAAGCCTTTAACCGTTCCCGCAATTTCTGTTCGCTTTGGTTATTGCCGGGATCGTAAAGTTTGGTTCCGGCGAGCCGTTCCGGCAAGTATTCCTGTTTTTCAAAATTACCGTCGTAGAAATGGGAATATTTATAGTCGGCGCCATAGCCGATGTTCTTCATTAATTTAGTAGGCGCGTTTCGCAGATGCAACGGAACAGGCAAGTCGCCGGTTTGGGAAACCAGCTCTTGAGCTCTCTTTATTGCTTCGTACGCAGCATTGCTTTTTACTGATGAGGCCAAATAAGTAACCGCTTGCGAAAGAATAATCCGTGATTCGGGAAAACCGATAACATTAACCGCTTGAAAACAATTATTGGCTAACAACAAAGCGTTTGGGTTGGCGTTTCCGATATCTTCAGAAGCTAAAATCAACAATCTTCGCGCTATAAATAAAGGATCCTCTCCGCCTTCAATCATCCTGGCAAGCCAATAAAGTGCCCCATTGGGGTCGCTTCCGCGGATGGATTTAATAAAAGCAGAAATAATATCATAGTGCTGCTCTCCGGTTTTATCATACAGCGCCATGTTTTGCTGCACATTTTGTAACACCCTGTCATTTGTAATAACCACGCTGTTGCCGGTTCCGGCATTAACAACAAGGTCGAGTACGTTTAAAAGTCGTCGAGCGTCACCTCCCGAAAGTCGAAGCAACGCTTCATGCTCTTTAACTTCAATTTGTTTTAGTTTGAGATATTCGTCTTGCGCAATTGCCCGGTTTATCAGTTCAACTAAATCCTCTTCGCTTAAATGTTTAAGAATATAAACCTGGCATCGCGAGAGCAAAGCTGAAATAACTTCGAAAGAAGGATTTTCTGTTGTAGCGCCGATTAACGTAACTAATCCTCGCTCCACCGCTCCTAAAAGAGAATCTTGTTGCGATTTAGAAAACCGATGTATTTCGTCAATAAAAAGGACCGGCAAATTTTCTTGTTCTTCTTTGAGTTTAGCCGCTTTTTCGATTACTTCACGAATATCTTTTACGCCTGAATTAATAGCACTTAAACTAAAAAACGGACGATTTAGTTGTTTAGAAATAATAAAGGCTAAAGTAGTTTTTCCCACTCCGGGCGGACCCCAAAGAATTAAAGAGGGAAGATTTCCGCTTTCAATAGCACGCCTCAAAATTGCGTCGGGCCCCACCAAATGCTGCTGACCTACATAATCGTCTAAAGAATTCGGTCGCATGCGTTCGGCCAGAGGAGGTAGAGTTGCCATATACAAATATGCAGCAAAAATCGGCGGCTCAATAAGAGCATTTAAAGTATTGAGTTAAAGCTGTATTTTTGCACGCTCCGATTTTGTCTTGTCAGGTAATCCGGGATCATCAGTATAAATATGTTAGAAAAATTAGAAGCAATAAAACAACGTTGGGAAGAAGTTGAACGGGAATTAAGTAACCCCGATACGATGAAGGACATGAAACGTTTTGCTAACCTGAATAAGGAATATAAAGATTTAGGCAAAATTGTAGATGAATACAAAATCTACAAAAATGTGGTCAGCAATATTGATGCTAATCGTGAAATTTTAGCGGTTGAGAAAGACGATGAGCTTAAGGAAATGGCTAAAATGGAACTGGATCAGCTTTTAGTGCAGAAGGAAGAAATGGAGGCTGCCGTTCGGATAATGCTTATTCCGAAAGATCCGGAAGACGAGAAAAATGCTATGTTCGAAATTCGTGGCGGAACCGGTGGTGATGAAGCTGCCTTATTTGCCGGGGACCTTTACCGGATGTACACGCGTTATTTCGAAAAGAAAGGATGGCGTGTTGAAGCTATAGACGTAACCGAAGGAACAGCCGGAGGCTACAAAGAGGTTATTTTAAAAGTAAGCGGAGAAGATGTTTACGGACAATTAAAATACGAATCCGGCGTACATCGTGTACAACGTGTCCCGGATACTGAAACTCAGGGAAGAGTGCATACTTCCGCAGCCTCAGTTGCTGTATTACCGGAAGCCGAAGAAGTTGACGTGTATTTGAATCCGGCAGATATCGACCTTCAAACTTCACGTTCCGGCGGCGCAGGCGGCCAAAATGTAAACAAGGTGGAAACAAAAGTGCAGTTAACGCATCGGCCGTCCGGCATTGTGGTAGTTTGCCAGATTGAACGTTCTCAATTAGGTAACCGCGAACGTGCCATGGAAATGCTGCGAAGCAAACTTTACGATTTAGAATTGCAAAAACATAACGGTGCTATTGCAGCAAAGCGAAAAACGATGGTTTCAACGGGCGACCGCTCGGCAAAAATCCGCACATACAACTACCCTCAAGGCCGAGTTACAGAACATCGAATCGGACTGACCATGTATAACCTTCCCGCAATTATGGACGGCGATATTCAAGAGATTATTGATGCGCTACAGTTTGCTGAAAATGCGGAGAAAATGAAAGAAGGAGCAACTGTTTAGATGTGCAGATTAGTAATGTGCAGATATGCCGATGAGTATAATTGCAACGCCAAAAAGATGAATTGCCGAATTTAAATTAAAACTTGACATATTGTTTTTAGAAGCTATATTTGCAATCCCAAAAGGGGAAGACGGTTCGGTAGTTCAGCTTGGTTAGAATACATGCCTGTCACGCATGGGGTCGCGGGTTCGAGTCCCGTCCGGACCGCTGAGTAAGTTAAGAAGCCCTTGTGCCATAGATGGTTACAGGGGTTTCTTATTTGTGGGTAAAACATAGGTAAAACTCCCATACATTATATCATATTATCTTCTTCTACTTGAACCGTTTCAAGTCGCTGAGTACTTTGAAATATATCCCATCTTACTTAAATTAAGCTTTTGTAACACCTGGGAATTACCAAGTAAACAAATATTATTTAATTCTTTAACTTTTCTATTATGTACTGAAATTATAGTAGTATAGAATAGATTACTT
>JAYULL010000137.1:0-33136 GCA_043763625.1 Sphingobacteriaceae bacterium | reverse complement strand
TTAAAGTTTTGTTGTTGTACTTTAACAGGATATCTCGTTCCGTTTACCTCCACAAAATTCGGCGACTCTACTTCAATTGCGTTTATAAAAATGTCCTTTGCGGCGGTGCTTGAGTAGTTACTGTTTAATCCTCCCTGCAGCGATATGGAAGGAAAATAGTTCGCTCTGCGAATACGAATATCAGCATCGGCGCTTTCCGTTCGAAAGTCTGCCGCTTTAACTACTGCAAGACTTGCCAATGCGTCGTTATACACCTGTTGCGGCGTAATATTAGAAGCTATTAACTCTACCCCGGAATTAAGCGATTCAACCGCAATAGTTTGAGAATACGGGATATTCAACAACTGCGATAAATTGAGCTTCGCATTTTGCAAAGTGTTAGAAGCATTAACATAGTTTAATTGACTTCCCGAAAACTCGGCTTTAATATCATGATAAGAGCGAGGATCAACAGCACCTTCTTTATTCAGAATTTCTACCTGCTGCAAACGCTTTTGTGAGACCTCTCTACTTTGTATCGTTTGCGACAACAACTCCTCGGCAGAAAGAACATCCAGATAGGCCAGTACTACGTTCAAGGTCAAATCGTCTTTAGCCTGCTGTTCGTCCATTTGAGCAGCCTTGTAATTCAATCCGTTTCTTCGAATGCCGTTATATAATGCAAAGCCGTTAAATAAAGGCAAAGAACCGGAAAATCCCCCCAAAGCAGCAGAATTTTTTTGATCGATATAAGAATTAGTATAAGGGTCTATGCTTCGACCAAAGTTCATGCCTTGGGAGTAATTGCCGTCTACACGAGGCAATAAATCTGCCTTGGACTGACGATAATTTACCCGGCTGATTTGAGTTTGAATAGCGCTCCGTTTTATATCAGGATTATTTTTAAGCGCAAGCTCAATACATTGACTTAAACTGAGTTTTTTGCCGGGAAGCGAATCTACTTGAGAGAATACGGCACTGAATGTAAGCGGCAGCAGAAGGAAACAGGAGAAAAACTTAGCCATTACTTTTACTTTCTGCAGCATTTACAATTTGCTCGATACGCCCGTCGAGCAGATGAATAATCCTCGAACCGTAATCGGCATTTTTTTCCGAGTGCGTAACCTGAATAATAGTTACCCCATCCTCTTCGTTTAATTGCTTAAACAAATCCATAATCTCTTCCCCTTGTTTTGAGTTGAGATTTCCGGTAGGCTCATCAGCTAAAATCACTTTCGGTTTTGCGGCCAAAGCTCTTGCTATGCCCACTATTTGCTGTTGCCCGCCTGATAGTTGTGCGGGGAAAAGATCTTTTTTACCTACAATATTAAACCGGTCCAGAATATCAGAAACCACTGCTTTACGTTCCGAACCTTTCATATCTTGATAAATAAGGGGAGTTTCGATGTTTTCGTACACGGTGAGCTCGTCGATTAAATGGTAGGCCTGAAAAACGAACCCGATATTTGCCTTATATAAAGCTTGGCGTTTGTTTTCTTTTAATTTAAAAACTGATTGGTCCAAAAATCTGTATTCTCCTTCCGAAGCTTCGTCGAGCATGCCCAGAATGTGCAGCAAGGTTGACTTCCCGGAACCGGAAGGGCCCATAATGGAAACAAACTCCCCTTCTTTGATTGTAAGATTAATGTCTTTTAGAATAAACGAGCGGTTTCCGGCTACGTTGTACCATTTAAAAATGTGTTCGAGTTGTATCATGTTGTTTTTAGCTTTCAGCCGTCAGCTATGAGCTCTCAGCTTTGTACTTCCTCTATAATCAATGTCGTGCCGGGAAGAAAAAAGCCTGTTTTTGAGTGAATTAGAAAGATTCCGGTATTAATTGCTGTTCGATTTCGAACATTTGTTGAACGGTTGAGAGAAGCCCCGGCAATTGGCGGAAGGAATTTTGGACAGTGCAAAATGTTTGTTCTGCTTGGCTCATTTTTTACGTTTTAGCTCCCTTTCCTTTTGGTGAGGGCCGGGCTGAGGCTCCTACTCCGCCCTCAAACTCTTTACCGGGTTTGCCAGCCCCGCTTTTATCGATTGAAAACTTATCGTCAAAAGAGCTACCGCTACAGCTGTTAATCCTGCTAAGGCAAACATCCACCATTGAATTTGTATACGATAAGCAAAATCTTGCAGCCACTTTTGCATGAAATAATAAGCTACCGGACCGGCGATTATAAACGCGATACTGATAAGCTTAAAAAAGTCGCCGGAGAGCAATACTACCAAGTTGGCAAGACTCGCACCTAAAACTTTTCTGATGCCTATTTCTTTTGTTCGTTGTAGAGTAATCAGCGAAATTAATCCTAAAATGCCTAAGGTGCTTATCAAAACAGCTATTGTTGCAGCAATAACAATGAGCCTTTGCTGCAATGTTTCTTGTTTGTAAAGCCGATCAATTTGTTCATCGACAAAGCGAAAACTGAAAACCTTGTCGGGAAAAATTTGAAGATAGGCTTTTTCAATTTCTGCAGTCAATTGCGAAGTTTTAGTTTCCGGCAATTTGATTGCAAGATTTTGTTCAAGTTCCGGCAGCTCGAAAAGAACAGACGGTTCAATACGTTCGTGCAGGGATTTAACGTTAAAGTCTTTGACAACTCCTACGATTGAGCCCTTTGAATCTCCGACGGTTAAAGGCTTCCCGATTACATCTCGACTGTCGGCTTTCAGCATTTCAACCATAGTTTCGTTTACCAAAAACTCTTTTCCGGCACTGTCCGGGCGAATGTTTCTTCCTGCTAATATCTTTAATCCGAAGGTGCTGCTGTAAGCTGAATCACCTATGGCAAATCGTACAGGCCACTTTTCCCATTCGGGTCTCGAATTATATTGAACAGTAGCACCTCGCCTGCTGTCGCTTGCCGGAGAACGGTGGCAAAAAGTAAACGAGCGGATGCCGGAAACAGAACTTAACAACGTACTTAACCTGCTTTTTTGTTCCGCGGAAGCGTTATACAAAGGCACTGATATTACAGCTTTCCTATCGAAACCTTTATCAGTATTTTTTAAAAAACGAACTTGTAAAACGATAACAATCGTGCAAATTATCAGCACTTGCGCCGCCACGTTTTGAGTGAGTATTAAAACTTTTCTTCCGTTGAATTTTTGTTCAGGAACCGCATTTTTAAGCGCAGAAATAAGATTTACTTTACTGAGAATAATTGCCGGATATATGCCGGAACAAGCGGTGATAAACAGAATCAGAATGCCGGTAAAGAGCAAAACTCTACTGAAAGACGTAATATTCAAAGGTGCATCCGTGAAAAGATGAGCGTTTGTAACGGGGAGAATCAATACAACCAAAAGCAGAGAAATTACTGCAGCAACTGTGCATGAAATTATAGTTTCGACAATGAATTGATTAAACAATTGCCGGCTTGAACCTCCCAATACTTTTCGTGTTCCTATCTCTGCACTGCGCCTAAACTGTTGCGCAATCACCATATTAATATAATTAATAGCCACGATGGCGACGATTAAAATCCCAATCAAAGCAAGAACAAGCAGTAATGACTTTTGCACGGGACCGCCGTAACGTTGATCGAAATGAATTTCGGTAAGAGGCAGCAGTTTGAATTTGTAATACTTTGAAATATCCGGCCCCATTTTCTTTTCGGCCATTTTCATTAAGAGCTTTTCTACTTGTGCTTTCCCGGTAGGATTTTTCAGGACTACAAAACCGGCGTTAGTAGAATTTAAATAGCTCCAGTCGGTAAACATCAGGTCCTCTGCCGTTGGTTCGATATTTTTAAGAGACGCAAGAGAAATGTAAAGCTCTTTTTTCAGATCGGAATTTTGTACAGGGTTTATAATAATTGCCGCTATTTTTAACGGTACGCGTTCGACTTTTATCGTTCGGCCGATAACATCAATTGTTCCGAAGTATTTTTTTGCAGTTTGCTCTGATAAGATTACCGTGTTTGCCTCGTTAAGTGCCGCTGCATTACCTCGAACAGTTCCGGGATTGAACACGTTAAACCACTCGGATGTAGTGTAAGCTGCATTGCTTTCTTCAACAAACCGGCTTTTCGCCGAACCGTCAACTTCTACCGTAAGTGTTTTTATATCCATCGCAACTGTCGATTTTACAACTTGCGGAATCTCCTCTTTCATCGCCTTAAGCATGCCGAACGACGAACCTTTATCGTACTCGGTTTTGTCGAGATGCACCTCGTTCACTAACCGGAAGGTGGAGCCTGAGTAGGGATGGAATTTATCAAAGCCGGTGTTGTAGCTTATATACAGGTAAATGATTATACAGCAAGCAATAGAAACGCTTAAGCCGGTTATGTTTAAAAACGTGTAGAATCTGCGTTTCCATAAACTTCTAAAAGCGATTTTGATATAGTTTTTGAGCATGTGTTTTTAGCTGTGAGCTTTGAGCAATCAGCTTCGGGCTCCGGGGTAATTTTATTAGCAGTGAGCTTTGAGCACACAGGCCTAATTTGATCAAATTAATGTATAAGCTTTTCATGGCGTGTTCCATGTGCTGACAGCTCAAAGCTCTCCGCTCACTGCTTTCCCTCACTACTCCGCCCTCAAACTCTTCACAGGATTCGCCAACCCTGCTTTTACCGCTTGAAAACTTATGGTTAAAAGCGCAACCGCAACAGCTGTTAATCCTGCAAAGGCGAACATCCACCATTGAATTTCTATTCGGTAGGCGTAGTCTTGCAGCCATTTATCGATGGCAAAATAGGCAATAGGCGAAGCAAAAATCAGGGCGATACAAACAAGTTTTAGAAAGTCTTTCGAAAGCATAGCCGTAACGTTTGCAACAGTTGCTCCCAACACTTTGCGAATCCCGATTTCTTTGGTGCGTTGTTCCGCGGCGAATTTTACTAATCCGAATAAGCCGAGGCAGGCGATAAATATGGTGAGTCCGGCACATATCCCGAGAATGCGTCCGAGTTTGGATTCGTTGCTGTAGGTTGCTTCGAGGCGTTCGTCTAAGAAAGAGTGGGAAAATAAGGCCGGATTGGAAAACTTATTCCACTCGTTTTTGATGCTTGCTAGAACCGGTGCCGGATTTTCACCGCTTATTTTTATGAGCATCGAACCGGAGTTTCGGCCGATAGTCATCATCAGCGGACTGATTCTTTCATGCAACGACTTAAAGTGGAAGTCCTTAACAATGCCTAAAATCTTAAATGAAACCTTCTTTCCGATATTATTCCCCCATTGAGTAACTGTTCTGCCGACGGCATTATTCTCCCAACCGAACGCTTTCGCAGCAGTTTCATTAATTATCGCTCCCCCAGAATCGGTAGCAAAAGCTTTAGAAAAGTTCCTTCCGGCAGAAATTTGCATTCCTAAAGTTGGGATGTAATGTTCGTCAACATTGTATTTCAGCGTCTTTATAAACTTGTCGGGATTATCATCCGTGTAAACGCTGTTATTATTCGAGTAGCCTTCACCGGCCGGGATATAACCCGATATACTGATATTCTTTATTCTGCTGTCCCGAAGCAATTCTCTGCGAAACACCTCTTCGTTTTTGTCCAATAAGTAAGTTTCGTGCAGTACCAAAACCCGGTCTTTATCGTAACCTAATTTTTTATTCTGAATAAACTTAAGCTGCTTGTAAACCACCGTAGAACCTACAATTAGAAGAATGGAAATAAAGAACTGAAAAACCACAAGCCCGCTTCGCAAACCTATACTTTGCATGCCGGTAGTAAGTTTACCTTTCAAAACGGCTATCGGGTTAAACGACGACAGGTAAAATGCCGGATAGCTGCCCGCAATTATCGCCACAAACAACCCGAATAGAATTAATGCCGGAAGCAAAATCGGCTCGTTTAGAAAAGAGATTTCTATTTCTTTGCCCGAAAGTTGATTAAATAAAGGCAAGCCGATGTACATAAGCACAACGCCTGCAATCAGCGCAAAAGCGGTGAGCATAAACGATTCAACCAAGAATTGACGCACCAATTCTATCTTTACCGAACCTAAAACCTTTCGTACACCCACTTCTTTTGCACGTTTCGAAGCTCCGGCAGTAGCCAAATTCATGAAGTTTATGCAGGCAATCAGCAATATAAAAACTGCTATTGAACTAAAAATATATACGTATTTAATATCGCCCGGAGGCTGCAAGTTGTCGCTGAAATCGGATCGCAAATGAATGTCGGTGAGGGGTTGCAAGAAAAGTCCCAAGTCGTTTCCGTTCTTTCGGAATTGGGCTAAACTCATTCCCATATCTTTTAAAATTTGCGGACCCATATATTTCTCTACTACACCCTGCAGTTTAGCTTCCAATTTTTTATAGTCGTAGCCTTTTTGCAAAACGAGATAGGTGTAATAATTGGAGGTTAGCCACGAATTTGATTTTGCGTCGGGAACTCCGGCCATCGAAACAAAAAAATCGAGTTTAAAATGCGAGTTTACCGGAATTTTTTTGATTACGCCCGTCACCTTTAACGTTGCATTGTTCCAAGTTTTTACTTGCAGCACTTTCCCGATGGGATTTTCACTGCCGAAGTATTTACGTGCAATTTCTTCGGTAATTACCACACCTCTTGGATCGAGCAAAGCAGTTTTGGGGTTCCCGATTACAAACGGAAGCGTGAAAACATTAAAGAAATTTGAATCGACGTTTGCGATTGCATATTCGCGGATGGTTTTTTCTTTATAAGCGATCAGCGAGGCATTGTTAATTCTTAAACGAGTAGCGTCAAGCACTTCCGGGAAATCCGCTTTTAAAGTTTGCGCCACCGGAGGCATTACGTTGGCCTCTTTCATCAGTCCGCCGTTTATAGAGCCCTTAAAAACAACACGCACAATTTGATCGGCCTTTTCGTTGAAGCGATCGTAGCTTAATTCGTGCGTTACAAAACCGGTGATAATTAAACAGCAGGCAATTCCGACAGCCAACCCGAAAATATTAATCGAAGAAATTGCTTTGTTGCGTTGCAAATTTCTCCAAGCGATTTTTATGTAGTTTTTTAGCATATTCTTTAGCTATGAGCTTTGAGCGTTCAGCTTTGAGCATCCGGAGTAATTTATATTACTCCTTTATTCGTCAGGCCAAACTGAATTTCCGGCTTTAGTTTCCCCGCTTTCATATAGAATTCTCGTGCCAACGGGGATAAAGGAGGTTTTTGGAGCGTCGGGCTAAGATATTGGTAAAAGCTGATGTTCGTTTCCGAACAATTCATGAACGAAACTGCAACAAAATTTACTTTCATAAATTATGGCGAAGAATTAAGAGCAATACTACTCAGTTCCTTTCCGACTTTTCTCGGTTTGGTAACATCCTGCGGAAACATGCCGGTAGAATGGGTTGAAGTCCTCATATTTGTATCAACAAAACGGTCAGATAGCCAACGGGAAGGCAAAAGTCCGCAAGACTTTTACATAGTGGTTCAACTCCACTTCTGACCTCAAATCTACCCAAAGAAAACAAAAACAATAGCCTGCCTCGTGCAGGTTTTATTGTTTTACGCCGGTTTGCACAAAACGAAACTCTCCTATAATTTCTAAAAGCATTAACTTCAATTAATGAATAAGATTTTATGTTCAATAATTATTTGTACCCTTTGGGTTATCGGTATCCGAAAAAATCAACCTTTAATAAGAACAGCAAAATTGGAAGTTCGGCGTCCGGCAAAGACGTGTTACCAAGAACTTATAATATCAGACCAAAAAATAATTTCAAGAGTTACCGGGAGATCTTTACCCGATGAACATTTTCCGAATCCTAATAAAACACATGAGCGCTTTGATGTTGTAGGCACTGATCTGGGCATCTGTTGGGCTATTAATACAAATGAGACAGGATTGTTTTTTGGCGATACTTTCGGCGGAGATTGGAAGCCCGAAAATAGAAACACCGGAAAATCAAATTGGCGATCGAATGTTTTGGCATTTTCAAAAGATAATAACTTGGAGGACGGTTTGACATTTGACCAAATGCTAACGGACAAAAACGGGCATGCTGAACAAATAATTTTCAGTAAACATGATGTGAGCGGCTCCGGAAGTTTTACCGCAATACCGACAGCAGCTATAAGAGTGCGAGGCATCGATTATGTGCACTATATGGATGTTAGAAAGTGGGAAACACCCGGCAAATGGAAAACCAATTTTTCGGCTCTATATAAATCAACAAACAGCGGCCGAGATTGGAAGAAATGCACAGACGTAGTTTTTGATTCTACAAGTAACTTCTCTCAAGTTGCTTACGCAAAAAGAGCCGGATTTGTCTATATGCTCGGTACCGGAGCAGGCAGATTCGGTGCTGCCTACTTGGCTCGTTTCGCCGAAAAAAATATTCTCAATCAAAATCAATACGAATACCTTAACCATAAACACGAATGGGTAAAGGGCCGAGAAAGTAACGCTGCGCCGATATTCGGTCCTTCTGTCGGAGAACTTTCATTAATATTTAACTCGACTTATAAACGCTGGATAGTGACGTATTTAAACGAACAGAAGCACCAAATAATTTATAGAAATGCTCCGACAATAACCGGAGAATGGAGTGAGGAAAAAGTTTTGGTAGACTTAAAAGAATATCCGGGTGCATACGGAGGCTTTATACATCCTAAATCAGAAAAGGGCAGCAACCTGTATTTTCTAATGTCGCAATGGAATCCCTACAACGTTTTCTTGATGAAGGGGGGCATCAGCATCAAAAAGAATCCTGAGAATAACTAAAAACCTCTTTCTTTCCAATTGATTTGCCGGGAACGGTTTTTATAAACCGGGATTGGTTATTCGCTTCTCAAACTCTTCACCGGGTTTGCTAATGCTGCTTTAACAGCTTGATAACTGATTGTTACTATTGCAATCAGCATCGCCGAGCCTGCGCTTAAAGCAAACATCCAAGCTTTAACTTCAATCCTATAAGCAAAACTTTCTAACCACCGGTTCATCAAATACCAAGCAATAGGAGTTGCGATCAGCACAGCGGTAAAAATTAACTTAAGAAAGTCGGCGGTTATTAAACTTATAATACCCGAAACCGACGCTCCCAAAACTTTTCGGATACCGATCTCTTTTGTTCGTTGTAAAGTAATTAACGAAACGAGACCGAGTAATCCCAAACAACTGATAACAATGGCAACGAATGAAGAAAGCCAAACTATTTTCTGCTGAAATTCCTCCTTTCTGTATAAGCCGGCTATTTGGTCATCAAGAAAGTTAAAATCAAAAATTTCTTTGGGATATACTTCTTCAAAACTTATCCTGATGTTTTCAAGAGTACCGGCATAATTCCCCGCTTTCAGCTTTACGCCCATAGAGCTAAACATGGCAGGGTGTTCGGCTATTAAAACCGGTTCAATCGGCACATTGAGCGACATGGTATTAAAATCTTTTACTACACCTACAATTATTCCCTTACGATCAGTAAGCTCACCGACTATTAAGGATTTTCCGAGAACTTCTTCCGGCACTTTTAGCCCCAGCTTTTTGATCATGGTTTCGTTAACGAGAAATTCAGGTATTACAGTTCCGGCCCGGAAGTTACGTCCGGAAACAAGCTTAAGTCCGAATGCTTTCACGTATCCCGTATCTCCCAAGGCAGACCGAGCAGGCCAACTTTCCCACTCGCGGTTGGCGAAACGAACAGAACCTCCGCGAAAGTTTTCTATCGAAGGAGCTTTAAAACAAAAACTGTACGATTCTACCCGAGGATTTGCTTTCAATTTCTCCGCAAGCAGATTTTGCTTTAATTTGGAGGTATCCGGTAAAGCAATCATTACAACCGATTCTCGATCAAATCCCTTGTCGGTACTCTTAAGATAACGCACCTGTAAAACAATAATAACAGTACACAGAATAAGAACTTGGGCAACAGAATTTTGACCGATCACTAACACCCTTCTTAAAATGCCGGCATGCCATCCTTGCGGTTCGTTCTGTAGCGCTTTAAAAACAGATAGTTTACTTAAAATAAAAGAGGGATAAAACCCGGAAAGCACAACTAAGGCGATAAACAAAAAGCTTGAAAACAGAAGCAGCGTACGGTAAGAAACGATGTAAACAGGTTCTGCTTGAAAAATATATCGGTTTGCCGCCGGTAAAAGGAAAACAACAAGGCATGCGGCAAAGCACAGCGCCAAAAAAGTAGTTAAAGATGCTTCGACAATGAATTGAGTAAAGATATTACGCGGAGTTCCGCCTAAAACCTTTCTCGTCCCGATTTCGATTCCTCGCTTAGCTTGACGAGCTATAGATAAATTGATATAATTTACACTCGCAATAATCAGAATAAGCGAAGCAATAATGCCGAGTGTAGTTAACAAGGATTTTTGAATAAACCCGCCGTAGCGATTATTAAAATGAACATCTGCAAGAGGTTGCAAACGGAAACGGTAGTATTTCGAATTGTCGCCCAATCTACTTTTAGACATCGCTGCAATTCCGGCTTCCACTTCCTGTTTCATCCCGGCCTCCGGCAGGGTAATATATAAGGAAGTTCCGGAGTTTATATTGGCCCAATCCGTAAAAAAATTATCCCCGATATCCGGTCGCAATGTTTTAATAGAAGCCAATGAAACGTAAATACCGGCCTTTAAATCAGTGTTTGCCGGTTTATCGCTTATTACGGCGACAACTTTTACGGGCTGCTTATTGTCGAAAACCAGTGTTTTGCCAAGGGGATCTTTGTCTCCGAAATATTTAAGTGCCCTATTTTCCGAAAGAACAGTTGTGTTCGGTGCTTTTAACTCGTCCAAGTTTCCTGCGAGCAATTTATAGTCGAAAGTGTTGAACCACTCCGGAGAAACGAACGAAACTGCTTCGTCTTCTTTAAAATGCCTTTTGCCTTCTGAATCATTATCTGCGGTTAGCGTGAAGGTATAATTCTGCAACATCACAGCAGCGCTTTTAGTACGCAAAACTCCGGACATTAAATCTTTATACATTCCTAAAGAGGCACCTTTGTCGTACAGTGTTTGTTCAAAAAGGACTTCGTTAACGACCCTAAATGTAGTTGAGGCCTTTTTGTGGTAACTGTCAAAGCTGAGGTGATAGCTGATGAACAAGTACAAAAATAGGGTGCACGCAATTCCCAGGCTTAACCCGAAAATATTAAGGGCCGAATAGAATTTATTTTTAGTAAGATTCCTCCAAGCTATTTTCAGATAATTTCGCAACATGCTAATTCTTCAGTTTTTATAATCGACTTACTCCGCCCGTAAACTCTTTACCGGATTTGCCAACGCCGCTTTTCCCGCACGAGAACCGACAGTAATAATCGCTACCAACAAGGCGGATATTCCGGCAATCGCAAACGTGTACCAATGTATCTCAACCCGATACGCGTAAGATTGGAGCCATCTATCCATCGTCCAAAGTGCAACCGGAGTGGCAATAACGAATGCAATTATTACAAGTATTACAAAGTCTTTGGTAACCATTATGAGCAAGTGTTGTATCGAAGCGCCCAAAACTTTTCGGATACCGATTTCTTTGGTTCTTTGCTCAATTGTAAACGTAGATAAGCCGAACAAACCCAAACAAGCCAGAGCGATAGCCAAACCGGCAAACAACATAAACAAGTTCCTTTTCCGGCTATCTTCTAAGTATTGGTTAGCATAATTTTGATCTAAAAAATAGGTTTCGAAGGGGTTATACGAATCAAACTCACGATACGTTTTTTGAATAAAGGCTAAGCTTTGCTTTGTTGATTCGGGCTTAGTTTTGATATACAAATTATCAGATTGTTCAGGCGAAGCCAAGTAAAACATAAGCGGCTCAATTGCCTTATGCATAGAACCTACATGAAAATCTTTGACAACACCGATGACTTTTGCTTCAACTGTGTTGTTATCATCACTAAAATTCCATACCCGTTTCCCGATAGGATTTTTCCAACCACGCTGTTTAACCAAAGTTTCGTTAACAATAACGCTGCTCAACGTATCAGTAGGAATAGCGGCCGAAAAATTTCGACCCTCTTTTAAGGGGATCTCCATCAGCTTTAAATACGCGGGGTCGATTCCAAGTTTTTGAATAATGTTGGTCGAAGAAGGTTTCATACCGTTCGTTTCGAAAAATGCGCCCGCCGTAGACATCCGCCTGCTGTCTCCCAGCTGATTAGTGGTAGAAGTTGTGCCTAAAATACCGGGATAACTTGCAAGCTTGTTTTTAAAAGCACTGAGATTTTTAGTTCGCACGTCGAAAGACGGAACGCGTACACCCATAACTTGGTCTTTATTAAAACCGAGGCTCTTATTCATGGCAAAGTTGAGCTGCTGCCAAACAATAATGGTAAAAGCAATTAAAGCGATAGAAATTGTAAACTGTAAAACAACCAGCGATTTACGGAAATAGGCATGCGAGGGACTGTTGCCGAACACACCCTTTAAAACAACAGCAGGACTATATTTTGAAAGGAAAATTGCCGGATATAATCCGCTTAAAACACTTACGACAACGATAATTCCCCCCATTAACATCATTACGTTGAGCCAACCTAAATTCCATAAAGAAATTTGTTTGCCTCCTATTAAAGTTAGAAGCGGCGAGATCAATTGCAGGATTAGCAAGCTTAAAAGCGATGCAGCTAAAACCAACAAAAATGATTCGGAAAAGAATTGAAAAATAAGCTGTTTTTTGTTCGAGCCCATTACTTTTCTGACACCAACTTCTTTCGCCCGCCTTGAAGATTGCGCTGTAGCCAGATTGATGTAATTAATACAAGCAAGCAGCAGAATTACTACGCCGACTATCGAAAATATATACAGATACTCCATATTTCCGTTCGACCCGATTTCTGCTTGCAAATGCGAGTTTAAATAAATAGAAGTGAGCGGCTGAAACATGAAGCTGTAGTCGGACTTGTAATCTTTCATTTGCTTTGCCATCAGCTTTTTTACTTTGGCTTCAAGCTTAGGAATATCAGTTCCTCTTTTTAGTAATGCATAGGTGTACAAATTAACGTCTTGGATATTGTTTATGTAGTCTGCTTTTGCATCTAAAACCCCGACCGCATTAAATGTGAAATGTGAATTTGCCGGAACGTCTTTAATTATACCGGTTACTTTCTGCGGCGCACGGTTGATATAATCTAAATTTTTACCGTAAGCTTTATCGGCACTGCCGAAAATTTTGATTGCTGTACCTTCAGAAAGAACCATCGAATTCGGTTCGCCTAAAGCAGATTTCGAATCTCCGTGCAGGAAAGTATAATCAAAGATTTCGAAAAAGCCTGTTTCGGTAAATATAGGCGAAAGTTCTATCGTGTTGTCGCCGCTTTTTACAAACTCAGTACCCTCTGCAAAAAATCGGACCGTCTTTTCGATCTCCGGAAAATTTTGTTTTAGTAAGGGAGCAATCGGGCCGGAAGACGTTGCAAAGTTTAACTTTCCGCCCTCCCATTTCCAGTCGGTCGCAATACGGTAAATGCGTTCCGCATTATTGTGGTATCTGTCGTAACTGAGTTCATTGGCGTTATACGCGATAATCGCTAAGCAACAGGTTAAACCTATCGTCAATCCAAACAGGTTGATAAACGACGTCAACTTGTATTTGAACAGGTTGCGAAGGGCGATTTTGAGGTAGTTGGTTATCATGGTGGTTTTAGCTGTGAGCTTTAAGCAATGAGCTTTGAGTTCTTGTTTTTTCTTCAGGTTTATTATTCGTCTTTTAAATAAGTTGAGGGATTAGTTGTGTAAGCCTTGGCAATATGCCACGATACACTAATTGCCGTTATAATTATCAATACCGCGAACGATAAGATAAGAGGCCAAAACGACACATTGGATTGAGGAGATATTTGTTGGAATAAGGTTTTAGTGATCCAATAAGAAACCGGGATACCGACCAGTCCGGCAAATAAAACCGCATAGATAAATTCTTTGTTGATTTGAAAACTAATATCCGACAGTCCGGCTCCCAAAACTTTTCTGATGCTGACATCTTTCATTTTCTTTCTTAATATCAGCAAGGCTAATCCGAACACTCCCGACATCGAAATAAACATCATAATGAAAGACGATGAACTTAACACTCGGGAAACGTTATTAAACTCAGTGAAATAACCGTTAAAAACCAAGTCTTGATAATAGTAATCGAAAGGCAGGTTGGGATTAATGCTCCTCCAAGTTTTTTCGATAACCGGTATTGCTTTTGCAATCGAGCCGTCACCTGATTTTACATAAGCGTAATTTACTTCTTCAGGTTTGCAGCCTGTTACCAACAAAGGACCAATCGGAGAACTAAAATTTTCGTAGTGAAAATCTGTTACTTCGCCGACGACAGTATACTTCCGGTCTTCGTATTCCAAAGTTTTTCCGATGCCGGAAGTCCAATTCATTTGTTTTAAAAATGCTTGATTTACGATCACGGATGAAGTTACGTCGGACGTAAAATCATTACTCAAATCTCGCCCTTTCAAAATTTTCATTCCCATTTGCCGGATAAATCCGGGAAGCACGTTTAGGCTTTGAACGTCTGTTTTCTTACCCTCAACCTCGATTGAAACTTGCTTTGAGAAGTTGCCTAGCGATTGAACTGCCCCTGTAACAGATTTAATATCTTTTTTATTCTGCAGCTCATCTTTCAGTACTTGGTAGCCTGAAAGATTATTTAAGTTAACCACTAAATTATTTTCAGGATTATATCCCCACGGCTTTGCTTTTGTTTTTTCCCTTTCGCCGTTAAAAGCTATTGCCGTAGAAATTGCGAGCAGCGTCAGGAAGAATTGAAAACCTAAAAGCACCTTTCTGAATTTGTTATTATTGCCGATAACTAAGTTTCCTCTAACTATACTTACCGGATTAAAGGCTGATATATAGATAGCCGGATAAGCAGCACCGCTTAATGCCGACAGAAGAATTAACCCTACCAGTGCTATCCAAGTCCGGTAATTAGTGAAGAGATTTTGGCCTAATTCCATATTAGCTATTTGACTAAACCATGGGATAAAGACAAACTTTGCCAGAAGTAATCCGGCGCCGACAGCAACAAGGCATATAATGAGATGCTCCGCAATAAATTGATAAATAATCTGTTTGCGAGAACTTCCGATAACCTTTCTTACGCCTATTTCCTTGAGCCTGCCGGATGCAGAAGCTATCGCAATATTCATATAATTAAAATACACCAACAGTAAAATGGAGATACCGATAACCCATAATATGATCATACCGCCCGGCTTAGAACTATTAAAACTTACATTTTTTACTTTGTAAGCATGAGCCTGCATCGATTTTAAAGGCTGAAAGTAAAAGCTTGAAATCTTGTTTTCGGGATTGGCTTTGTTATAGACAGTAACAAATTTTTTATTCTCACTCAGTTGAGTTATTACTTTGTCGTCACCGGCTTCCAAAAACGTAATATCTGCATTTTGGCTCCAGTCGCCCGTCTTACTCAAGCCCAATGAAATCATTTTTTGATAAGGCAGCAGTGCGGAAAAGTAGAAAGATGTTTCTATCGGGAATTTATCAAACACAGCATTTACTGTAAATTTCTCCTCAGTTTTCCGTCCGTTGCTTTCGAATAATATACTTACACTTTTGCCGACAGAATTTTCTTTCCCAAAAAGCTTTTCGGACAGTCTGTGAGATAGCGTAATCCCCGTTTCATCCGCTGCAACCTTTGTATTCCCCCACTTTACCGGAAAATCAAACATGTTAAAGAAAGAATTATCAACGAAACACACTCTCTCTCTAAAAACGTTGTCGCCCTGCTTAAATATTACTCCAGCAGAACTGACCCGGGTCATGTTTTCGATTGCCGGATATGTTGCTTTTATTTCAGGCCCTAGTGCTGCCGGAGAGTTTCCGTAAAATTGCCTTTCCCCGTTTTCTTCTGCTATTTTTTCAATAACAAAAAGCTTGTCCAACTTAGAATGGAAATTATCTAAATGTGTAGACCAATAGAAAAATTCAAAAACTACCAGACAACAGCCTACGCCCAAAGCCAGTCCGCCGATATTTATAAAGGAGGAGAGTTTGTTTTTTAGCAAATTTCTGACACCTGTTTTGAAGTAGTTTTTTAGCATGATTACATTTTTAAATGTGAATCTCCCGATTCTTGATTTTGAGCTTCTTAAGCTTGGCAGTATGTACATTTCTGTGCCAAGCACTAAAACTGTGTCTCCAGAGTCAAGAAGCCCGGTTGAGGATTTTATTATGTTCGATTTCGAACGATTGTTGTTCGGTTGAAGGCCGCCCTATTAAGTCAAAACATTTTACTAACAGATAGCCACGCTCCTCCCGCTCACGTCTGCCCGTCCGCTCGCTATGACGGTTAAGTGTCAGTTTCTAAATTCAAACTCCATACCGCACATCCAACTCCCTCTCCTTTGGAGAGGGCCGGGGTGAGGCTTACTCCGCCCTTAAACTCTTTACCGGGTTCGCCAGCGCAGCTTTTATCGCTTGAGAACTCACCGTTACCAATGCTATAATGATAGCCATGCACCCGGCTAAAGCCGGCATCCACCATTGTATATCGATGCGGTAAGCAAAACTCTGTAACCAGTTGTTCATACCCCACCAAGCTATGGGTGAAGCGATAAGAATTGCGATGAATACTAAGGCTAAAAAATCTTTTGAAAGCAGCCGGACAATTGCATTCACACTAGCCCCCAATACTTTGCGGACACCTATTTCCTTTATCCGGTTTTCGGCTACATAACTCGCCAGACCAAATAAACCAAGGCATGAAATAAAAATAGTGAGACCCGCAAACGCTGCGGCTAAAGTCCCTTGGCGCTGTTCATCGTCGAATTTTTGGGCATAGACTTCATCTACGAACTTATATTCAAACGGATACTCTGGATTGTATTTTTTGAGAATAGCCTCAGCTTTTTTCAAGTTTTGTGCGGTAGGATTGTTCCCGTTCAGCTTTATGTGAATTACCTGAAAAGTCATGAAGCTACTTTTTGCACCGCATATCAATAAGGGCCTTGTCGCTTGGTAAGGGCTGGTGAGAATAAAATCTTTAATGACCCCTACAATGTGCCACTTAATGCCAAGGTCCTCTACAATTTCCCCGATCGGATTTTTAAACTTCATTATTTTCAGCGATGATTCGTTCACAATCAATCCCGTTGAATCTGTCGGAAATTTTGTCAAATCGAAATCGCGGCCTTGTACAAATTGTAAGCCGGCTGTAGCACCCAGCCCTTCATCTGCCAGAAAGCGCTCAAAAGATATGTTTTCGTTCGGGTCTTTTCCTTCCCAGTTCTGGCCCCACCCGTTGCTCCACACATTGGTAAGCGGAGAGTTTGTTCTGGTAATTGATTTCGCAACACCTGACGAAAGCAATTCATTCTTTATTAACGAGTAGTTTTTCGGTATATCACCGGTCATGAAATGGTAGATGAGATTATCCTTGTTATAACCTGCCTCACGCTTACCGGCATAGTCTATCTGTTGTTTTACGATGATGGTGCAGATAATCAAAATAACAGCAAATGTGAACTGCAATACAACCAATGCTTTTCGCGGCGTTACAAATGCATCTGCTTTTTTAAATGTGCCCTTTAAGACCTTAACGGGTTTGAAGGATGAAAGGAAAAATGCCGGATAACTGCCGGCTAACAAACCGGTAAACAGGATGAATCCGAAAAATGAAATCCAGGTATAGATGTTGCCAAAGTCTACAAATAATTCTTTTTCAACGAATCGGTTAAAGCCCGGCAGACATATCAGAACGATAATAATCGCTAAAATACCGGCCAAAAAAGCAATAAGGACCGATTCTCCGATAAACTGACCGATAAGAGAGCCTTTTCGGGCGCCTGATACTTTTCGTATTCCGACTTCCTTTGCCCGTTTCTCACTTCGTGCCGTACTCAGGTTCATGAAATTAATACATGCAATCAGCAATATAAATCCGGCAATAATGCCGAATAAATTCACAAATGTGCTGCGGCCGCCGGCGTCTTCCACGCCGTTGGTAAAGCTTGAATGCAAACGCCATCGGTCAAGCGGATAAAGGAACAGCTCCCACTTCATCTTTTTTGCCTCCTCGGTATACTTTTGTTTCAAGCCTTTTATTTTGGAGGTGGCAGCAGCATAGCTTGCATTCGGCTTCAGCATTACATACGTAGGTGTGCTGTTATCATACCATCCCAAATCTTGCCCTTCCCCATATTTTAAACTCGACCAAGGCAACAAGTATTCAAAATCGAATCGTGTATTATTCGGCAAATCTTTAAGCACGCCGGTAACCGTGAAATTATCTTTATTGTCGAATTTGATAATTTTCCCCATCGGGTCTTTATTGCCGAATAAAGTTTTTGCCGCTTTTTCGGTAAGTACTACAGAATAGGTTTCATTTAGGGCTGTAGAAGGACTACCTTTCAGCATCGGGAAGCTGAACATCTGTAAAAAGCCTGTATCAACCGTAATTCCGGCCATGATCATTTTCTTAATGCCAAATGAAAGCAAAGAACTACCTCCTTGAGTGGTTCTTACTGCACGTTCTACTTCAGGCAAATCTTTTTCAATTGCACGAGCCGTTGGTGCGGATACACCGTCATCGCTGGATATCTCGCCCTCAAAGGGCACACGATTCCATACTTCATATATCCTTTCTCTATTTTTATGGAACTTGTCATAACTGTATTCATTTTGTATCCATAGCAAAATGAGTATCGTCGCAGCCATGCCCACTGCAAGACCTGTAATATTGATAGCCGAAAATCCTTTATTTCGCAAAAGGTTTCTGATAGCGATTTTGATGTAGTTTGTAAGCATTTTGATTGAGTGTAATAAGTATTGCGTATTAAGCTTTCGGACTTCCGTCCCTTAATACAAACTTATGCCAATTCGCATAAACGTTGTTCTAACCCTATAAATCAGCTTTTCTAAACTTGACAACTGTTCGCTAACGAACGATCATTGAACGGAAGCGGAACAAAGGACTATACTCGGTCCGATTTACATCAAAGAAGGCTTTTGGGACAGACTATTAGATTTAGTAAAAAAAGAAACCGTTCTAGATGTAATTCTTCATTATCATACTTACCCGTCAAAGCGTTATCTCGAAGAAATGTTACGATTGCTTTCATCTGCATTAGAACTCGAATGCGACCGAGCCTCCGCTCGTAACCATTACGCTCATTTGGTATCAAAAATGAAAAAAGTAATAAAAGAGATGACGGAATTTAAAAACGGAATAATATCTGTTGCGGAAAAGCTAAAGTCGAAATATCGCCGATTTCTTGCTAGGGTAGACGAGTTGAGCAAGATTTTGAAGTAAGGTTTTTAGATAGATGATGTAACTTTTATCGCCTATCATTTCTCCCGAGAAGGGTTTAAAATATATAAGTTTATATCATTTAGAATCCTATTCGTTGTGTGTCACTAACGTCCCTCGTTTCTGCCTCCAAAAGCGAACCTAAAATTCATTGCACTCAATTCATCTTGCAATCCAACTCCTTATCCCTTGGAAAGGGCCGGGGACGGCCCCCTACTCCGCCCTTAAACTCCTAACCGGATTCTCATTCGCCGCTTTAAAAGCTTGATAACTCAATGTAATTCCGGAAACAAAAACGGTAAGTGTTCCGGCAGCAACGAACGGCCACAGATTGACATCGGTTTTATAAGCAAAATTATTCAGCCACAGGTGTATAATCCACCACGCTACCGGTGTAGCAACTAATAGTGCAAGGGCAATCAGCTTCAGAAAATCTTTCGAGAGCAAGAGCAAAATACTTGATACCGAAGCTCCCAAAACCTTTCGAATCCCGATTTCTTTTACCCGGACAGCTACAGCGTGCATAATCAAACCCAACAACCCTAAACACGAAATAAAAATGGCGAACATCGAAAAGAAGCTCAGAACCTTATTCACCAAGCGGTCTTGCAGGTATTGCTTTTCGAAACTCTCCTCCAAGAAAAAATATTCAAACGAAGTTTCTTTAAAGTAATTCGAGTAGAGCGTTTTTATTTGATCCAGCGTGTGTTTTATGTTTCGGTTGGAGACTTTTATCGAGAAATAACCGTCTTGCCCGGCCCCGTTTCTGAACAGCATCGGCTCAACCAATTTATGCATCGATTGTTGATGATGATTATTTATCACACCCACCACCTCTACTTCGTCTCCCCAAATGGTAAGGCGTTTCCTTATTGCGCCTTGGTTGTTTGAAAACCCGAAGAGTCTGGCCCCCGCTTCATTGATCATCACTTCCTGGATTTGCGGCTTCGTGGAGTGAAACTTCGATCCGGACAAAACCTTCATATCATAAACTTCAAAAAACGAATCGTTTACCCAAGTGGTGGCGAGCGAATGCGCTTTGTTCGAACCTTTTAATTTCACATCATATATCTTCTCCAATTGGTCGCCGGGAACGTTTTTCGAACTTGTGGCTGCACGTACTCCCGGCAGTTGTTTTACCTCGTTTTGAAAGGCACTCATCTTCGACTCCAAACCTTCCCACTCAACACCCATCGGGCCCCACACTACCAACGTTCCGTCTATATCTACTCCCAAATCCTTACCGGTCATAAACTTGAGCTGTTTTGCAGCAACCAGCGTAAACGATATCAGCGCAATGGTGATGACGAATTGGAACACCACTAAGGACTTATTAAAGAGCACAAAACTTGGAGACGCATTTATTTTTCCTCGCAGAATTGCGTTTAACTTTAAAGAAGGAAGAATTAATGCCGGATAGATGCCCGAAATAATCGCACCCATTAAAAAGACTGCAATTGCACCGATCCACGAAATAAAGTGAAAATTGCCAACGCCGGCAGCGTCTTCCCTTAAGTTGAAAAGTGCTGAAAAGTGCGGCTTTACGATATAAAAAAACAACACTGCAAACAGAAAGCTTATACTACACAACAGAATAGATTCGACCAGAAATTGCTTTAAAAACTGCATTTTGCTTACGCCGAAAATCTTTTTGACGCCTATCTCCTTAATTCTTTTGGTGTAGTGCGAAGCAGAAAGGTTGATGTAGTTGCACCAGGCAATTACGATAATTAATACAGCTACCGCGAACAATCCCCATACGGCTACCGCACTCCCGTTTATAGAAATCTCGTCTGAAAAGTTAGAGTGAAGATGAATATTGGAAAAAGGTTGCAGTACAAAACTTTCGTTCAGGCCGGTAACTTTGGTGCCTTGGTAATGTTTTTTGCTGAAATTTTGGAGCTTGAGATTAAATCGTTCGATGTTGGTATTCGGGTTTAACAACAAATAGGTATAAGTTTCCTCGAAAGTTTTACTGTCTTTGTAGCCGTCCATCCAACTTACCAGAGTTTCGTAGGAAGCGAGCATGTTAAACCGCAAATGAGAGTTTGCCGGCATATCCTTAAAAACCCCGGTTACTTTAAAAGGCTTTTTCGCCTCGAATAAAACAATTTTTCCTATCGGATTTTCATTGCCGAAAATTTGCTTTGCTTTAGATTCTGAAAGTACGATAGACATTGGTTCTTTCAAGGCATTCGCCGGATCTCCTTGTAAAAGCGGAAAAGAAAAAATCTTGAAGAAAGAAGCTTCCGCAAAGTAAAAACCCTTCTCCCTGAAAACTTTGTCGCCGTAAGTAATTACCGAATGGTCGGCCATCCAAGGCGCTATTCGGACAAAGTCTTGCACTTCCGGAAAGTTCTTTTTCAATCCCGGACCAACGAAAGGATAAGTTGCCACCGTCTTTTGAACCGGTTCTCCGGGAGCTTGCCTGTCGTTTCGTATCCGGTAAATATTAGCCCTGTTTTGATGAAAGTTGTCGAAGCTCAATTCGTAACTCACGTACTGCAAAATCAGCAAACATGCGCACATCCCGAGCGAAAGTCCGGCAACGTTGATTAGGGTATAAGCTTTGTTTTTCAACAAGCTTCTTTGTGCGGTTTTTATGTAGTGTTGTAGCATGGGCGTGGGGAGCTTTGAGATCTTGGTTTGGTTTCTTACTACGTTAGTATTTTCTTTTGATTATTTAACAGATAGATAGCCACGCTCACGGCACTTTTCCTCCACTTCCGCTCGCTATGACGCGGTGGTTGTAAGTTTCCGATACTCTAGTCTCTATCGCAATCCAACTCCCTCTCCTTTGGAGAGGGCGGGGTGAGGCCTCTATTCCGTTCTCAAACTCTTCACCGGATTTGTCAAAGCAGCCTTAACCGCTTGAAAGCTGACGGTAAGCAATGAAATCAGAATAATTCCAATTCCCGCTAAGGCAAACATCCACCATTCGATTTTGATATGATAGGCAAAGTTTTGCAACCAGGCATTTCCGGCATACCAAGCAATGGGCGACGCAATGATGCAAGCAGTTGCAACGAGTTTGATCGAACTTTTAGATAACAAAGTAACTATTTGCGAAATACTTGCACCTAACACTTTTCGAATTCCGATTTCCTTTTTATGTCTGAGAGCGGAAAAAGTGGACAACCCGAACAAACCCATCATCGCTATCAAGCCGGCTAATCTGATAAAAAAATTAAATATTTTGGCTAAACGATCCTCCGCTTTAAACATGGCGTTAAATGCATCGTCCATGAACTCGTATTCGAGCGGGTTTTCCTTATCGAACCGGTTATATATCTGCTTTATATTTGCTATTAAAGCCGGAAGATTTGTTTTGGGGTTGATCTTTGCAAACAGGGTACATCCATGATTAGTCCAATACGAAAGTGTATCAGGAGCTACAAACAGAGCAAGTCCGTCGATTTTGTCGTTTAATGATTGAAAATTAAAGTCTTTTACAACTCCGCCAATTTCTACATCATTATTTGTTCCGGATATAATTTTTTGACCAACGGGATTTCCGCTCAAGCGCAATTTGCTCAACAATGTTTCGTTTACTATGGCCCGATTTTGTTGCGGAACAGAAGAAGTGGAAACCGGCGGAAATTTCCATTTAATTCCGGTAAGCGGTATAAAATTATTGTCTACACTTAACATCTTAAATACTATCGGCTCGCCTTTACCGTCCGGCGACACGGCAAACATATCGAAACTCGAATACATGGAATAGCGCATGGTTGCTGCTAACTTTATTCCCGGCAGGCTTTCTATTTGTTTTTTAAACGCTGCGTAATGCCCGGCCATGGGCTTATAAATTGATATCATAATAACATTTTCGCGATTTACGCCGGTATCAGTATGTCGGAGAAAATAAAGTTGTCTGCTGATAATGATCCCGCCGATAATAAGTACGCCGGAAATAGAAAATTGTAGCAGCGTAAAAACTTTTCTTACTCCGCTACCGCCACCGTTACTGCTCATCTTCCCGCTAAGGACAGCAATCGGTTTAAACCCTGATAATACAACTGCCGGATAACTACCTGCGATAAGGACAGTAAGCAAAAGTAAGCCGGCCATACCGGCAATCATTATCGGGCTGTTAAGAAAAGAAGTATCAATATTTATTTGAAGAATATTTAAGAACACGGGATTAAACAGGAGATATAACATATACGCAAGAGCAAAAGCAAGCACTGCGTAAACGGCCGATTCGATGTAAAACTGAGCAGCTACAATTTTTCTGCCGGCACCGGAGACCTTGCGAACACCGATTTCTTTAGCACGAGTAGTAGCACGAGCCGTAGACAAACTCATGTAATTAACCCAAGCAAGCAGCAAAACTAATCCGGCTACTAACGGGAATACTTTCAGGTATTTTCCCGCCGAAGAATCACCGCGGCTTAAATTTATATGCTCAGAAGTAAGCGGATTGAGAATGTATCTCCTACCGGGAATTGAGGTTTCTTTGTCGGCACGTAATCCTATTGTGCGCTCTACTGCGGAAACAATAACGCCTTTGTCCAGCAAGAGATATGTTTTAAAATTCGGCCCGTGTAACACATCCTTATTTTCTTTCATTCCTCTCAAGCTCAAACCCGATGCAATGAAATCCGTCTTTATATCCGTATTCGAAGGGGAATTTTCCATAACCCCGGTTACCCGAAACAGGTAAGTACTGTCAGCAGTAACATGCATCGTTTGGCCCATCGGATTTTGATTGCCGAAATACTTTTGCGCTGCCCGTTGAGATATTACAACCCCGAACGGCTCTTTGAGCGCTGTTTTACGGTTTCCGGAAGTAAGCTTAAAAGAAAAGAAATCAAAAAAATTAGCATCGCCATACAAAAGGTTTTTTTCAGAAAACTTATTTCCCTTTTTACCGGCACTGATGATAATCGTAGAAGTGAATGGACTGTGCAATCGGGTATAACCCGAAACTCTATTATCGCTTTTGGCAATCTCGGGAGCAAACGCGTAGTCGGTATAAAACGATTGGATAGAATCACCGCCGTAAACACCCTTAGACGAAACCGAAAAAATTCGATCTGCGTTTTTATGAAACTTGTCGTAGCTGCGCTCATGTGCCACGTATAGCATAATCAGCAAACACACCGCTAACCCGAAGCCTAATCCGGCAATATTGATAAAACTGTACAGCTTGTTTTGCCACAGGTTTCGAAAAGCGATTTTTAGGAAGTTGGTTATCATGGGAGTTGTAAGTTATGAGCTTTCAGCTATGGGCTGTTAGTTTTGAGTTCTTGTTTGATGCCTTACTTTTCTTCTTTAAGTTATTTGCGGGAGCTGAAGGCTGATAGCTCAAAGCTCTCAGCTTCCCCCTCACTCCGCCCTTAAACTCCTCACCGGATTAGCCATCGCTGCTTTTACCGTTTGAACACTAATAGTTAAAACCGCAATAAGCAATGCAAGAATCCCGGCGAAAGCGAATATTTCCCACCCGATACTAATCCGATAGGCAAAACTTTGAAGCCATTTTGTTATTGCCCAATACGAAATCGGACAGGCTATTACAACCGCGATGAGTACGAGTTTTACAAAGTCTTTTGAGAGTAACGCTGTCAGACTTGCGAGCGTTGCACCTATCACTTTGCGAATACCTATCTCCTTTCTTCGTTGTTCTGCAGTAAAAGCAGCCAAGGCGAACAAGCCTAACGACGAGATTACTATTGCGATTCCGGCAAAAACTAATAGCAAAAGTGACGTTTTTCGGTCTTCTTTGTACAAGGCATTGAAGCTCTGATCTATAAAATCATATTCCAAGGGATAATCAGGAAGTATTTTAGACCAGGTTTTTTGAATAGCTACAACACTTCCAGAAGTACTTTTTGGTGCAATGCGAACCGTTATGAAGTTAAACCAATCGGGATTGTTAAACACTACCAAAGGACCAACCTTCTCGTGCATGCTTTGGTACTTGAAATCTTTTACCACGCCGATTATTTGTCCTGCCTTCCCGTGAAAAGTAAAGCTATGGCCGATAACCGGTGCCGGAATTTTGAGCTGCGCCACTGCCGTTTCGTTCAATATTACATTTCTGTTATCAGCTTTATTACCGGAGATAAACCATCGGCCTTGTTTCATCTTCAAATTCAACGTGTTCAAAAAATCTGCGTCGGTAGAAAGTTGAGTCGTCATCGGCTTGAAGGCTGTATCTCGCCCGGGCCAGTTCGCAGCACCGATAGAAAAGCTTCCGATTTGCACCACCGATTGATTGGAGGAGGTTACGCTTTCGATCCCGCTTTGTTTAAGCAGCTCTTCTTTAACTGTTTGAATTACAGAAATTTTCTTTTCGGAGCCGATATTAGCCGGCAAGGGAAACGATAAAACTTGGGAACGGCTGTAGCCGATATCCGCTTGACCGATAAAATTCATTTGCAGATATATCGCAATCGTGCAAGCAATAAGTGTAACCGAAACGATGAATTGAATGACTACAAGGCTCTTTCGCAGATAACCGTCGTTCACTTTTAAAACTGTAGCCCCTCTGAATACATTCAATGGCTTGAACGAAGAAAGTAAAATTGCCGGATATATACCGTTGAGCAACATAACGCCGACCAAAGCAAGACCGATAACCTTCCACATCGCCGGCGAAGCAAACGCGGACTCAAAATTCTTTTCGGTAAGTAAGCCGAACCACGGCAAAAAAAGCCGGATAAGCAGAAGCGTAACCAAGAGAGAAATAAAACTAATTAATGCTGAGTCGGCAAAAAAGCGGTAGAAAAGGCTCCGGCTACCGGCCCCGGCAATTTTTCTTATACTCACCTCTTTGGCTCTTAAACTTGCTCGAGCCGTAGTAAGATTTACGTAGTTAATGCAAGCTACCAGCAGCAACAAAAATGCAAGCACCGAAAATGTGTAAACTGTATTCAAGTTCCCGTGTACAAATTCCGACGACTGCAAATCGCTTTCGAAATGCATATCCTTTAACGCAACCAAGCTCACTGTCGTGAGGCCTTGATCGTGTTTCTTAAATATCTTATTGAGATTGCCTGACGCGTGAGCAGGACTTGCTCCCGGCTTTAACCTCACGAAAGTGAAATAATTATAATTGTCCCAATTCTCGTCGTTCGCTCTTCTTTGTTTATTTGCAAGCAAAGCCGACAAAGGCAAGAATGTATCGTAGCGGAAACTCGAATTTGCCGGAGCGTCTTTTACAACAGCTGACACTTCATAATCCGCACTGTCGATATTGATTCGCGCTCCAATGGGGTTGGCTTTACCGAAATACTTCTTGGCTGCGGAAGTGGTGAGAATAATACTTTTAGAATGCTCGGAAAAAGCACTTGCATTGCCGGAACTAAACTCATATTTAAATACCTTGAACCAGTTTGGGTCTACAAAAGCGGCCTTCCTCTCGTACGTTTTATTTCCGGAAATTTTAACTACCGGCCAATGGGTGGTATAAAGACGAGCTACTTCTTCAACTTCCGGCAACTCTTGTTTTGCTGCTTTCGCGAGAAGCAAAGGGGTTGTCTCCCAAGTCCAGTTATCTGCCGTTAGTGTGGTAGTTACCCGAAAAATCCTGTTTGAGTCGGGGTGGAAATTGTCGAAGTTCATCTCATTCCGCACCCACATTAATATAAACACTGCTGCGGTAATCCCGACAGACAATCCCGCAATGTTGATGAATGAGAAGGTCTTGTTTTGCAGAAGATTTCTCCAAGCGATTTTGAGATAGTTATTTAGCATGATTATTGGCTTTGAGCTGTCAGCAATAAGCTTTGAGCTCTTGTTCAGCGTGTTATTTTAGTAGTCTATTAGAGCTTTCGGCTTTTACATTAATCTTTTGACCTTAATTTAGTTCCGTTTCTGCAATTCCCAACTCCCTCTCCTCCCGGAGACGGCCGAAGTAAGGCCCCTACTCCGTCCTCAAACTCTTTATCACATTCCCCATAATTGCCTTTATTGTATTTACGCCCACCACAATCAGCGTGAGCAGCAAAATCACAAAGCCGACTATAGCAAACAGCCAAAAACTAATGCTGGTATGATAGGTATATTTTTGCAGCCAATTATACATCAGCCACCAGGTTAACGGCACGGCAATCAAAAATGCTACCGACACCAACTTTAAAAATTCACTCGAAATAAGCATTAATAAACTCTGTGCAGATGCTCCTAAAACCTTACGAATCCCGATTTCTCGAAAGCGTTTTTCTATCGTGAAGGAAGCTAAACCGGCTAAACCGATGCAACAAATAAAAATGGCAAGCCCGGCAAAAACGTTTGTGATTCTACCAATTCGTTCTTCGGAAAGAAACTTTTTATTAAACTCTTCATCTACAAACTGATATTCAAACGGCGGAGCCGGATTATACTTTCTAAAGATGGTTTCGATAGCTTTTACCGCTTTTTGAGGTGCCACATTATAATTCAATCGAATATTAATTACATCACCTCCTGGAGAATAGTATATCATCATCGGGTCGACAGCCTGATACGGATCGGTCATCACGATATTGCCGGTAACACCTATAACCGTAACATTCCTTCCGCCATAGCGCAATTGCTTTCCAACAGGGTTTTTCAGTTGCATGGCATCAATAGCCGCTTTATTCAGCAGCATATTCGATGAATCGGACGGGGTGCCGGTGAAATCTTTACCTTCCAAGATTTTTACTCCCATCGTTTTGCTGAAGTCTTTATCAGCGTTTAAACCGGCAAAAATGATGTCTTGGTCTGCTCGCTTGCCGTCCCAGTCGGGTCCCGGAGAACGCCACCAGATATCCGTAATGGGCGATGAAGAACGTGTGGCGGCATTAATCAAACCCGTCTTTAAAAGCTCCTGCTTAATAACCGTAAAGTTTCTCTCGGTATCGCCCGTAGACGGAATCATAATCAAGTTATCCGGATTATATCCCTTGTCCCGATTTTTAGTATGCTGGATTTGCCGGTAAACAATAATAGTAGCCGAGATTAACAGAATAGAAACCACAAACTGTCCCACTACCAAAACCCGTCTCGGCATTATCGTCTTTTTCCCTTCCACAAATGCGCCCTTCAAAACTTTTACCGGCTTAAACGACGACAGGTAAAGAGCGGGATAACTTCCAGCAATCAAACCGGTAAATAATATAATGCCGATCATACCTGCAACAAACACGGGCTCGGCAATATTCAGATTTAACTGCTTATCTACTAATAAGTTAAACGTGGGCAAAAGCAGGTAGACGATCCCGATTGAAACTGCGAAAGCTATCGTGGTAAGTACCAATGATTCGGAAAAGAATTGCAAAATCAGTTGTGTGCGATGCGAACCCAACGTCTTCCTGATTCCGATTTCGCGTGCTCGTTCTTCTGACCTCGCAGTTGACAAATTCATGAAATTGATACAGGCGATTAATAGAATAATTATAGCGATTACAGAAAATAGCCGCACATACTCTATCATCCCGCCGATATTCTTCCCGTCTTTAAACTCGTGATACAGATGCCACTTACTCATCGGGAAAGTGAAATAAGTACTTACTGCATCGTTCTTATCATGCCGTTTTTTAATGGCATTAATGTTTTTATCCAAGCTTTTAAGATCAACTCCCGGGGCGGTAAGTATAAATACGTTCCATGACGAATTTACCCACTCGTTCATCGCACTCTTCACCCCGGGGTCGGAATAGTCGAAGGGCATTAAATAATCAAAATTCATTGAAGAATTTTGAGGCGGATCGGCTAAGACAGCTGCTACTTTGGCACTGAGACTATTATTTATTTTAATCAATTTGTTCAGGGGATCCTCATTCCCGAAAATTGCTTTAACTGCCGATTCGGTAAGAATAATTGAGTTAGGGGCGTTAAGCGCCGAGGCATTGCCTTTAAGAAACTTGAAAGAGAAAATATCGAAGTAATGTTCGGAAACGGTATAGCCGGCCTTCTTAATTTTAACCTTTCCGAACTCCAGAATATTCTCTTGCCGGTGGGTAACCGCTGCCGCTTTTTTTATTTGCGGAGAGCTCTCTTCAAGTGCCTTCGCCAAAGGCAACACCATATTTTCGTCGGTAAATATCGAATTACTAAAGTCTCGGTTCGCCAAAACTTGATGGATATTTTCGTAGTTTTTGTTGAACTTGTCGTGGGTGACCTCATCGCGTACCCACATAAAAATTAATATGGTGCAGGTAATACCTACCGTCAGGCTGAGCAAGTTTGTAATAGCGAAACTTTTATTTCTGAATAGGTTTCGCCGAGCGATTTTAAAGAAGTTTTTTAGCATTTGAGTTGTAAGTTTTAAGCCGTACGTTTTAAGTTTACACAAATACCCAACTCACCTACAATCCTGTGCCAACTCCTAAAAGCGGCCTCATTTCCTTTAAACCTTACACTTTCCTTTTAAGAACTGTTCGTTAACGAACGATTATTGAACGGAAGCGGAACGATGTGAGCAGGCAGCTTCGAGCCTTGAGCTCTTGATCAGGTGCGACAGCAGTTAAAGCAAAAATTTAGCTTCAGCTTTCAAATTGACACACTATTTTCGCTTGAGCAACAAAGTGATAAAATGTATTCATTGCAGAATTTCGAAAAGCAAGTAAGCAACCCGGTTCTAAAGCGAGGAAAGGAGTATTTTGAATCAGGCGCAGTAACCGACTTAAAAGAAGCGAGGGCCGGTTTATGGCAGGCGGAAGTTGAGGGAACTGATGTGTATGAAGTTGAAATTCAACTAACTAATAACTCAATTAAATCCTACAGCTGCAATTGCCCCTTCGACGGCGAAATTTGTAAACATGTAACAGCGGTTCTGTTTGCGATTCGAGAGGAGAAAATAATGGAAATCGAAACCCCGAAACCCCTAAGTTTCGATAATTTGCTTGCAAAGGTTACTCATAAAGAATACAAAGAGTTTGTAAAAAGTTATGCAAGCAAGAACAAAGATTTTAAATCAGCATTCGAACTTGCGTTTGCAAACAAAGACGAAAACGTCGATCTCGGTAAAAAGTATTTAACGGCACTAAAAAGAATCATCAAGAAAAATTCGGACAGAGGATTTGTAGGTTATCACGATGCCCGAGGCTTGGTAGGAGACATTGGCACCTTGCTTGCAGACGTAGAAAATTTGCTTGAAAAGCAACATTTCAGAGATGCTTTCGCTATCAGCTCTGCCATGTTAAAAGAAATTATGAACGTAATACAGTACTGCGACGATTCGGACGGATTGATTGGAGATACCGTTTCAGAAATAATTCTTTTAATAAACACCGTGGCGAAAAATGCACCTAGGCCATTACAGGAAGCAGTTTTCGAATTCTTGATGAAGGAATTAAAGGATAACGAATACTTTGAGTACGGCGATTTCGGTTACGAACTGTTCGGCATTTTCGAGTATTTAGGTTTTAATCTTTCTAAATCATCCGAGTTTATAAATTATGTCGACATACTGCTATTGCAGTTTACCGCGGGGCCCTATGATGATTTTAAAAGAAATTTCTTTACGACAAGAAAAATCGAGTTTTTACGCTTATCCGGCAACAGCGCAGAAGTAGAAAAACTCATTCTGCAAAATTTAGAAATTGTAGAAGTAAGACAGGGCGAAGTAAACAGATATATCGATAAAAGGGATTATACTGTCGCCAAAAAACTTATTAACGACGGGATAGCACTCGCTTTAAAGAAGGGACATTCGGGTACGGCAAGCAATTGGCAAACGGAATTACTGCGCATTGCAGTACTGGAAAACAACATTTCGGAGATTCGTATTTATACTAAACATTTCGCTTTCGACAGCGGTTTTTCAGTCGCTTACTATAGCCAATGGAAAGCAACCTTTACCAAAAACGAATGGCCTGCAATTATTGAAGAACATATTGCAGCAACCGTTATAAAGATTACCGCCGCCAACGAGGTTAATAAGGGCAAAAGTTGGTATACTGATAATTTGTCGCTGTTGACTGTGCTCGGTCCGATTTACATCAAAGAAGGCTTTTGGGACAGGCTTTTGGATTTGGTTAAAAAGGAAACCGGCCTAGATGTAATTCTTCATTATAACACATACCTTTCTAAACACTACCCTACAGAAATGTTGGCATTGCTCTTACCCGCATTCGAACTTGAAGCCGACCGAGCTTCTTCCCGAAGTCATTATGCCTACTTGGTTGCAAAAATGAAGAAATTAATAAAAGAAATGCCTCAATTTAAAGACGGAGTAATAGCTGTTTCGGAAAAGCTAAAGTCGAAATACGCCCGACGCCCTGCTATGGTAGACGAGTTGAGCAAGATTGTGAAGTAAAGCGGGCAGCTCGGAATTCTTGGCATGTAACCTACTATTTTCTTAATGTGTCTTCAGGAGGCTAAACAACAGATAGCCACGCTTCCCGCCCTTTTTTACCTAACCTTCCGCTCGCTATGACGCGTTGAGGTGAGTTTTCTGCAATACAACCTCATCCTGCACTTACAACCCCCTCTCCCCCGGAGAGGGCCGGGGTGAGGCCCCTACTCAGTTCTTAAACTCTTCACCGGATTTGCTGAAGCGGCTTTGATGGCCTGAAAACTTACCGTAACTAATGCAATTGAAACAACTAAAATTCCGGCATATACAAAAACTCCTGCATCAATATCGATTCGATAAGCAAAATCCTCAAGCCAATTGCTCGTAAAAATCCAAGCAACAGGCGAAGCAAGAAATATGGCAACAACAACAGGTTTTATGAAATCTCGAGAAAGCATCGACGTGATGTTTGATATCCCGGCTCCGAGTACTTTTCTTATCCCGATTTCTTTCGTCCGTTGTTGAGTTGTATAAACCGCCAGCCCGAACAAGCCCATACAGGAAATGAGTATTGTTAAAACGGTGAAGCAAGTGATAATCTTTCCTGTTCCTTGTTGTGCCTTGTATTGGTCATTTAAAGCTTGGTCAACAAAGCCGTATTCAAAAGAACCCTCAGAATCGTAGTTCTTATACAACTTTTCAACGAGCTTTACAGTCGATTGAATTTTATCGGGTTTAGCTTTTATTAAAAGGTTAAAATGCCATTCGTTAGGCCGGTAACGCAGCACCATTGGTTGAATGGCAGTAGTTAGGGATTGAAAGTTAAAGTCTTTCGCTACACCGATTACTTTTCCTTCGATTCCCCAAAATTCCAGTTTCCTATTCATTACATTACCGGACATCCCCATACGTTTTGCCGCAGTTTCGTTTATGATATACGAAGCTGAATCCGAAATGATATTTGCAGAAAAGTTTCGCCCCGTAAGAATTTTAACACCTGTTGTTTGTACAAAATTTTCATCAACAGTCATTTGAGTCATTAAAAAATCATCCTCCTTTTTCATGCCTTCCCACTTTATTCCGTTGGTTTGATTGCTAACCTCCACCATGCTGGCTGTGGTAGCGCTTACTCCTCCTATGTCGGTCTGTTGCAGTATGTCGTTTTTTAACAGCCGGTAGTTCTTTTTGGCCTCCGGACTTTTAAGTCTTACATACATCAATTGAGATCGGTTGAAACCCAAATCTTTTGTTTGCATATAATTTAATTGCTTAGATATAACGATTGCGGCAATAATCATAACTATAGAAAGAGCAAATTGAGTAATAATCAATGCCTCACGCAACCGAGTACTTTTATTCTCGATTGCAAGCCCTTTTAAAACTTTACCCGGCTTGAAAGACGATAAGTAGAAAGCCGGATAAAATCCTGATAAGAGAACTATGATACCGTATAATATCAACACCCCGGCAAAGAATGAGGTGTCGTACCCGAGCTCAATCTGTTTGCCGTAAAGGATTTTAAAAGCCGGAAAAAGCAGCTTTACCAAAAATGCAGAAGAAATTAAAGCTATTGTACACATCAGCCAGGCTTCCGTAAGAAACTGGAAAATGAGCTGAATTCGTGAGCCTCCGATTGTCTTTCTCAACCCGACTTCCTTTGCCCGTTTAATAGAACTCGCCGTACTAAGATTTATAAAATTTATGCAGGCCAGTAAAAGAACGATGGTGCCGCTTACCGCGAATATTTTAACATATTTTATGTTTCCAGTATTCAGGAAT
>JAYULL010000136.1:0-8113 GCA_043763625.1 Sphingobacteriaceae bacterium | reverse complement strand
TTTCTAAATCAGTAGCATTTTGACTTTGATATCCGTAATGTACACCGTCATATCGGGCTAAATTTGATGAGGCTTCCGCCATCGTTAAGATATAATAGGTGGGAATAACATAATCCAGATACGGAAAAGAAATAGGCTCTACTAAATGTCCTTCATCTTTTAATTTTTTTATCGCCTTTTCCGTTATTTCTTTAATTCCGGCATCTAATCCCTCAGTATTTAACGTTTCCGGCAAATAAGCAATTCTTTTTTTACCTGTTGTGTTTAAACGTTTCGAATACTCGGGAACCGGTTTTTGAGAAGCTGTGCTGTCATATTCATCTCCTCCTGCAATTATTTCCAACAACAAAGCTGCGTCTTCTACGGTATGGGTAAGCGGGCCAACTTGATCGAAAGAAGATGCATAGGCAATTATTCCGTATCGCGAAACGCGGCCGTACGTTGGTTTTAGCCCCACAACTCCGCAAAAAGCGGCCGGTTGCCTTACTGAACCGCCTGTATCGGTTCCTAAGGTTGCTAAACATAAACCTGCTTGGACAGCTACTGCCGAACCCCCTGAAGAGCCTCCGGGAACTCGGGTCTTATCTGCAAAATTTCTTACAGGGCCGTAATAACAAGTTTCATTAGAACCTCCCATGGCAAACTCGTCACAATTTAATCTACCCAAAATTATAGCGTCTTCTGCCAGTAAACGTTCTACAACGGTGGCTGAATAAACTGATCGGTAATTTTCGAGAATGTGCGAACCCGCAGATACACCGTGGCCTTTATAACAAATATTATCCTTGAGCCCTATTACCATTCCCGCTAATCTGCCGGCTTTCCCGGTAAGCATTTTTTGGTTTATTTCTTTGGCTTTCTGCTTTGCTTCGTCTTCAAAAACTTCTAAAAAAGCATTTAAATCCTTATGTCGGTCAATCTTGCTCAAGTAATCTTCCACCACTTCCAAAAGGGTTATTTTCCCTTCTTTAAGATCCGACTGCAGTACACTTAAGGACAAATATTGCATGGCCGAAAGTAGGAATTTCTTTTATATGATTAATAAAATGGATTGAAACGGCTGCGTCCGATTCTTTTTTATTTAAGGAGTTTCTACAGGGGAGCTTCTTGTATTTTCCGGAAGCTCGATTACGGGTATAGCCGGTTAAAAAAAAAGCTATACAATTTTTACATTTCGTATCAAGCTAGATGCAACCATCGTTAGTTTTTTTCGTCTATCAGGTATTGTACTTTAAATTAAAAGATTATGAATAAGAAGCTTTACTTACTGATTTTACCGCTATTGATATTTATTACAGCCTGCCAAAAGGATGAGATAATAAACGAATATGTAACTCCTAATAAAACGATATTCACCAATATTCCGGCAAATGCTTGGAGGCCTTATCAGACCGGAAACGGATATATCGCAACTATAGAAATGCCGGAATTAACAAACTACGTTAACGATAACCACGCAGTTTTGGTTTATCTCTCGTACACCGAAAGGGTTTACGAACAAATACCTCAGGTTTTTGACGGAATATCCTATGTGTTTAACACCCGTCCCGGAGCTATTGATGTAGAAGTTCAAAGTTCTGACGGTGTAAACGCAAACTTAGGGACGCCGCCCGGAGCTGTATCGGTTAAGATCGTCCTAATCGAGTCGAACAAATAATTCGCAAACAAAAAACCCGGCTCACCCGGGTTTTTTGTTTAAGGTGTTGGAAGTTGGCTATTCTTCGCCCCCGAAACGCGACATAACTTCGTTACTTACTCCTGTGGATGAATATCCGCCGTCATGAAATAAGTTTTGCATGGTTACCATTCTTGTTAAGTCGGAGAACAAAGTAATACAATAATCTGCGCAAGATTCGGCATCTGCGTTTCCGAGAGGTGCGATGGAATTTGCGTAATCGTAAAAATCGCCAAATCCTTTTATTCCGGTTCCTGCCGTAGTTTTTGTTGGGGATTGTGATACCGTGTTGATTCTTACTTTTTTATCTACACCATAGTGATATCCGAAACTTCGGGCAATCGATTCCAGCATTGCTTTTATATCAGCCATATCAGTATAAAACGGATATGTTCTTTGTGCCGCCATATAAGTAAGGGCAACAACGCTTCCGCCTTCGTTTATTGCATCAAGTTTTTTTGCTACGCTTAGCATTTTATGAAAGGATAGAGCTGAAACGTCTATGCCTTTTAAAAAGTAATCGTAATTAGATTCGGTGTAGGGAATGTTTTTTCTGATGTTAACGCTCATACCAATAGAATGCAAAACAAAGTCTATCTTACCGCCTAACACTTCTTGCGATTGGGTAAACAGCGTTGTTAATTCTTCAACGTTAGTAGCATCTGCGGGTATAATCTCTGAGCCGGTTTTTTGTGCCAAACCCTTTATTTCGCCCATTCGCATGGCAATAGGGGCATTTGTTAGAACAAAAGCAGCGCCTTCTTCATGCGCTTTTTCAGCAACTTTCCAGGCAATAGAATTTGAGTCTAAGGCCCCGGTAATAATTCCGCGTTTACCTTTTAATAAGTTATAAGACATGGTTTTAATTTAGCAGTAAGTGATATTGATGTTTCAAAGGTTAGAAAAAACCGTAAAAACGCAAGTATAAAAATAAAATTAAGTACTTAAGAGTTCTTTTGCATGTTGCAAGGCAAACTCTCCCGGATTTTCACCGCTTAGCATTATTGCGATTTCTATCACACGCTCTTCCTGTTGCAATAATTTTATGTTGGTGTAAGTTTTTTCTTCGCGGTCGTCTTTGTATACTTTGTAATGAGCGTTGCCCTTACTTGCCATTTGAGGAAGGTGTGTTATTGCTAATACTTGCATATTTTGGGAAAGTTGTTCCAAAATACTTCCTACTTTAAGCGCTACTTCTCCGGAAATTCCGGTATCAATTTCGTCAAAAATAATAGTAGGTAATGCCGTATGTTTTGCGATAAGCGATTTAATACTCAACATCAATCGCGATAACTCGCCACCGGAGGCAACCTTACTTACAGGCGCCAAATCCTGACCCTTGTTTGCACTGAACAGAAACTGAATCTTATTGCGTCCCGTCCGTGTTAATTGTTCTTCTTCGAGCAAAATATTCTCAATCTTCAAAGTAGCATAAGGCATCCCCACCTCCTCGAGAGTTTGTTTTACCTTTTGCTCAATTGCCGGAATAACTTCGTTTCTACTTGCCGAAATCGTGTCTGACGTACCAATCAGTTCATTGAAAAGGTACCTGATTTCTTCTTTTAGTTGATCAATCTCTTCTTCTCTATTCGAAATTGAAAAAAGTTTATTCGACAGGTCTTCTCTTATTTTTATCAGTTCGGCATCTGAATTTACCCGATGTTTTTTTTGCAGGTTATAGATAGCAGAAAGCCTTTCGTTTATTTCAACAGTACGAGCTTCGTTAAAAGAAATCCCGCTTTCCAAGTCATCCACCTCTGCCGTAATATCTTTAATTTCAATCAAACTGCTTTTCAATCTCTCAGCTAAGCCTGACATCGCGGAATGGTATTTTTCGGCCTGTTGGAGTTGTTGTAAGGCTTCTTTAAGTTGTTGTAGAGCTGAGTTCTCCCCTTCATTTAAAACAAAACTTGCTGCAAATAAACACCTCTTTATTTCTTCAGCATGTGTTAAAGTAGTTTGTTCTTGCTCCAAGGTTTCTTGCTCATTTTGAATTATTTCGGCCTTTTCAAGTTCATCAAACAAAAACTGAAAGTAATCCTGCTCGGCTTTTGCTTTTTCGTACTCTTCGTTCAGATCTTTTAATTCAGCCTGTTTCTTTCTATAAGTTTTGAAATTTTCCTCATACTGTTTTAGCAGCGCTTGATGTCCTGCCAAAGTATCCACTACAAGCAACTGAAAGCTTTCATCGTTAATTTCCAAGGTAGCGTGCTGCGAGTGAATATCTATCAACTGCTCTCCAAGTCGTTTTAATGTCGCAAGATTTACAGGAGTATCATTAATGAAGGCTCGCGACTTTCCATCCGCCGAAATCTCTCTTCTTAATACCGTGTCATCCTCAAAATCAAGTTCATTTTCGTTAAAGAAGCTTTCGAGCCGGTATTCTTTTATTCTGAAAAAGCCTTCGATTATGCATTTCTTTTGTTGGTTAAAAAAATATTTACCGTCTATTCGTTGTCCCAGAATCAATGAAAGGGCGCCTAAAATAATTGACTTCCCGGCTCCTGTTTCTCCCGTTAAAATGTTAAGCTCTTTCGAAAACCCGATATCGAGATCATCAATCAAAGCATAATTTTTTATGAGAAGGCGGTTCAGCATGTCAAAATATTCGAGTGAAAATCATTTGCGCTTCTTCAACCGGTCGTAACGAGAAATATTTGCCGGGTCTAGAGTGCTCAGGAGATTATATGCTTTTGTTCTTTCTTGTGGATCTGCTTCCGAAAAAATATTAATCAGCTCGTCCGCCTTGGCTGTAAAAAACATTTGATTTAACATTGCACCTTGCTTTTGTCGGTCAATTTTTTGCAGCGGAGGCAATGCATTTAATATCTGCTTGCGTCCTTTTTCTAGATTCTGCGACATTATGTCTAACCCATTCCGGTGATATTCGTACAAAGCTTCTCGCATAGGATAATAGTTTTTGTTGGTTAGGTTTTCGCTTAGCCAATATCGATTGTTTAAATCGTCAATTCCTTTCCATCCCGCAAAAGAAGTGTTTTGGGCATTATTAACAATATTCTGTGCTTTGGCGAAAAAAGGAGTTCCTCCTAATTTAGAAAAAGTATCGTAATCTAAACCCACAATTATATAGGCATAGTAAGCAAGAACCGATGTTAAATTGTTTAGGAAGTTTTGGTCCGAATAATCCAAAGCCTGGCCCTCTGAAAATGTAAAATTGAAGTTTTTGTCGCTGATATTAAGTAAGGTTGAGTTATATGTAGAATTAAAAACCGGACGGCTTGATTGTATCTGCACCTCCGCTTTAAAATTGGATGAATTGTCCCACTCCTTAATATTAATTACAAAGTTGCACTCGAGTCGTTCCTGCGGTTGAAAATTATCATTGCTCCATTTACGTGTATTCAAAAAATCTCTTATCGAAACTTCCAACAGATCCAAAACTCTCTTATTTGTTGTTTGAATTTGAGGGGAAAGAACTTGTACGCGGGCGTTTAAATCCTGGGCGTTTACAAGGTTTGAAAGAATCAGCAATAAAATTACAGTGCAAACCGACTTCATCATTTTAGTAATTGAAAAATTTTGCGGCAAATATCTACGGCTACTTCTTTTTTGGTTTTTAGTGCGAAACTCTCTTTCGTAAGGTCCCGGTTAATTATCGTGATTTTATTGTAATCGCTTTTAAATCCCGCGTCTTTGTCTCTTAACGAATTCAAGACAATAAAATCAAGGTTTTTCCGGTTAAGTTTTTTTATGGCATTTTCTTCTTCGTTTTCGGTCTCTAACGCAAAACCGATAAGTATTTGTTTTGAGGATTTTTTTTCACCCAGCAAGGTTAATATATCAGGAGTTTTTGTTAATTCCAAGCTGAATTCCGTGTCGACTTTTTTTATTTTTTCGAGTGCCTCTTTTTTGGGTTTATAATCGGCCACCGCGGCGCTCATAACAATGATATCACTCTTAACGAAGTTCCGTTCAACAGCCTCCAACATCTCATCCGTAGAAGTTATGCTTATTAATTTAAGATTTAGCGGTGGCTGTTCACTTGCCGGACCCGAAATTAAAGTTACTTCTGCGCCTTTATTTGCCAGCTCTTCGGCAATTGCAAAGCCCATTTTTCCGGAAGAATAATTGCCTACAAAACGTACCGGATCAATAGCTTCATAAGTGGGGCCGGCAGTCACTAAAGCCCTTTTACCTAGTAAAGGAAGTGCTTTGGATATGTCACTAATTAAAAATTGTACAATATCTTCCGGCTCTGCAAGCCGCCCTTCTCCGATTAAACCGCTTGCCAGTTCGCCGGATGCAGGGTTGATAATAATGTTGCCATAAGAGATCAGTTTTTCGATATTAGCCTGAGTGGCAGGATGCACCCACATATCCAAATCCATTGCGGGGGCTATATAAACCTTGCTTTTTGCAGAAAGGTAAACGGCTGATAAAAGGTTGTCGCAAACCCCAACTGCAAATTTTGCAATTGTATTAGCACTTGCAGGGGCTATTACAATAAAATCTGCCCACAGCGCCAAGTCTACATGATTATTCCATTCACCCGTTCTCACTTGGAAATAATCAGTTAAAACAGGGTTTTTAGATAAGGTAGAAAGCGTTAAAGGTGTAATAAAATTAACTGAACCGGGAGTCATAATTACTTTTACGTCTGCGCCCGCCTTTACTAAAAGCCTTATTAGTAGAGCTGCTTTATAAGCTGCAATACTTCCGCAAACGCCAAGTAATATTTTTTTATCTTTAAGCATGAGCCTGCTCACGTGCATAGCACAACGTTTGCCCTATGCTTAGTAGTATTATTGTTCTTTAGAAGGATTCCGGTAGTAAACTTTGTCGTTTAAAAATTCATCGATAGAAACTAAAGTAGACTTGGGCATTCTTTCGTAATGCTTAGATATTTCTATTTGTTCTCGATTTTCAAAAACTTCTTCCAAATTATCATTAGCCGAAGCAAATTCGGATAATTTGTTATGAAGTTCTTCCTTCATATTATTAGCAATCTGATTGGCTCTCTTGGAAATAATAACTATAGATTCATAGATATTGTCAGTCTTCTTATCCAGATCCCTTACATCTCGCGTTACTGTCGAAGATGCTACCGTACTTTTATTACTGTTCATTTTTACTCGTTTTAATATCTTGCTTATTCTTATCTTTATCTTTTTTTGTTTCAGGTACTTCACCTAAAATTCTTTTAGCATTAGCAATCCCTTCTTCAGAGTTCTTTCTAATTTCTTCTGCTTCTTTTAAAAATTTGCTGGTCGTATATTTTTCTTTAAAGTCGTTCAACATTGTCACAGCTTCTCCAAAACGCTCTTCTTGTTTAATCTCTAAACTGTTTTTTGCATATATGTACTGCGACTTTAACTCCAAGAACTCAATTTCCTCCGCATACTTCGTGTCCGGATAATCTCTTAAAACATTTTTGAAGGCAATTATTGCTGATTTATAATTAGAGGGATCGTATGCGCCTGTGATATAATAGAGTTTGGCATTTTCAAATGCTTTCTTTTCTAATTTATCTCTCAGGTCTTGAATCAGCTTGCTTGCTTCGGTAACTCTTGTACTTTTAGGATATAAATTAATAAACAATTGAAGAGCTTCTATTGCTTTGAGCGTGTTTTCCTGATCTAAAGAAGCTTTCGGCGACTCCAAATAAAAACAGTAGGCTGTCATATATCTGCATTCTTCAGATCTGGGGCTACTCGGATAAGTGTCGGCAAACTGCTTAAACTGATATCGTGCAGTCGTATAATCTTTCAGATAATAATTTGTATAAGCAAAATAAAAAGAAAGGTCTTCCGCTTCCGTCCGTCCTTTATATCGTTGCATTAAATCATCAAAGAGAATTAATGCTCGTGTGTAATCTTTCTTATTATATAAACGTAATGCTTCCTTATACTTTTTTGCCGTATCGTTCCCTTCACGTAGTTTTTCAAACTTACTCTTGCAACCGAAGGCAATTAAAATACAAATTAAAATGCCTAGGATAGCTGTTTGTTTATTTTTAAACATCGTGCAAAGATAGGGTAAATAGCAATAACCGTCAATGTATTAATAAGGTGCGAAACTATATAATTTAAGGGGTAAGGCTAAAGCGCTTAACATACTTTAACATTTCGGGGTTTTGTATTAAAACAGATTATTACAAAGGTCAGCAGATTGCCTCTTTTTTTATTCAGCCGCGAATCCCCCGCCTGTGAAGAAGAAATGGGTTTGAATAACAGAATTTACATGTTCTTCTTTTCTTTAACATTGCCGAATGTTATTTACCTCGAAAAAACTGTAATTAAAAAGAAGTCTATGTAAATGGCGAACTGAGGCCCTTGGTTTTGGCCGGGTTGAGAGAAAGGGCAGAACGAGAATAGGGGTTGGGAATGCGTCAAAATATTTTCATTTTCCCTTGCGGGATTCAAAAAAAGAGTTCACTTTTGCACCCCGAATCGCAAGGATTCGGGGTGGGAGTTGAAA
>JAYULL010000135.1:0-8133 GCA_043763625.1 Sphingobacteriaceae bacterium | reverse complement strand
GTAATCCTTTTTTTTTTATTCATAAACAAATTCCCCAAACTCGCTCTTGATCGTCACCTGCTTTTTCTCCGCCTTCTCAACTCTGCCTACAATTTGCGCTTCGATTCCAAAACTTTGCGAAATAGCCATTATTTTTCCCGCAATTTCTTCCGGAACGTAAAGTTCCATCCGGTGTCCCATATTAAACACCTTATACATTTCCTGCCAATCTGTTTTAGATTGTTCTTGAATCAATTTAAACAAGGGTGGAATCGGGAAAAGATTGTCTTTTATTACATGGAGATTATCAATAAAATGGAGCACTTTAGTTTGAGCGCCGCCGCTGCAATGCACCATTCCGTGCATTTGAGAGCGGTATTTTTCTAAAATAGCTTTTATAACAGGAGCGTAAGTTCTTGTAGGAGAGAGTACCAACTTACCCGCTGTCACCCTAAGCGCAGTCGATGGGTCTATTTCTATTTCATCCGTCAAGCTTTTTCCTCCCGCGAAAACCAGATCACCGGGAACGGCAGGGTCAAAGCTTTCGGGATATTTTTCAGCAATGTATTTACTGAAAACGTCGTGTCGGGCAGAGGTTAAACCGTTTGAACCCATGCCACCGTTGTATTCCTTTTCGTAAGTTGATTTTCCCGAAGAAGATAGTCCTACAATTACATCTCCGGCCTGTATTTTATCATTTGAAATCACTTCCGAACGTCTCATACGGCAAGTAACTGTTGAATCTACAATTATGGTTCTAACTAAATCACCTACATCGGCTGTTTCGCCCCCAGTAGTGTAAATTCCCAAACCCAGTTCTCGCAGCTCTGATAAAATTTCTTCTGTTCCGTTAATAATTTCGGCAATCACTTCTCCCGGGATCAGGTTTTTATTCCTCCCTATCGTTGATGAAAGCAAAATATTATCGGTAGCGCCAACGCAGAGCAAATCGTCAATATTCATGATAATTGCATCTTGTGCTATTCCCCGCCAAACGGAAATGTCGCCGGTTTCTCTCCAATACACATAAGCCAGCGACGACTTTGTACCGGCACCGTCGGCATGCATAATGTTGCACCAAGACTCATCTCCTCCTAAAATATCCGGAATTATCTTGCAAAAAGCCTTCGGGTATAAACCTTTGTCAATATTTTTTATTGCGTTATGAACATCTTCCTTGCCGGCCGAAACGCCGCGTTGGTTGTATTTTAAGTCTGACATTGCCCGCAAAGGTAATTATTAGTAGGGGAGTTGGGAAGACGGGAGCTCCGGAAAGACGAAGTTAGGGGATTTTGGAAAGTCAGGAAGTTAATATTCAATAGACCGGAGTTTCCGGTTTCGCACATTCCAAAACTCTGAGTTAATAAAACAATCCGGCAATCTATCTAAATCCTAACTCCTAAGCCAATTCCCTTATCTTTGCCCTATGCCGGAAACTGTTACTCCTTACAAAAATACCGAAGCTACCAAAAAAGAGCAGGTGGCAGCGATGTTCAACAACATATCTAAAACTTACGATTTTTTAAATCATTTTCTTTCTGCCGGGATTGATATTATCTGGCGAAAGAGAGCAATTAAGGAGTTACTAAAAGACAATCCGAAGCAGATTTTAGATGTAGCAACCGGAACCGGCGATTTTGCTTTTGAGGCACTTATGATCTTAAAGCCAGACAAAATTATCGGGGTTGATATTTCTAAGGGGATGCTTGACATAGCTCAACAGAAAATAGATAAGCGTAACCTTAACCGGCAATTTGAAGTTAAACTAGGCGATTCGGAAAAGCTTTTATTTGATGATAACTCGTTCGATGCTATAACTGTGGCCTTTGGAGTGCGTAATTTCGAGAATTTGGAAAAAGGATTGACTGATATGTTGAGAGTACTGAAACCCGGCGGAAAAGCGGTTATTCTTGAATTTTCGCAACCTCGGGCTTTTCCGATAAAACAACTTTATAGCTTTTATTTCAGATACATAACTCCGGCTATAGGCAAGATGTTTTCAAAAGACAGCAGCGCTTACACATACTTGCCGGAATCGGTAGCTGCTTTCCCTGCAGGGGAAAATTTCATTGCTTTAATGCACAAGGTGGGCTATCAAAACAACAAACATCTCCCCCTTACGTTTGGAATTTGTTCGATATATACCGGAACCAAATAACGATGCGCCGTATCCTTCCGTTTTTTTTTATCCTTTGGGGGATTTCGGCACAAGCGCAAAATTGGGGCGGTGGAGTAGATTCTGAACCTTTACATTTCGGTTTTACCTTTCAATACATTTCGTCGGAATTTAAGATTTTAAAGAAGCCGGATTGGCGGAACCGTTTTTTTGATCCCACAGATAACAGCAAAGTTACCGACTCGCTTTATGCCATACATTCTGCGCCAACTCCCGGTTTCGGCTTGGGTTTCGTTAGCGATTTGGCTATAGGCAGCCATGCAAACCTTCGGTTTACTCCCGGTCTGGTTTTTACTGACCGACAAATACAGTACGATTACGTTTCAAGCCCGTCCGGTCCGGTTTCTAGTCCTATTCAGGGCGAAGCAAATGCTGCTATTGTGCGTAAGGTTCAAGCGACAATGGTTGACTTACCGATAGGATTTAAGCTAAAGTCAGATCGCCTGATGAATTTTAGGGCCTACTTAATAGGCGGAGTAAAATACTCTTTAGATATCGTTTCTAAAAAAAAGACAAACGACCTCGACTTTGCCTATATCGATAAGTTGGTTAAAAACAAAAGAAGTATTTTAGCTTATGAAGCCGGTATCGGTTTTGATTTTTATTTCGAGTTTTTTAAGCTTTCGCCTGAAATAAAATTATCGCATTCCGTTGGCAGCGTGCTAGATCCGAGCGACAACCCTTACTCATCGCCGCTCGATAAATTGTTCCTGCGCAATCTTCAATTCAGTTTATATTTCGAGTAGAAGATTGATGAACCGTCTTAATCATTTAAATGCCTAGTTTCGATTCAAAAATGCGCTATGAATAAACTTGCATTAATTACCGGTGCAACGGCAGGAATAGGCGAAGCTTGTGCCCGAACTTTTGCAGCACAAAATTTTAATCTGATCCTCACCGGGAGACGAAAAGATCGACTCGAAAAGCTGTCTCAAGAGCTTCAACAAGAATTTTCGATAGAAGTGATAAATCTTGATTTTGATGTAAGAAATAGCCGGGAAGTAGAAGACCGGCTCGAATCTCTCCCCGAAAATTTAAAGCAGGTAGATGTTTTAATTAACAATGCCGGTTTAAGTCAAGGTTTAGACCCGATACAAAACGGTAGCTTCGGCGATTGGGACACCATGATCGACACAAATATTAAGGGCCTTATTTATGTGGCAAAAATTGTTTCAAATTGGATGATTGCCCGAAACGCCGGACATATTATAAATCTCGGTTCAATTGCCGGAAAAGAAGTTTATCCGAACGGAAATGTATATTGCGCAACCAAGCATGCTGTTGATGCGTTAAATAAAGCTATGCGTATTGATTTGCTTTCTTACGGGATAAAGGTTACCGGCATTCATCCCGGGGCGGTAGAAACCGAGTTTTCGGAAGTGCGTTTTAAAGGTGATAAAGAGCGGGCAAAAAGAGTTTACGAAGGATTTCAACCTTTAACAGCTCAAGACGTGGCTGATGTAATTTTTTATTCCGCAACCTTACCTGCTCACGTAAACATTAACGAACTTACGATTATGCCGACGGCACAAGCAACCGCGACGAATATTTTTAGAAGTTAAAAAGAAGTAAAAAGTAAAAAAGCTCATAGCTGATAGCTTTAAGCTGACAGCTAAATCAAATAACAAAACAAAACACAATAAACAAACCCACATGTCTCTTCAACAAACAATAGATCAGGAAATAAAGGCGGCCATGCTGGCAAAACAAGAAGCTAAACTTAGAGGTTTGCGGGCCGTAAAAGCTGCAATACTTTTAGCTAAAACCGAAAAAGGTGCCGGAGAGGATCTTACCCGGGAAGCCGAGATTAAAGTTTTACAGAAATTAATGAAGCAGCGTAAAGAGTCTGCCGATATTTATAGGGCTCAAAACCGCGAAGATTTGTACAAAGTGGAGGCAGAAGAGATGGAAGTTATAGAAGCTTTCTTGCCGAAACAAATGGAACGCGACGAAGTTAAAGCTCTTGTTGCAGGAATTATTTCCAATACCGGAGCGAGTTCAATTAAAGACATGGGAAAAGTTATGGGAGCCGCAAATAAAGAACTTGCCGGTAAAGCCGACGGAAAAACGATTTCAGAAGTAGTTAAAGAGCTTCTTTCTTAAATTATTGTTATTATAGTAAAAAATTATTTATCAACTGAAATTAAAGAATATTACAGGGTAAAACATCTATGGAGTTTCCGGTAAAAGAAGAAAACGGGTTTAAGTACATTGAAGAAGGTCAAGGTCAGGTACTGTTATTACTTCATGGATTGATGGGGGCTTTAAGCAATTGGGAAAAGGTAATTCTGGAATTTCGATCCCGCTATCGTGTTATAATCCCGATGCTCCCGATTTACGAAATGCCTCTTTTAACAACAGGCGTAAAAAGTTTAGCCAAACACGTACATAAATTTATAAAGTTCAAAAAGCTTGACCAAGTAACGTTGTTAGGGAATTCTTTGGGCGGTCATGTAGCCTTAATACTTACCATATCGCACCCTGAAGATGTAAAAGCCTTGATTTTGGCCGGTAGTTCGGGATTATATGAGAACTCGTTCGGGGGTTCTTTTCCTCGAAGAGAAAGTTACGATTTCATAAAAGAGAAAACGGAATTTACCTTCTTCGATCCGGCTACGGCTACGAAAGAATTGGTAGATGAGGTTTTTGCTACCGTTAACGATAGAAATCGTGTAATTAGAATATTGGCCATGGCAAAATCGGCCATTAGGCATAACATGTCAAAAGATTTGTATAAGATAACCATACCGGTTTCGTTAATATGGGGAAAGAACGATAGAGTAACTCCGCCGGAAGTGGCAGAAGAGTTTCATCAGTTGCTCCCCAACTCCGAATTGAATTGGGTTGATAAGTGCGGCCACGCTCCTATGATGGAGCAGCCGGAGGAGTTTAACATATATCTGAACAGGTTTTTAACAAGAATATTATTAAAATAGATGGTTGCACGCGAGATGTTAGCTGATGTGGTTCCGCCGGTTAAAACTTCTGATACGGTTCAAAAGGTATTGGACCGAATGGCAGAGTTTCGCGTAAGCCATTTACCCGTTGTTAATGAGGTTCAGTTTCTTGGATTAATTTCAGATGAGGATTTGATCGAAGTGGCGGATTACAATTCCCCTGTAGGTAGCTTGGACTTACCTTTAACTACTGTTGATCGATACGTTGACGAAAATCGGCATGTTTACGATATAGTGAGGATGATGAACGAAAAAAGCCTGAGTGTTTTGCCGGTTCTCGACGCACGGCTTAATTATCTGGGTTTGATTTCAGTCAATACCATTATCGAATTTATTGCCCAAACCTTGTCGGTTAAAGAACCCGGCGGAATCATTGTTCTTGAAGTCAGTAGTCGCGAGAATTCCCTCTCGCATATTGCTCAAATAGTAGAATCTAACAACTCGCAAATTTTGAGTTCTTACATTCGATCGTTCGAAGATTCTACCCGACTCGAGGTTACTCTTAAACTAAATCACCGCGATATTTCGCCCATTGTTGCTGCATTTACCCGTTATAATTATGTTGTTAAAGAAACCTTTAATGATATAAAAAACGATAACGACAACGGCGACCGATACGATCAACTAATGAATTACCTCAGTTTCTAATTAAGAACATTAGAATGAAGATAGCTATATACGGCAGGGAATTCGGCACTGCGGCCTTGCCTTACGTGCAGCAAATTTTTGATACTCTAGCAGAATACTCTATAGAGATTGTAATTTTCGATAAGTTTCAACAATTTATTTCCGGCAAAATATTCTTTCCCAAAAAACTCGAGATCTTTAAAAATTACCAAGAGCTTAAAGGGCAGGTTGATGTGTTAATCAGCCTTGGCGGCGACGGAACCATGCTTGATACGGTTACGCTGGTTCGCGATTCGCAAATTCCTATTATCGGTATAAATTTCGGGAGGCTGGGATTTTTGGCCAGTATAAATAAAAGCGATATAAAACCGGCCATTCAGAGTCTGCTAAAGCGCGAATATACTTTAGACACCCGCGATTTAATCCGTGTTGATTGCGAACGCAGCTTGTTCGGCGACGAGAATTTTGCCCTTAACGACATCACCATTCATCGCCGAGATAATTCGGCCATGATGATTATCCACGCTTACCTTAACAACGAATACCTGAACTCGTATTGGGCCGACGGATTGATCGTTGCAACTCCCACAGGCTCTACCGCTTATTCGCTCAGTTGCGGCGGACCAATTGTTTTTCCGCAGTCCGAAAACTTTGTTATTACGCCTATTTCGCCCCACAACTTAAACGTGAGGCCGGTTATAATTTCAGACTCAAACGTATTGTCGTTCGAGATAGAAGGGCGTAGCTCTAAATACCTGTTGTCCTGCGATTCTCGGACAGAAATAACGGACAGTTCCATAAAATTCAGCGTTCGCAAGTCGGATTTCAACATCAATTTAATCCGCCTAAATAATGAAACCTATTTATCAACGTTGAGGAATAAGTTACTTTGGGGGATTGATTCTCGTAACTACTAAAACCCGATGCTAAAATACTTCGTCGCAGGTTGGATTTTTCTTTTTATTCCTAATTCGCTTTTTGCCCAAACTTGGGAGCTGGGAGGATTTGCCGGAGGCTCAGGTTATATGGGCGATTTAAATCCAATAAGGCCCTATCAAGTGAACAGATTAGCATACGGGGGCTTCTTTAAGCGGAATATTGATCCTTATTGGTCAATAAAACTCAGTGTTTTGCATGGCGAAATTGCTGCTTCCGATGCAAACTCCGGCAACGATCAATTCAAACTGCGTAACCTCAGTTTTTTTACCCCGATAAATGAGCTTTCGCTTCAGGCAGAGCTTAATTTCTTTAATTACATTCCGTCGGTAAGTAAAAAACGATATACACCATTTCTTTTCACCGGGTTTAGCCTAGTATCGTTTAATCCCCGTACTGTCGGTTTTGACGGTAATACTTACGAGCTGAATTTATTTGCAACCGAAGGGCAAGCCCCGAACAACAGTTACAAAACCTATTCTTTCGCCGTTCCTTTCGGCGCCGGAGTTAAATGCAATTTGTTTAAAAGCTGGAGTTTGATCGGCGAGATCGGTTATCGAACGGCCTTTACCGATTATTTAGACGATGTAAGCGGTAAATATCCCGATCCCGGTAAATTAGTCAACCCGATAGCTTATACTCTTTCCGACCGCTCCGGCGAAGTTAATGAAGGCGTAAATCTTGGTTTTCCCGGAACTCAACGCGGCGACTACCGCCCGCACGACACTTACTTTTTTGTAGGTGCAGGAATCAGTTTTACGTTCCTCTCGGATAAGTGTTATACTTGGTGATAGCGGGAAGAGGTATAATTGTAGTACTAATATGAAATATAGATGCAAGTAGGTGCATATAGATACTAGTTAGTGGCAATATTACAAATACTCTCAATTCAGATAGTGGAATCAACGAACAGTCTAAAGAAGTTAACAGCATGGATAGTGGGTTGCAGTTTTTTGTTATTCCTAATATCACTAACTCAAGACGCTTTTTCCTTTAAAGATCAGGCGGAATTTGGGAAGCAGCAGTCACTGTTTTTGTTAATTATTGGCGGACTTTCAATTCTAGGAGGAGGTCTTCTCGAATGGATCGTATGGCTCGCTAATCCTCTATACTTTTTAACCGTTATTCTCTTTTGGAAGCAAAAATCCACCGCTGTCTTGACAAGTTTCGGTTCGCTAATTCTAGCGGCATCTTTCGCTTATTGGAAACATATTTTAATTTCTGAAAACGGAAGACAAGCGGCGATTACTCGTCTGGAGTCAGGTTATTATTTATGGCTATTTAGCATGCTTGTCCTATCAATAGGAACACTCCTAATTTTAGCGAAGAAGCTTAGAAATACTACCGCTAACATCTAGGGATTCGTTGGGTGCGTAGCACCACCAATGAATCCCCGGTTGCACGGAACCTTTGGTAGTTTTTTAGCCTCTATGGGTATTGCGTTTTACCTACCTGCGT
>JAYULL010000134.1:0-8232 GCA_043763625.1 Sphingobacteriaceae bacterium | reverse complement strand
ATCTGGGAAGCGGGTTCAATGTAGCTATGCGAGATCTGGACATCCGCGGAAGCGGAAATTTATTGGGAGCAGAGCAAAGCGGATTTATAGCCGAAATCGGTTTTGAAATGTATCATAAAATTTTGGATGAAGCCATTCAGGAACTAAAAGACGATGAGTTTAAAAATTTGTTTCAAGACGAAAAAGCTCGTCCGTTTGTATCGTTTACGCAAATTGATACCGATTTAGAAGTTTTGATTCCCGACAGTTACGTTACCAATATCACCGAAAGGTATAACCTCTATACCGAAATTTCTAAACTTGAAAACGAAGATCAATTAGAGAAGTTTACTCGAGAACTTGCCGACCGGTTCGGGCCGGTACCAAAACCGGTTATCGAACTATTAAATACTTTGAAGTTGCAATGGTTGGGTAAAGCCATCGGCTTTGAGAAGATATCTTTTAAAAAGCACGGATTGAAGGGTTACTTTATCGCGAATAAACAATCGCCGTATTTCGAAAGCGAACAATTCGGCCGGGTTCTTAAATATGCGCAAGAAAACTCTTGGAGTTGCAACTTAAGAGAGGTTAAAAATTCGCTTCGTATTTCTTTTGAAAATGTGGGCCGGATAAGTCAAGCAATCGAAATTTTAGAGGAGATTAAGGGTGAGAAGGTTGGTTGAAGATAAATCTTAAATTGCTTCACATATATGAAATATAGATGCAAGTGTTGCATATATAAACTAGTTAAACACAACCTTCTTCTCTTAGCAAAGTTTCTGCGAACTTTAAACTTCAGCTCAAGCGTACTAATTTAATTTGACTTGCAATCGCCCAATTCGCCCAAAATGCCTAATCGGCTCGGCTTTCCGGCTTGTTAATTAATAAAATCGCCTTTGCATCGCCCTTTTGATTTTGACTTGCATTCGCCCGAAGCGGTTAAAAGATAAAGGCAGTGTTTAACAAAAACTTGTGGCAATGCCGGTTTTGGTGGTTTTTGAAAGTTCCGGCGTTTACAATATCTTTAGTGCAAGCTTGAAAAGCGTTCCGGCTTAATCCGGCACTGCAACAAGTAAAAACGTTGTGTGTAATGCAACCGGACGTCCAAAAACCTTTTACTCTCCATTAAATTTTATTAAATTTGATAATAGAATAATATATTATGCGAACCTTGAATGTCTCCATATCTGATATTGAGTATAATAAGTTTGGTTTAAAGGATGAAAAGCTGACTTTTACTGATTTTATTGACCTCGTTAGCAAAGAATTGACACGCCAAAACTTAAACAAGTGTATAGAACTTGCTGAAAAATACGGTATATCAAAAATGACCATGGACGAGATAACAAATGAAGTAAGATCCGTAAGGAAAAATGCAAAAAATCGTAATTGACACGAATGTTATTGTCTCTGCTCTAATTCAACGCAGTTTTCCATATCACATTATTAACGAGCTATTCCTTGAAAACAAAGTTCAATTATGTGTTTCGGACGAATTGTTAGCAGAATATTTTGAAGTTTTGGCAAGACCCAAATTCTCTAAGTTTCATGATTTTTTTATTCGAGCAGAAGCTTTACTTGTTGAAATTGAAACTAAAGCGACAAAATATGCTCCGACTATTAAACTTGACCTTATTTCAGATGCTGATGACAATATGATCTTAGAACTTGCTGATGAATGTTCAGCGGACTTTGTGATTACGGGTAACTCGACTGACTTTATATTCCCAATCTATAAGAATACCAAAATCGTCTCACCAAAAGAATATTGGGACTCCTATCAGCCCGACTAAAATGCACTACACACAACACCAGGTTTAAATTATGCCCGGGTGACGTGGTTCTTGTTCTGTTGTGGGTTTTAACTACTTTAGTACTCGGGCGACAAAGAAGTGCTATTAATTCGGGCACAATATAAACCTGTAATCGTTGTGCGTCATGCTTGGCGGCATCGGAACTCCAACCTGACTGCAAGAAATTGACAGATGTATAATTTAACTTAACAACTAAATTTGACACAATTTTTAATCAAAAAAATATATGACGCATTTAAAGCAGGAAAAAAAAATAACCTTTTTCATTGTTGCCACATTCATCGCACAACCAGCATTTTCAATTATGGCACTTTTGATTTATCCACCTGATTTTTCAAAAGAATTCCCAGTTTACGACCCTAACCACATTATGTTGTTAGCGTTTGGAGGTGCTTTGGTAATTGCAGGCCTTACTTTACTGGGTATTAAACTTGCTGACGAAAAGAAAATTTTACCCGCTGCAGGTTTTACAATGCTGGCAATATCTACAGGCCTTATGCTAGTTTCTTTGTTTGAAATAAGCCAGATAGTTTCTCACGAAGCTTATGAAAAATTTTATCGCATCCAAACAAGCGGAAATTTTCTTTACCTGCCGTCAATGTATCTCATTTCAGCTTATGATGATTTCAAAAAGTGGATTCGTTATATCGGGTTATCAAGTTCAGTTATCCTTCCTACTGCCAGCTTTATGTTCTTATTTGGAAGCAGGGATTTTAAGATGCTGGAAACAATCTCAAACATTGGATTTGTCTTTATGTTTATTACTTTCTTCAGTTGGGCATACAACGTTTATTTTAACTATAAAAAGGTTCAAAAAAAGATGACAAACGGAGAAGCCTAAAACAAAACAAATCTGTAACAGTACAAAATACGATAATAAATGAACACAAGCATTGTAACAACTATTAATCCCTCAGATAAATCAGCTTTAAAACGGTTTATTTCATTGGAACGAAAATTAATGAAAGACTATCCTTATTACATCTCTGAAATTGATGATGATGTGGCAAAGATACTGACCCGAAAATCACTTATGGCTAAAGAAATGGAATTCGGATTGTTCGTTGTTTCCAGAGGAGGAGCAGATGTGGGTCGTTGTGCAGCCATCATCAACAAAAAGTTTCAAGACCAAAAGCAAGCCGATGCAGGATTTATAGGTTTTTTTGCGGCAGCAGAAAATTGTGAACCGGAAGTGGCAGAAATGATTAGACAAGCGGAAGGTTGGTTGAAAGAAAGAGGCGTGACCAAAGTAATCGCACCATCCAACGGAGGTGCTCCTAATGCCATGGGATTTATGGTAACAGGATTTAATGAAGACCCGATGTTTCCTTTCCCGTGGACTCCATCGTATTACCGTGGGTATATTGAAAATCTAAATTACCAACCGACTTACCCAATGTGGTATTATGAAGTTGATTTCAATAGTGAAAAATACAGAGCAGCAAAACAACGGTATTCAAATTATGATGCAGCAGTTATCAGACCCGTTTCAAAAAAGAACTGGGACAAGGACATAGAAACAGTAACCGATATACTCAATGAAACCTTTGTGCATGAGTGGGAATTTGCAAAAGCAAGTCATGCTGAAATGAAAGAATTTTTTGGCCCAATGAAAGATATGCTGGCTCCGCAACAAATACTGATTGCCGAAGTGGAAGGTAAGCCTGCCGGGTTTTGCTTTGCCTTGCCTGACTTAACTCCGCTTTTCCGAACCTTTAATGGAAGCGTAGGCTTGATTGCGATATTTAAATTGCTGACAGGTGCTGCTAAAAAATTTAATAGGGCAGGTATATTAGGAATCGGAGTTACTGACGAACATAAAGGCAAAGGATTAGCTAAGGCAATAGCCCTGAAGATGTATGGCTATCATGAATCATTGGGATTGAAAAGCAGTTTATACTTTCCGGTGAATGAAAGCAATATGGACTCCAGAGGTTTTGCTGAATCAATTGGTGGAAAAGGGCGATTGATGTATCAGGTTTATGACAAAGTTTTAAGTTGAGCAGACAATGAGCCATGACGGTGATTGATGACAAACAGTATTCCGCAAGAACATTAGCACGAACGCACAACAGCACCTACAAGAAATTGGCGGTTCAGTGGTTAAATAAAGCTTTGTGCTTCGTATCAAATTCAGTGGTGGCAGACAGTTTTCGTCTCCGAAATCGCCAACTTCTTGTAGCTGCAAAACGTTATGCCCAATGCTAAGAAAGACCGTTCAAGCATGACCCTTTCTGGTTTCACAAGACAATTTTTCGTAAATTAGCGTAGTGAAAAATCAGACAGAAATAGGACTTGACTTCATTGTAGATAAACTGACCAATTCCATTGAGAACGTTGTTACGGGTGACAGTTTCGCTACAGATATTTCTATACTTACCGCCAACGACTTAAAAGTAATTACCAAGACAAAAGGTTGGCTTTTCAACTGGCGAGAGGAATTTAAAGATCCAATCCGAGATATTTATAAACTCACTATTGTAAATAATCCTACAATTATACAAGGACTTATCGGCTTAGAAGTTAAGGCTGACCATGTTTACATGCATTTGGTCGAGAATGCGCCATTCAATAAAGGACAGACTAAAATGTATTCAGGTGTTGCGGGAAATTTAGTAGCATTTGCTTGTAAACTTTCATTTCAACGTGGACATGAGGGCAACGTTTCATTTCTTTCAAAATCTCAACTTGTTGAACATTACGAAAAAACACTTGGCGCATTTCATTTCGGTGGACGGGTAATGATTATCGAAACACAATCAGCACTTAAACTAATCAATAAATACTTTCAGAATCAATAATATGAAAACGAAGAGAATTGATTTAGATGTGGACTTTATCGGCGGACACGGTTCTTTAACTATTGAGGAAGAAAAGGCTCTTAGCAACTTTTTTCAACAACGTAGGTTGACTAACAAAGCAAATATAAAATCTAAAAGAACGGGGCGACCTAAAACCACCGCTTGACTAAAAAAGCACATGGCATAACAGCAGGTTTAAATTATGCCCGGCTGACGTGGTTCTTGTTCTGCCTGAGGAACTTAATTTTCAATTGTAAATCAAGTAAGTTATCAATAAGCAAATTAAGCTGCTCAAAAACTTTTAAAATTTGTAACATCTTTTACTAGCATTTGTAACAGATGTTACTGAATTGCCTTTTTTACTGTTGCAATTTTGCAGTGTTTAACGCTTATTACTAATCTAAAAACATCAAAATTATGAGCTTAAGATTAAACAGCACCGCACCGGATTTTACCGCAGAAACAACCCGGGGTACCATCCATTTCATGATTGGATAGGCGAAGGTTGGGCAATGCTTTTTTCGCATCCCAAAGACTTTACACCATCAAAAAACGTAATTGCAAGATTATTGGATTTACCGCTGCCGGTCTATTTGGTTAGACTGCCTAAGCCTGATTGCAATATTGAACGTATTGGGAAATAAAAAAATTAACTTTTACAAAATATGATGAAATTAAGAGTAACTGTATTAGGTGCCGGGTTTGGAGGTTTAGAATTGAGTTCCATTCTTTCAGAAACCATTGGCGATCGGCTTGATCTTACGTTAATAGATCAGAATGATTCTTTTTTCTTTGGGTTCTCAAAGTTGGATATAATGTTTGGACGCAAAGCATCCGATGCTGTAAAAACTTCTTATAGCAATATTGTGAAGCCTGGTGTTACATTCCGTAAGGAAACAATTACTGCCATTGACCCTGTTTCAAAAATAGTGACAACCAACATTGGAAAGTATGAGGCAGATGTATTAGTGGTAGCATTAGGAGCCAACTACGACATTGCAGCCACACCGGGTCTTGCATTATGGGGCAATGAATATTATAGTTTTTCCGGAGCAGAAAAATTACGTGATATACTACCACAGTTTACAAGCGGCCATGCGGTTGTAGGTGTCTGTAGTGCACCATTCAAATGTCCTCCTGCCCCTAGCGAAGCTGCCTTGATGTTGCATGACTACCTAGTTAGTCGTGGCATTCGAGATGCTTCCACTATAAGTTTGGTTATTCCCTTTGGCTTGCCAATTCCTCCATCGCCCGATTCTTCAAAAGCATTGTTAAAAGCTTTTGAAGAAAGAGATATCCGATTCATCCCTCAAAGAAAGGTGAGTAGTGTTGATGAAAATAAAAAAGTGATTCTGGATGATGGAACAGAGCTGCCATGCGATTTGTTTTTAGGCATCCCAAAGCATGTTGCACCAGATGTGGTATTGCAAAGTGGTTTGACAGAAAACGGATGGATACCTGTGGACAGGGCAAACCTTTGCACAAAATATCCCAACGTATATGCTATTGGAGATGTAACTAGTGTGGGTACACCAAAGGCTGGCGTATTTGCTGAAGGAGCTGCAAAAATTGCTGCGGCTTCTATCATTGAAGTATTTAATGGAAATGAAAATAACAATCCTTACACCGGCGCAGGCTCTTGTTACATTGAATTTGGTAAAGGTCATGTTGCCCGTGTTGATGTTGATTTCTTCTCAGGCCCTAAACCATTTGGTATCCATCATGAGGCTTCTGCAGCAATGGTTGTTGACAAAGAGCATTTCGGAAGCAGCCGTAAAGCTCGTTGGTTTGGAAAATAAAAACCAATCAAACTTTGAAAATAATTAAAATCGCAACTTATTTAATTGAAATTCCTCACTCAGAAAATACATTTGAATGTAAACAGGTGATCAAACTTTTGTAGAATCAGGCTCACATCTATTGGCGAATGCGCATTGGGGTTGCAAATCCGGTGTACATAAATCTTGGCTCATAAGTGAGTTTAAAAACAAAGAAGAAGCCCTTCGAATTATTCCTCCGTATTTAGGCATGTAGCAATTATCATTGCAGAAAGTTTTTAAAAATCTAATTATCCCGATTATAGAACTTTCACTCCAAAATAAACTTAAAAAGAAGGTTAAAGCAATGATGGATGCAAATGAAAAATCTAAGGTTCTTTTAAAAACATCAATTCGTGCGGTAGAAATTTTTATTGAGCAAGATGAAAAGGCAGCATTAGCGTATATTGATAAACGTATGAAGTAATGTTACCGGAACAAAACTTTAGAAACATTACGAATATTAGTTAACGGGAACAGATGCTGAACTTCAACTAACAGCTAAATCATGAACAACCAAACCCCACCAAACCCCGAAAACCCCGAAGAACTGTTAAAGCTAAAGCTTTCCAAAACCGGCAAAGCGGCTGCCGGAATTCCGGCAGTTATATCGAGTGTTAAGCATGTGTTTGGTGAGATGGATATTGCTCGCGGTACTAAAGCACTTTTTAGTTTAAATCAGAACTCCGGTTTCGACTGTCCGGGTTGTGCTTGGCCCGATCCTGATGATGAGCGTTCGCCTTTAGGAGAATATTGCGAAAATGGGGCAAAAGCCATCGCCGAAGAAGCCACTACGAAAAAACTAACAGTCGGCTTTTTTGCTGCCAATTCAATCGCATCCTTGTCGCGGTTAAACGATTACGAGATAGGAAAAAAAGGCCGAATTGCCGAACCCCTATATCTGCCGAAAGGCGCAACACATTACCAAGCGATAACTTGGGATGATGCCTTTAAGAAAGTCGCCGAACAGCTTAATTCTCTTAAAACTCCGGATGAAGCTGTTTTTTATACTTCGGGGCGTACAAGTAACGAAGCTGCCTTTTTATATCAATTATTTGTCCGCGAGTTCGGTACCAATAATTTGCCGGATTGTTCGAACATGTGCCACGAATCAAGCGGAGTTGCTTTAACTCGGGCGCTCGGCATTGGTAAGGGTTCAGTCAAGCTGGAAGATTTTTACGAAGCTGAAGTAATTATCATACTCGGACAAAATCCGGGAACGAATCATCCGCGAATGCTAACCGCGTTACAAAAAGCAAAAGCAAACGGGGCGGTAATAATTTCGGTAAACCCCCTTATTGAAACAGGTTTAGTCGGGTTTAATAACCCGCAAACACTTAACGGTACTTTCGGACGTAGTTCCGGACTTACAGATATTTTTCTGCAAATAAGAATAAACGGGGATATGGCTTTGCTCAAAGCAATCCAACTGCTTCTGTTAGAGGAGGAAGAAAAAGCACCGGGTACTGTATTTGACCGGGAGTTTATCGACTCCCGCACGAGCGGATACGCTGATTTGGTATCACACCTTAAAACTCAAAATCTTGATGATTTGGCTTTGGCAGCAGGAGTTTCCGGACACCAAATCCGGCGAACCGTTGAAGTATTAAAGCACAAAAAAAAGATAATTGCCTGCTGGGCTATGGGTCTTACGCAACATAAAAATGCTGTTAATACGATCATGGAAGTTGTAAACCTGCTTCTGCTTAAAGGAAGTATTGGTAAGCCCGGAGCAGGAACTTGCCCGGTTAGAGGGCACAGCAATGTTCAGGGAGATCGTACGATGGGTATTTACGAGAAGCCGGCGGAGAAATTCCTCGA
>JAYULL010000133.1:0-34225 GCA_043763625.1 Sphingobacteriaceae bacterium | reverse complement strand
AACAGAAATACTGTCAAGCATGGAAGGCATTGCTTTACCGGCACGTATTTTTGTTATCTCGCTATCGGCAAAATCTATAGCCTTATCCATTAAGGTTTTTGCGTCGTTCAGCTGTTTTTTTATCAAATCGTTCATTTTAATAAGAGCTAAAATTGGTCTAATTCTTAACTAAGGTCCCGATAGGGTCACCGTTAGTAATACGCATAAAGTTTCCGGGCTTATTCATATCGAACACAATAATAGGAAGGTTGTTTTCCTGACACAAGGTGAAGGCGGTCATATCCATTACGTTTAGGCTCTTATCGTAAACTTCTTGAAAAGTTATCTCGTCGTAACGCTTGGCCTCGGGATTCTTTTCGGGGTCGGCCGTATAAATCCCATCCACCCTTGTTCCTTTCATTACTGCGTCAGCCTGAATCTCTATAGCACGTAAGGAAGCTGCTGTATCGGTTGTAAAGTAAGGATTGCCGGTTCCGGCACCGAAAATTACTACGCGACCTTTTTCAAGATGGCGAACTGCACGACGACGAATAAACGGTTCGCAAATCTGTTCCATTTTAATCGCCGTCATCAACCTGGTTTTCAAGCCGTTTTTTTCAAGAGCATCCTGCAAAGCCATGCTGTTAATAACGGTTGCAAGCATCCCCATATAATCTGCTTGAACTCTATCCATACCGGATTTTTCGGCACTCAACCCTCTAAAAATATTCCCCCCTCCAATAACAATTGCAACTTGCACTCCTTTGTCGTGAACATCTTTTATATCCTTAGCATATTGAGCCACGCGTTCTGCGTCTATCCCGTATTGTTTTTCGCCCATTAATGCTTCTCCACTTAATTTTAAAAGGATGCGTGTATATTTCATGCTTGAAGAAAGTTTGTCAAAATTATAAAAATTTAAATACCATTTATCTGATTACTTAGCCACACGTTTACTACCTCAAAAAGCTTATTGAAGCAAAGCAAATTAGCTTTATACCCTCGTTTAATAAATCCCTCCGTTTTATCTGATCTTAACAGTTTTGCGGGATAGATGCTTCCCATCCGAAGAGCTTCATCCAATGGAATCCCCGCATGTTTCGTGCAATTTTCAACTGCCTTTAATAGCGTTAAGCTGCTGCCTGAAAGGGTTCCGTCGGGTAAAGTATAATGATCTGTATGTAACTTATGCCGGTATTCTCCCTCCCAAGTTTCCGTAACGGCGTCTGTGATCAAGAATAACTTGTCTCCCAATTCTCTTTTGGCAAGACTGATCATCGGGAAACTTACGTGAATGCCGTCAGCAACAATGCTCGTGTAAGGTTGCCGTTCGAAAATCGCCGGGATAATTCCGGGAGACCGATGATGGATTGGCGACATCGCATTATAAAGATGTGTAGCAGCCTGAACTGATTGACTTAGGAAAGAGAGCGCTTCGGTATAAGTTGCATCAGTATGGCCCGCAGAAATGATTATGCCGCTATCATTCAAATAATCCGTCAACTCTCGGGATTGAAGTTCAGGAGCAATTGTTATCATTTTTATTTCTCCGCTTGCCGCTTTCACCCATTTCTTTACGGTATTTACATCCCCTTTTTTGATATATTTTTCGGGGTGAGCCCCTCGTCTTTTAGGGTTTAGAAAAGGACCTTCTAAATGCAATCCCAGGAAATTTCCTATTGCTGCTTTCCGATAGTTTACGGAAGCTTCAATGGCTTTCTCTACAGTCTCGTCGGAATTAGTGGCTACCGTAGCCAAAAATCCGGTAGTTCCGGCAGAGAGAAGGTCACACTCCATCTGCCGCAAGGTTTCAGAATCCGGATAGGCGCCTAAGAGGCGGCCCCCGCTTCCGTAAATTTGAAGATCAATAAGTCCGGGGGCCAAGTAATTTCCCGTCAAATCAATAACTTTTGCATTAGAAGGAATGTCTTCCGGAGAAATTAGATCCACAATAAGTCCTTTTTCAACAAGAAGAGTTTTATTGGCTATTTTTTCTTTGCCGGTAAAAATTACGCCGTTCTTAAATGCAGTCAGCATTGGATATAAACCAAAATTATAAGGTCAAAAAAAATCCCCGCTTAAAAAGCGAGGATTCAATATTTAAGCTCCTAATTGAACCCGCTTAAACGCGGTAACGGTGAGTCCCTTTGAAACTCCGTCGAGGAATTGGGAAATAGTCTTAGAACTGTCTTTAACGAATTCCTGATTCAACAAAGTCGATTCTTTATAGAACTTGTTAAGCTTTCCGGCAGCGATCTTTTCAACCATTTCTTCCGGCTTGCCTTCTGCACGAATTTGATCTTTTGCAATTTCAAGCTCACGCTCGATAGTTCTTGAATCAACATCGCCTTTATCAATAGCAACCGGATTCATTGCCGCAATTTGCATAGCAACATCTCTTCCGGCTTCATCTGCACCTGTTGCCTCAGCGCTTAATCCAACTAAAACTCCTAAACGATAATTACCGTGTATGTAAGCGATAACTTTTTCGCCGACTACAGTTTCGAATTTAGAAATCCCGATTTTCTCACCGATTTTGCCGGTTTGATCTAAAATCTGATCAGAAACTTTAGTTCCGTTTAAATCAAACGAAGTTAATTCTTCAACCGAAGAAGCGTTTTTTTCTATTGCTAAATCAGCGATACTGTTCGCAAAAGCAATAAAATCAGCATTTTTAGCAACGAAATCTGTTTCGCAATTTAATTCTACAACGATGCCGCGTTTTCCGTCTACTGTTGTCTTTGCTATTACAACACCTTCGTTCGACTCGCGATCCTGACGGCTTGCTGCAACTTTAGCACCTTTCTTACGCAGGTAATCAACAGCAGCTTCGAAATCGCCGTTCGATTCAATTAGCGCTTTTTTGCAATCCATCATTCCGGCACCTGTTTGCTGACGAAGTTTGTTTACGTCGGCTGCAGATATTTGTACTGTAGACATGATCTTTCTTTTATTTAATTATATCTAAAAAAAATTAGGTTGTAAGCTGAAACTATAAGAACACTTATAGCTTACCACTTACAACCTAAAACTTAATTATTCTCGTTTGATTCAGTTTCTGCCGTCGCTGTTTCCGACGCTACAACTACAGTTTCAGCGGGCGCAGTTTCAGCAGTTGCTGTTTCCGGTGCTGCAGCTGCAATTTCAGGTGTGGTTTCAGCGGGCGCAGCTTCAGCAGTAGTTACAGCTTCCGCTGTAACAACCTCGGCAGGAGCTTCTATTGAAACTCTGCGAGCACGAGGTGCTGCTTCCGGTTTAACTTCATCAGTACCTGTTTCAGCTTCCGAAGTTGTAGTTTCAGCTGCTGCACGAGGAGTTCTCGGAGCGGCAGCCTCAGCTTTTGCAGCTTCGCCGCTGTCTATCTTGGCTTTAGCGGCAGCAGCTTCTTTTTCTGCTTCATCTTCTTTCTCGCGTTTGCGCTCGTCTAAACCTTCTTGAATAGCTTTTATTATAATATCAGTCACCAAAGAAATTGACTTTGTAGCATCGTCGTTTGCCGGAATCGGGAAGTCGATATTGGTAGGATCCGAGTTGGTATCCACCATTGCAAACGTCGGGATATTCAATTTGATCGACTCAGTAACCGCGATGTGTTCTTTTTTAACGTCAATCAAAAATAAAGCTGCAGGCAAACGGTTCAAATCAGCAATACCTCCTAAAAGGGTTTCTAATTTGATACGCTCACGCTGAATCATTAATTTTTCCTTTTTCGATAAAACATCGTAAGTGCCGTCTTTAGCCATCTTATCGATGTTAGACATCTTTTTGATCGATTTACGTACGGTTGCAAAGTTAGTTAACATCCCACCTAACCAACGCTCAGTTACGAAAGGCATGTTTACCGATTTTGCTTGTTCTGCAACTATATCTTTTGCTTGCTTTTTGGTAGCAACGAATAATACTTTACGGCCCGATTTTACAATCTGTTTGATAGCCGCTGCAGCTTCTTCAACTTTAGTTAGAGTTTTATTTAAATCTATAATGTGGATGCCGTTACGCTCCATGAAAATGTATGGAGACATTTTCGGATCCCATTTGCGGGTAAGGTGACCAAAATGTACACCTGCATCCAATAAATCTTGATATGTAGTTCTTGCCATTGTTTTTTCCTCCTGAATTAACGTTTACTGAATTGGAATCTCTTACGAGCCTTTTTACGTCCGGGTTTTTTACGCTCAACCATCCGGTCGTCGCGGGTCATTAAACCTTTAGCACGTAATGAAGGTTTCTTTTCAGGGTCTAATTGAACAATAGCCTTTGAAATTGCTAAACGAACAGCTTCCGCTTGTCCTTTAACTCCGCCACCTGCAACATTAACTGTTACATCAAACAAGCCGGTCGAACCGGAAACTTCTGTTGATTGGGTAACAATGTATTGGAGTGGTAATGTTGGAAAGTATTCTTTGTAATCTTTACCGTTAACGGTAATGTTGCCGCTCCCATCTACTAAATAAATGCGGGCAACTGCAGTTTTTCTTCTTCCTGAAGTGTTTGTTGATGGCATTTCTTTTCTAATTAAAGTTTAATGGATTTTGGGCTTTGAGCCTCATGCGGATGAGTATCACCGGCATAAACAAAAAGATTTTTGAAAATTGCACGACCCAAACGATTTTTAGGTAACATACCGCGTACAGCTTTTTCAACTACACGTGTTGGATGTTTTTCCATTAACTCTTTAGGAGAAATGAACTTCTGACCGCCCGGATAACCCGTATAAGAAACGTATTGCTTTTCGGCAAATTTGTTTCCGGTCAGTTTTACCTTGTCTGCGTTAATAACAATAACGTTATCGCCGCAGTCTACGTTTGGGGTGAAACTAGGCTTGTGCTTTCCACGGATCATGATCGCGATCTTAGAAGACAAGCGCCCCAAAATCTCTCCTTGAGCGTCAACAACAACCCATTCCTTGTTAACGGTCTTTTTGTTGGCAGAGACAGTTTTGTAACTTAACGTATTCACTTGCTTGATATTAAATTAATTAAACAATATAGTATACCCCTTAAATTGGGGACTGCAAAGATAGTCGGAATTGTTTAATTGACAAATGAAAGATTTTAAATTTAACGGCAGGGTAATCCGGGCCGAACAGGGAAGGAAAATTTAAAGCTTCGTCATGCTGAAGCCCAAGTTTAAAGCGCTTAGTGTCCCCCGCCGGCGGGGGATAAAGGGGGTGGTTAGAATATGGTTTAATAAGCCATCGTTTGCGTAGCCGAATAACAAGAGATTAGATACGATTTCCCAAAAGGGCGATTAATAATTTGAAAAGCAAGGCCTGTAGCTCGTCGGCAACGATAGTCCGGCTTTCCACTACAAGTCCTCGTGCCTGCGGGCTTTTCGTTTCAATCCGGTTTAGATTTGAGAGGTTCTTCCGGTTATGGAGCTTTAGATGATTCTTAACGCTGATAGGGTTCGAAACCCTGTCAGCGTTTTTTATCTAAGCTAACGCTAACGTATAAGGCTTTGAGAAGATGGCGGATAGAAAGTACTTCATTGTCCTTAAGCACAAAGCTTTGTTAAAGTAGAAAATTTCGAGAATTATTTCACCCGCCATTTTTGTATGTTTCAGCTGACGTTTATCTCTATGCGTCTTGGTGTCCAATTTCCGTTCTTGGAGAGCGACCATTGTCGCCAACTCTCTTTTGAAAATTTGAATGGGAGGGCATTTTCAACACTTTCAATATATTCGCTCATTTCCTGCGTTAGGTCACCAAAGGGAAATGTAAACCAAGCGGAAATTGTTGATTTGTTTTTTGATAGTCTTAGGTGAATTTGGGAATTAAAAAGCCTGTCTTCGATAGTTGGAATATCATTTTGCCCCGGCAATACTATGTTATTATCCGGGTCTTTAAAATGAAATTTCCATGTCGTTGCGAATGTATATTTATCGCTGATTCTAAGAAGGTTTAATATATCCCTAACTTTTCCTGATGAGACACTCATGACACCGTTTTTTGCTCATTCGCTAAATAGTTTGAGAAATCAAAGGTAGGTAGTCCGAGTAAGTAAGAATTCTTAATTACTTCAGCAAAAGTCGGGCGGTCGACTAGTGCGTTACTTTGAACCGGCGAAATAGCATTCGTATATTTAAGGATGAATTCCGATAATTGGTCAAAGACAATCTCAGATTTCTTTCCACTGATGGTATGAGCACCGCCGGAGTGTATTGGTAGTCCATTGTATGATATGAAGGCGTTCATTTAGATGACAGGTAACTCCTAAATATGTGACACTATTGTCGTACTTCTTATATTGTCAATATTATTCAGTGAAATTTCAATCGCCTCATTTCCTAATTAAAACAAAAACCTAAATCCCTTACCTTTTTTCGTATCGCTCATCTCATCTAACTTTTCAATTTTAAGATACATCGAATATTCGTTGTTCATAACAAGTACAGTATTATAAACGCTTCCGGTGCTTTTAATTACTAAAGCATTTATCTTGGATGAAATCTACGGATAGTTCTCTTTTTGCGGCTGCCTGTTCGAGCACAAATTGCAAAGCGGCATAAATGGTCGGTAACCATTAAACTGTCGTGAAGCGGCTTTCCTTTAGGAGTTAAACCTTCATTTATTAAAACCTTGAGCTTCAACTTCAGTTAAAGTAGAACCTTCAATTCTTGTTGAATGATGAACAAGAGAAATGCCGGTAAACTTTTCGTAGTCTATTATCTTTTCAAACTCTAAGCTTTGATATTTTTCAATCAGCTCCGGTAGATCCATTCTACTTTGCCTTATATCCCGCTACAGCGTAATACCAGATATATAAATAGCAAGGTGCCATCAACAAGAAAAATACCCACTGAAAATTATACATTTCCTTAAAATAACCAAAAGCTAGTGGAACAATGGCACCTCCGGCAATTCCCATAATCAGGAGGGCTGAACCAAGTTCGGTAAACTTCCCCAATCCGCGAATTGCCATCGGGAAAATAGCCGGCCACATTAATGCGTTTGCTAAGCCTAAAGCAGCAACAAAACCTACCGAAACGTATCCTTCAGTAAGCAGGGCCCCCAAAGCAAAAACGATACCGAGGATAGCTGAAATTTTAAGGCTTTTTTCTTGAGATATATATTTGGGGATAGCAATAATTCCTATCACATACCCAACCAACATTGCGCCTAAAGTAAATGAGGTAAAAAATTTAGTTTCATCAAGCGGTAAGCCGAAGCTTTTTCCGTAGGTGCCAATTGCATCGCCGGCCATAACTTCTACTCCTACGTATAAGAACAAACAAATCACTCCCAATACCAAATGCTTGAATTGCAATACGGAAGTTTTTCCTGCTGACAGGGATTTTCCCTCAGGTTGTGCATTAGCACTTGTTACGTCAATATCCGGCAATGAGGACTTGCGGATAAGAAAGGCCAATATAAAAAGTACAACGGCCATAATAATATAAGGAGGAATAACCCGTGTTGCAAGCTCATCTAAAAGTGCGCTTCTGCTTGCATCGTCTGTGGCGGCTTTTATTTTGTTTTCTATTCCCGTAGCATCGTTTAACACAATGGCTCCCAAAATTATCGGGCTGAGTATCCCGGCAATTTTGTTGCAGATACCCATAATGCTGATGCGTTGTGCTGCACTTTCTATAGGACCCACAATACTGATATACGGGTTTGAAGCAGTCTGTAGTAGTGATAATCCGGCACCTTGAACAAATAATCCTGTTAGGAAAAGTCCGAAACTTCTGCTGTTTGCGGCCGGAATAAAAAGCAAAGCTCCTAAAGCCATTGCAACCAATCCTAAAGCCATCCCATTTTTTAAACCGGTTTTTTTAAGAATGCCGGAAGACGGAATAGCCAGAAAAAAGTAGGCCATATAAAAGGCAAACGTTACAAAGAAAGCTTGCGCATCGCTTTTGAGGTTACAGGCGAGTTTTAAAAAAGGGATTAGCGTTCCGTTTAACCAAGTAACAAATCCGAAAATAAAAAATAGTGCTCCTATAATAATGATAGGATTTATAGTAGGTTTCGTGCTTGGGAGGGTTTGGTTAGTCATGGTTTAAATTTAATGTTTAGAGGTTAAAAGGTAAGATATTATTCTTGGATTTTCAATTTGATAAACCTTGGACGATAGAGTTGCGGATGAGTTTTTAAGTCGTTTAAAAAATCGAACGAATTAATATTATAACTGATTAACAGCTCGTTTTTGCCTGAAAGACTCGGATGAGCTTTAGCATTGTAAGCGAAGAAGTTTTTGTTCAGCAAATCTTTAGAGCAGTCCCAAACCTCGATTATCGGGCCGAACGGCCCAACCGGACTTTCTCCTAATCTTAACCCGGTTTTTGTGCTTATGCCGTTTACTTGAAAAATCATAGCGTATCTTCCGTCTGCAAGTTGAGTAACGCTTAGTTCGTTTGAAGCTTTATCGGCGACCGGGCGGGCTTCTTTCATGTTTTTGCTCCAAGTTTTCCCGGTCCAATATTCCCAAGCTTGAAAATTTTCGAATTGATTCGGCAAAACTCGGGCCACCAAAACTTCCTTTTTTGAGCCCTTTACACCATACACGTAAATATATCCGTCGGCATTTTTTGCTCCGGCATTTTTTGTATTCGCCAAAATTGCCGCACCGAAAGAGCCTGATTCGTTTCCATCTTCGATAAAGAACGGAGCATCAATTTGTTTGTGATTTTTAAACGGGAACTTTTGGTTTGCCGGAAATTTAATCAGAAGATTACCGGTTTCCGCAAATCCGAATACTGCTTTACCCGTGTTTCTGATTCGGTAGCCGAAAATGTAGACAAAGTTATTCGCATCGTTTAGAAAGCCTGATCCTAACCATAAATAATCGTCTTTTTTGGTTGCCGGAGTTTTCGGGATAAACAAGGACTCCGGTTTCCCTGAAGGAGTTTTGTCCCAAAAAAAAATTAGGCGATTTGGCTTCGGTTCTTCTCCTCTTAGGTAAGCAACAGAATTATGGACCATAACTGAACCCGGTTCAAGTTTGCCGGAATTTATTTTACCAATCATGGTATCGCTAAAAATGAAAAGTGTTTTGCCGGAACTAAGTGGAATTGTATAAATACCGTCGCCTCCAAACCATCCTGAAGTTCTTTTAAAGAGATTGGTCCAAACGGTATCTTGTTCAACAGTAAAATTTAGCCGGGTTAAGTTGTTTACGGTCTGGGCGAAGCATGAACCGCCAACTGTAAGTACAACAAGAAATAAAATGCAGCCGAATTTTTTCATTTACCGGTAATTAAAATTTTGCCGGCTTCCTCTTTAATGATCGACCTTAATGCTTTCTCATTCTCCCGAAATTGCCGGAACAAGCGTAATTGTGCCTTGGTGCGTTGCAGATTATGACCTGCAAAGTGAGTTTTATAGTAAATATCGCCTTCCAGATAATCAGTCAGGAACCGAACGGCCTGCATAAAAGGCAAAAGAAAAACGCCGTGAACCAAGCTTTCAACTTCGGGCTCTGTTAAAAACGGCCCGGCTGTGCTGAAGTAACCCTGCGTATAGGCCTTAAAAAGCGGAAGATTGATTTGAATTTTTTCTAAGTCGTTTTCGTCTTCGGATGCTGTATTTCCCAGCGTGCGCATAGCGTCGCCGAAATCAGAGGCGACGTAGCCCGGCATCACGGTATCCAAATCGATAACGCATTGAGCCTGGTCTCTGCTATCCAAAAGAACGTTACTGAATTTGGTATCGTAATGAATAATTCGTTTCGGGAGCTTGCCTGCTCTCGCCATTTCCGGTATTACGAGTACTTGCGCAGTGTTTTGACCGATAAAATCAAGTTCCGCAGATACTTCTTTTACTCGGCCTGCTTTGTTATTCTTTATTGCATCTTGCAGTTGTTGCAACCTCTTTTCAATATCATGAAAATGAGGAATTGTTTCGGTTAGAAGTGCCGGTTTTAGATCGGAAAGTAGAGCTTGGAATTCGCCAAAAGCTTTTCCCCCTTCAAAAGCTTGTTGTTCGGTTTCAACTAAGTCGTAGGTGTGCGTGTCATTTAAAAAATAGCACAAACGCCAGTAGTTGCCGGATTCGTCGCGGTAGAAATGTTTTTTGTCCTTAGCGGGAAGAAGTGTTAATACTCGATTTTCAACATCCGACATGTTGCCCAATTTTTTTCGCAAATGCTCTGTAACGGTAAGTATATTATTTGTAAGTGCTTCAATATCTTTAAAAACAAAGTGATTAATTCGCTGAAGCAAATAATCTTTCCCTGAAGGGTTTTTATTGGCGAGGTAAAAAGTATCGTTAATATGGCCGGTGCCGAAAGGTTTTAGAGAGTCCGGATCAGCCTCGATCTCAAACGCAGAGATTATCTTTTCGAAGTCATAAGGAGGTTTAGAAGTGTTCATTTACGTAAATTCGGTTTAGAAGATTGCCTCGATTATGATACCGAAATCACTTCGTGCCTCGCAGTGACGCGTTGTGTTCGTCTTCGCGAGGAGGAACGACGAAGCAATCTCAACGCCCTTCCGTATTTGAATTAATAATCATCTCCTAACGCAAACACCGGTTTTCTTGTCATCCATTTACCTCGTGTAAATTCCGGGAATTGTTGCGGTGCACCGCCGCTTGATATAGACATTTCAGAAAGTGGACTGATCACACTCCAAGCTGCTGCATCGTAAACATCTAACGGCGTAGGTGTTTTTCTTTTAACCGACTCTATAAAGGCATTCAAAACAAAAAAGTCCATCCCGCCATGGCCGGAACCTTCAGCTATATTTCCGTACTTTTTCCAGAGCGGATGGTCGTACTGCTGCAAAGAACTTGTAGCCTGTTCCCACTGATCGTTCTTACCTTTCTCTTCAATGTAGATTTGGTTACCGTCGTCCATCCAAATTCCTTTTGTGCCCTGTACTCTAAAACCTAAAGAATAGGGCCTGGGCGAGTTCGTATCGTGAGTTACCAGTATTGTTTCTTCGTTTGACGTGGTGATAAGTGTAGAAACAACATCGCCAAGCTTAAATTTAACTTTAGCATTCGGATGATTTTCTCCTCCCTTGTCTACTATATAATTATGTAATCCTCGCGATTTTGTTGCGACTGACGTTAAAGAAACAAAGCGATTACCACGATTGATATCTAAACAATTAGCAATCGGCCCGATTCCATGGGTAGGATACAAATCGCCGTTTCTTTTTACAGAATGTTCTGTTCGCCAATGGGCTTCGTGCACGCCTTTCTCACCAAACTCTGCTCCCGGTTCAAACTTCACAAATCGTAAATCGTGTTGGTAGCCGCATTGCATATGAGTCAGTTCGCCAAAAATATTCTGACGAACCATATTTAAAACAGCCATTACATCTCTGCGGTAACAGACATTCTCTAAAATCATGCAGGGTATTCCGGTTTCTTCGGAGGTATTTACCAAATCCCAACATTCTTCAATTGTATTTGCTGCTGAAACTTCTACTCCCGCATACTTGCCTGCTTTCATTGCGGCAACTGCCATGGGCGTGTGCCATTCCCAAGGAGTTGCAATTATTACCGCGTCGAGGTCATCGCGTTTAAGCATTTCTAAATACGAATGATCGCTTTTTGAGTAGGCTTCTGCTTTTTTTAACCCGGCTTTTGCAAGCATTCCTTGTGCAATTTCAATTCGTTTAGGATCAATATCGCAGATTGCCGGAACCAGTATATCATCACGGAGCAAAGCATTGTGCAGATGATTCGATCCTCGAAGACCCACTCCGATAAACCCTATTCTTGCTTTTTTTTCCGGCGTGCCGGCAAGAGAAAATTTGGGAGCTAAAACAATTCCGGAGCCTGCTATGAGGCTATTTTCAACAAACTTACGGCGATTCATAAAATTTACAATTGGTTTCACAAGATAGAAACAATTTGAAAGCAAAAGCCGGAATTTGAGATTCCGGCTTTTGTAAAAAATTAGAAGCAGTTTATTCTACAGGGGTAAGAATTGCTGCCCAGCCTCCGCCCGGAGCAAGCTTTGCTTCGAGCTTATCTCCGACTTTTATATTTCGGTTGACAATTTTATAATCTGATGCATGTTGATCAGCGTTAATGCCGTCCTGCAAAATCTCAACTTTATAATTTTTCCCGTCTAAGAAGGTTGTAGCAAAATCGAAATTTCGGGGGCTCCAATTTGTCATTGCTCCTATATACCAGTTCTTGCCGTTCTTTTTTGCAATAGCTACATATTCGCCTGACTTTGCTTGCAGAGCTATGGTTTTATCCCATACTGTCGGAAACCGGCTTATAAATCTTGTGCATTCGGGTTCTCTACGGTAATTTGAAGGATTGTCGGAAAGCATTTGTAAGGGAGCATCGTAAACTACGTACATTGCTACTTGGTGGGCCCGAGTACCTTGGCTCATAGGTTCAGTAAAGATTGCTTTGTAATTTTTTTCAGTTGCATTTATCATCGCCCCGGGAGTAAAATCCATAGGTCCGGCGGCCATACGGGTAAAAGGTAAGGTAACATCATGCGTTGGTGTAATAGCAGCGCTCCACTTATTGTTTTCTAATCCTTTTACTCCTTCAAAATTGATAACATTGGGGTATTTACGATTAAGGCCGGCCGGCTTAAATGCCCCGTGATAATCTACAAGGAGACTTCTTTCGGCACATGCTTTAGCAACTCGTTCATAATAATTAACCATATACTGGTCGCCGCGAGCCATAAAATCAACTTTAATTCCTTTTATGCCCCATTTTTTGTAAATGTCTAAAGTTCCTTCAATATCTTTATCAAGCGTATTCCAAAGAGCCCATAAAATAACATCTACCTTTTTACCTTTAGCATATTGAACCAATTCTACTATGTCAATTTCCGTTGCCGGTTCTTTAATGTTTGTTGTAGCTTTAGACCAGCCTTCGTCTAAGATAATATATTCTAAACCATATTCTGAAGCAAAATCTACGTAGTATTTATAGGTAGCAGTGTTTAAACCGGATTTAAAATTTACACCATAGATATTGTTTGCATTCCACCAATCCCAAGCAACTTTTCCGGGTTTAATCCAATTAGTTTCTTTAAGAATGTTAGGGGAAGAGAGCTTATAAACTACCTCGTTTTCAAGTAAACTTTTATCGTCTCCGATTATTACAGTGCGCCAAGGGTAAGTTCTTTTTCCGGTAGTTTTAGCAATGTAGTCGGCTTTTTCAGTGATGATCAAATCTCTGTCTCCCTTAGTTTCTGATTTTAAGATTACCGGCGGGAATGCCGAGGTTAATTTCTCGCCGGAAGATCCATATAAAAACATATTGGGGTAATCGTGTAAATCTGATTCGGTGATTACAAGTTTAGTTCCCTTCGAAGTGGTAAAGGTTAAAGGCAGGTAGCCGTATTGCGTGTTCGGTATGCCGGAAACAACGGTATCTTTCCAAGATGCTTCGAAATGCGACTGGAAGTCAGGATCATTTTCCAAGGGCCAATATACCCGGTAATTTCCTGACAGGTTAAAATCCGCGGTTTCGCTTTTTACTTCTACAGATTTATCATCGAAGTTAGTTTCGAAGCGGTAGGCAGCTCCATCGTTATAGAGCCGAAAGCCCACTGTGTAATTACCTTTACACTGAAGCTTTAATTCATTATAGACGTCCGCTATTATCCGATTCTTTATAGCTACAACGGCGGTAATACTTCGATTAACGGATTGAGTGCTTATACCGGAAACTGAAGGATTTATACCGAGTTGTTTTCCGTTACTTAAGGTCATGGCAAGTGCACTCGGTTCTATTAAACTCTCGCCGTTACGCACAATCGACCATTGGATATCTTTTGAAACAGAAACCTTAAGTTGTGTCTTTTTATCTGGAGAAATTAAAAGATAGTCTTTTGCAAATGTTGCAGCATTTACCGGGAAGAGAAATGCTACAATAAATAGGGTTCCGAGTTTCTGTTTCATAAAAGCGAAAGTAAAAATTACTTCTCATTTGTTATACAATTTTAAAGCGTTAACAAAAACTTGTAATATTCTTGTTAATTTTGCCCGTCATTGAATTTAATTGTTCGTGTCAACAATTAAACGTGTAGTAGTTTGGAATTATTTCTACCAAACTTTCCTTACACTTTGCGCAGGTTAACGTTTTATTAAGAATACTATGAAAAATTACCTCTTTTACGCCTTGATTTTATTTTTTTTCACAGAGTTATCGTGTAAGAAAAAAGACAGTTCTAAACCTGTTATCGAGCCGCCGGATAAGATTGATAATACCAATACCGACCCTCGATTTACTAATAAAGATTGTTTAAAAGATCTATTGTTCGCAAACAAAAAAAATTACCAAATTGAAACAAGTGAAGCGGCGACTTTTTCTTCAATTGACCCCGACGTGACTGTTTCAACAACCGGACTTATTGGAAGAATAACTTCAGGCGAGTTGGTAACTATTGATGTAACTTGGACAAAAAACGGCAGTAAAACAAAGCTGTATGCATTTGGTGCCACTGATAACGATTATGTTGAGCCCTTTGCCACGTATCATGCAGCTGAATCAGAAAACCCTTACGGCCAATACGTGAAAGGTTGGGAAACATTAAGAAGGCTCCCTAAGACGGATGCAACTTATTTTATTGTTTTGCGTCATGCAGATGCCAATAACGGCAAGGATTTCAGTAAAACTACGGGTCCGGCAAATTGGTGGTTATCTTGCGAAAGCACCATGGCTCGCCAACTGAATCAACAAGGTATTGATCGGGCTACCGAACTGGGCAAAGTTTTTAAAGATTTAAATTATCCTATTGCTCGAGTAATCAGCAGTGAGTTTTGCAGGGCTAAAGCAACTGCTGAGTTAATTGATGCAGGTCCGCAAATTCAAATTGATGGTCGGGTAAATCACCCGGCTTATAATGTTTCCGGAAAGTCGCTTTTCGGGGGTCTAAAAGAAATTATAAAAGAACAACCTGTAGATAACAAAATTACCTTAATTTCTACTCATCACCCTATTAATGAGTTCAATAACAGCGGATTAGCTACTTTCCCTAAAGTGTCTGCTTTTAATTGGACAGGAGCTTATATCGTGAAAGTAGAAAAGGACAAGAGTTTTACTTACGAAGGAGCGATTTCTTGGGGTATGTTTAAATATTGGAGAGATAAGAAATTAAATAAATTGTAGCAGTGTATTGTATAAATATAAAAGACCTTCGGAGAATACTTCGAGGGTTTTTTTGTGATTTGCAATTATCCTCAGCTCCGGGTCTATAATTTATAAGGGAGCGCAATACATGCCTCTACCTCATGCAGTAAACCATCTAAGTTAAAAGGCTTTTCAATAACCCGGTTGCTTTCGTTATCTCCCGGCGAGCGAAGTGTTTTGGAATGACCGGAAATAATGATAAGGGAATATGAGACGTTTTAGAATTTGTTTTTGATGACAAATTTCGCCGACGTTAATCCGTGATAGTATCATTAAGTCCGACCGGTATTCATTGATAGCTTTAAAAACACCGTCTGTATGAATACCAATATTTACCCGGTATCCTGAATATACAAGCACTTTTTCCAACGCCTCCAAAACTGCCCGATCATCATCAATATTTAAAATTTTCTTCATTGAACTTATTTGGTCAGGTTATACTCCAAATCTGATAAGAAGTCAATTTATCGTATCTATACCGCTACCAGAACACCAATTAACTACAGAGCGTTATTTTCCTTTTGTATTTATTAACGCTATGGCCGATGTCTAATTTTTTGTAGGGTAATTTGTATTATTTAAGGTACAAACTTATACTCAGCAGGACACTGCCATTTGTTTATCACCCCTTATTGATGTGTTTTTTAGTGGAGTAAACGCCGCTCCAAGCTGATTTTTCTTTTTTACCCACATATAATTATTGTGGTAAGGATATTGACATTCGGTACTCGATTTACACTGAAAACATGGATAATATTTTCGATATAAACCGGAAACAATTTGTTAAAGATGAACATCAGCCCGACAGAAAAGATTTCATTCCGGTGCTGGAAGAGAGCATTAAAATTCATAAGGAATTTGTCGAAACCGGAAAAGTCATTATCTCAAAAAAAGTTAAAGAAGAAGAAGTTAACGTTAGCGTTCCGCTAATGCACGAAGAGGTAACAGTTGATAAAGTAGAGGTTAATAAATATGTAGATACTGCACCTGAGATTCGGTACGAGGGTGAAACCATGATAGTGCCGGTTGTAAAGGAGGTTCTTGTGGTTGAAAAAAGATTAATGCTTACCGAAGAACTTCATATCAGAAAAAATATAGTTGAAAAAACTGAAGAGCGGATAGAAAAAGTGCGAAAAGAAGAAGTGAGCGTAAGCCGTGACGGTATTCAAAAACACTCAGTTGAGTAATTATAAAAACAATTAAATTCTATCTAAAAAAGGAAAAAAACAATGTCACAAACAGTAATCGGAATCTTCGATAGTGCCTCAGAGGCACAAGAAGCAGTACAACAATTGTACAGAAATGGATTTTCGGATAATAATGTAGATGTTTCTTCAAGAAACACCGACGAAAGTAACAGCAACGTTAGAGATTATGATGACAATAACGACAGTTTCGGAAGCAGCATCAGCAATTTCTTCAGTTCGTTGTTCGGAAGTAATGACGATGACCGTGCTAAGAACTATTCTGAAGTAGCAAAACGAGGTTCGTCAGTTGTTACCGTACATGCGCAGTCACCGGAAGAAGCACACAGAGCTTCCGAATTGTTGGATGAATACGGAGCAGTAGATGTTGACGAAAGAGCTCAACAATATCGAAGCGGCAGCGACACCGAGACCAACTATAATAATAGCGACAGCACAACTAATTCGATTCCGGTAATTGAAGAAGAATTGCAAATCGACAAACGTGAAGTTGAAACGGGCGGTGCAAGATTGCGAAGTAAAATTATAGAGCGTCCGGTAGAAGAAAGTGTGCGACTACGCTCAGAAAGAGTAAATGTTGAGCGTAACCCGGTTGATCGTCCGGCTACGGAAGCTGATTTTACAAGCTTCAAGGAAGGAACAATTGAAGTTACAGAGCGTAAAGAAGTTCCGATAGTGAACAAAGAAGCTCGAGTAGTTGAAGAAATTAGTTTTGGAAAAGAGGTTACCGAACGTGAAGAGACTATTCACGATACGGTTCGCAGTACTGATGTTGATGTGGAAAAATTAGATGCAGATACTGATTTAAATGAAGAAAACTTGCGTAGTTCCGGTAGTTCAAGTTCAGGCAGTTCAACCGCTGACAATGCCGGCTTTGGCAGCACAGGCTCCTCCGACAGCGTAGGTTCAGACAACAGCTTGCGCCGTTCTGATCGTAACGACGATTTATAGACAAATTAGTCCATAAAAAGAAAGGGCAGCTCTCTCGGGCTGCCTTTTTCTATTCTTATTCTATTTCTAATTATACTGAAATTCTATTTTCGAACCTCTACTGCAACAGCCGCGAAAAGGGTAGATTGTTCTAACGAATCGAACAGAGCTTGGCAGGCTACGTAATCTCCTTTGGCTTCCATTTTCTTTAAAAGTTCCTTCACCATGGTGATTCGGCCATAATGTATATCCGTGTCTGCACCAATTCTAAAAACTTTGTAATGGCTGGTCTCTCTGTAGTTTGTTTCGATGGTCATTTTTTAAAGAGGTTTAATTGGCTTCTCTACGTGAAAAAAAAACATCAGGTTACATTTATTTTAAAATAATTTAAAAAATGTGTTAAGCACTCCGTTTTCTATAGTTTATCACGGCCAAAGAGTTAAACAAAAAGGCGAAACCCAATACAACTGCAAAGTGGTTTTTTATATCCGGAAAACCGCTTCCTTTTAGAACCACCATCCGCATAACTTCTATAAAATATGTTACAGGATTTGCCTTTGTCAAGTTTTGCGCCCACAACGGCATACTTTCAATAGAAGTATAAAGTCCGCCCATCAAAATAAAAATCATCATCAAAAAAAATGAGATCAACATTGCCTGCTGTTGTGTACTCGTAAATGTTGATACCAATAAACCTAAGCCGAGCACCGCGAGCAGATAAACTGCAGCGAAAGCAAAAATCAAAAAGAAACTGCCAACCGGGATAATGCTGTAAAACACTCGGGCAAGTATGAGCCCTAGGCTAAGAACCACTAATCCGAGTATCCAAAACGGAATAAGTTTTCCTAAAATAAAATGGTATTTCTTTATCGGCGTTACGTTAATCTGCTCAATAGTGCCTATTTCCTTTTCTTTCACAATGTTTAACGAAGTAAGAAAGGCTCCTACCATAGTAACAAGAATTACCAAAATACCGGGCACCATAAAGAATTTATAGTTCATCTTCGGGTTAAACCAATTTGAAGAAGTTATCTCGATAACAGGTTCGGGATTAAAACGAGGGAACTGAATCCATTTTAACCTCACTTCGCGGTTAAAATCTTGAATTATACTTCCCAAATACACGCCCCCCAGATTTGCTTTAACACCGTTTATAGCATTAACCGCCATAAACAAAGTGCTTTCGTTCTCTTTCACTAAGTCTTTCTCCCAATTTGCCGGAATCTCTAAAATTAAGTCTGCTTTATCCTGTTCAACATCTTCCATTGCTTTAGAATATGAAGATGGATAGTTCTCTAATAAAAAATACCGGGATGAGGTTATTTTGGAAATCAATTGGCGGGAATAGGAAGAGTGATCGTGATCTACAACAGCCAGCTTTATGTTTTTCATTTCGTAGTCGGCAGCACGAGGCAAAACTAAAAGCTGCAACATCGGCATAACGAAAATAAGCCGGAGAATGGAAGGATCGCGAAAAATTTGGCGGAATTCTTTTTGAAGTAAGAATCTTAAAGTCCTCATGCTAGTCTGACTTTGAATTTTTTAACGGCCAGCAGCAAGAATAGAACGGTCATCCCAAAAAGGATTAATGTTTCTTTCCATACCGCCGAAAAACCTACTCCTTTTATCATTACCGATTTCACTATACTGTAAAACCATTTAGAAGGAACCAGATTAGAAAATAGTTGTAACGGGACCGGCATGTTTTCTATCGGGAACATAAAACCACTGAGCATAACGGTAGGTAGGAACAATCCGGTTAGTGAAATAAACATGGCGGTTTGCTGCGAATCGGTGGAAGAGGAAATTAGTAATCCCAATGAAAGAGTTGTTAGAATAAATAAAATACTCTCGCTGATAAGCAATACAAGGCTTCCGTTTATCGGTACATCAAGCACAAAAACGCTTAGTAATAGTATGCTAATAATATTTACAATCGATAAAAGCAGATAGGGTACAGCCTTTGCAAAAATAATTTTAAGTGGCTCTACAGGAGAAACAAGCATAACCTCCATAGTTCCTGTTTCTTTTTCGCGAACAATTGTTATGGCAGTCATCATGGTGCAAACCAACATCAATACCATCGCCATCACTCCGGGAACAAAGCTATACGCTCCCTTTAGCTGTGGGTTGTAGAGCATACGAAATTCTGTTTTAATAGTGTAAGGGAGTTTTTTTTGGTTGTTTATTCGGCTTTGGTAGTTGAGAATAACCGCGCTTGCGTAATTGGTTAGCGTATTGGCAACATTCGGGTCAGAAGCATCTGCAATCAGTTGTACTTGTGCTTTGTTGAAATGCTGCAGATCTTCGCCGAACTTGGTGGGGAAGACAACGGCAAGCTTGATTTGTCCTTTTTTAAACTCCTTCTCGATATCGCGGTATGAATTAAGCTTTCTTGCGACAACAAAATAGCGGCTTGCATCAATTTCTTTTATCAGTGAACTACTTGCAGGATCGTTAGCGTTATCAAGAATTGCTATTTGCGAATTCTTTACCTCATTAGTAAGTGCAAAACCGAATATGATGATTTGAACAATCGGCATCCCAAGCAAAATCATCATCGTTCGCGGGTCGCGAAAAATATGATAAAACTCCTTTTTAACGAATGATATAAATTGCTTCATGCTTGAGTTGTAAGTTATAGTAGTAAGTAATGAGTTCTAAAGCTTCACGCCTCGCCGGAAAACCTAAAACGTTCAACTTTAAACTTATAACTCACTCCGTGTTGCTTTCCTTGCCAATTTTAAAAATACCTCATCCATCGATTCCGACTCGTACGTTTGCTTTAAGCCTTTAGGCGTGTCCAGCGCTTCAATCGTGCCATCCACCATAATCGAAACTCGATTGCAATATTCGGCTTCGTCCATGTAATGCGTAGTCACAAAAACCGTAATTCCCCTTTCCGAAGCTTCGTAAATCATGTTCCAAAATTCTCTTCTCGTTACCGGATCAACTCCGCCGGTAGGCTCGTCTAAAAAAACAATACTTGGTTCGTGAAAAACTGATACCGAGAAGGCGAGTTTCTGTTTCCAACCTAGGGGAAGCGACTTAACCAATTTTCCGGCGTCTTGCTCCAAATTCAATTGTTTCAGCAACAACCCGGTTTTGTCTTTGATAAACTTGTCCGTCATTCCGTAAATGCCGGCATAAAAGCGAATATTTTCTTTTACAGTTAAGTCCTCGTAAAGCGAAAACTTCTGACTCATGTAGCCAATAGTCCGTTTTATCTGCTCATTTTCTTTATACACATCAAATCCGGCAACACGGGCTATCCCGGATGTTGGCAACGACAAACCGCATAACATGCGCATCGCTGTTGTTTTCCCGGCACCGTTGGCTCCCAAGAATCCGAATATTTCACCTTTATCAACTTCAAAAGAAATTTCGTTAACGGCGGTAAATTCACCGAAGCGCTTGGTAAGCTTTTCAACGGTTATTGCTTTTTCCGGCATTATATCTCCTTCATTAGTGCTATAAAGCAATCCTCAATATTTGCCGTTTCAGGATGAACTTCTACATCCTTATGTCCTAAGTCTTTTATCTTTTCTTCCAAATCCAATTTCTCTTTCAGTACCACATGATGATATTCTCCGAAAGGATAAACATCTTTAACTTCAGGCATTTGCCTAAGCTCTTTAAGCATCGTGAACATGTTGTTGGAACGAACAGCAAGCAAAGGATCGGGAAAGGAATCAATAATTCCTTGAGGAGTATTTATGGAGAGAATTTTGCCGGACTGCATTAAAGCCACTCGATCGCATTGACTTGCTTCATCCATATAAGGGGTAGACACCAAAATGGTTATATTTTGCTCCTTAAGTTTCTTGAGCATTTCCCAAAATTCCTTTCGGGAAACGGCATCGACTCCGGTGGTGGGTTCGTCTAAAAAAAGAACTGATGGTTTATGAATCAGGGCACAACATAACGCTAATTTTTGCTTCATTCCTCCGGAGAGTTTTCCTGCTCTTCTATCTTTAAAGGGCTCAATTTGGACGTATATGTCTTTTATTAAATCGTAATTTTCAGCAATGCTTGTATTGAAAATAGTCGCGAAAAATTCGAGGTTCTCGGCAATAGTCAGATCTTGATAAAGTGAAAATTTTCCCGGCATATATCCCACTCTTTGTCGGATAGCTTTGTAATCGTTAACCACATCAAGCCCGTCAACCGTTGCTGTACCTTTTTCTGCTAAAAGCAAAGTGGTCAGTATGCGAAACAGACTTGTTTTTCCGGCACCATCCGGCCCTATTACGCCGAAAAGTTCTCCTTGATCCACTTCAAACGAAATACCTTTTAAAGCAGTAACTATCGATTTCTTTTCTCCGGGATATTCTTTAACCAATCCGTCTGCAGTAACCGCTTTCATTTTTGTTCGTTTAGCAGAACTTCACCGTACATTCCGATTTTAAGATACCCGTCGTTTTTAACTTTAATCTTTACTGAGTAAACTAAGTTGGCTCGCTCGTCTTTAGTTTGTATGGTTTTAGGGGTAAACTCGGCCTTGTCGGAAATTTGTGTTATTGTTCCCGGAAGACTTTTATAGTCGTCTCTACCCTTATCCACCCGTACCGTTACTTGTTGATTTAATTTGATCTGCGAAAGCTGATTGCCCGAAACATATGCTCTTAATGTTAATTCGCTTAAGTCGGCAATTTTATATAGGGCCTTTCCGGCAGAAGTAAGCTCTCCGGCTTCGGCATATTTGGTTATAACTGTTCCGGTAACCGGGTTGGTGACGGAGGTTTTTTTAAGTTGATCACTGATTTGGTCTACACGTTTTTGGAGAGGTTTTCTTTCGCTTAAGATGCCGCGATTTTGCGTTGATGTTGAGCTTTGCTGAACTTTAATTTGCTGTTTGGTTACTTGGATTTGTTTTGACGCCACATCAATTTGAGCATTGATGTCATCTAATTGTTTACCGGTTGCAGCGTCTTCCCGAAGCAAATTTTCTATTCTTGTACGCTCTTTTAAAGCCGTTTTTAATTGTGATTGTTGGACCGTAAGTTGAATTTTTAATAGCTGAACTTGAGGGTTTACATCTGCGGTTCGTTCTTTCAGCGCTTCAATGCTTGCTTCAATTTGTTCTTTTTGCAGAGTAAGATTTTCGGGATCAATAGTTCCGACTGCTTTTCCTACCGGGATTGTTTGCCCTTCTTCTACATCAAAGGATAATATTCTGCCGTTAGCTTCGGCAGAAATAACCACTTCGTCCGCCTCGAAAGTGCCTGATGCATCTAATTCGCTCGAACCTGTATTGCAGGCCGATAACAAAGCCCAAAAAAAGATGTCGTAAATTTTAGTCTTCATTTATTTACCGGTTATATTCTGATAATTAATTTGAGCCTGCAGCAATTGCAATTGATGGGCGCTTTCAGTTTGTCGTGCCTGATCTTCGGCATTTATTTCACGCAGATAGTCATTCGCGGTTATTACGCCGTTTTCGAGCTGAGCCTTGGCCGCCGTTTTAACTCTTTGGCGCAATTCTAGAATCTCTTTATCTGCTTCTATAAGTTGCCTGTATTTTTTTATTTCCGAAACCTGTTGCCGTTGTTGTGTTTTGGTGTTTAATAGAAAAACTTCTCGTTGAACCTCTATACTTTGTTTATTTAAATCAAGAACTTTACGTTCACCTTTAGCGGTATAAAGATTGGCGATATTCCAATTGAGCCTTAACCCGGCGAGGTAAAACCAATCAAACTCGTTTTTAAGTACGTTTAGCCCCGGCTTGCCATAACCGCCTTGCCCAAACAAGCTGATTTTAGGTAAATTTCTCGCCGTAATTATTTTAGACTGCTGTTGCGATAAATTGAGTTGCTTGTTGAATAAAGTAAGCTCGGGTCTTTGGACCTCCTCCGAAATTGCAGGTTCTACGGGCGTTTTTAGTTGTGTGGCTGCCGGAACGTCTTCACCCATTAAAAGGCCTAAAGTTTCTAAAAGCCCTTCTTTTGACCACCGGACTTCAGTTTGACGTTGATTTGCTTTCAGATACTCGGCTTGTAAAACATCAAGATTGGATTTAAAGGCAATTCCGTTTGCAACTTGAGCTTTCAATTTGGCAAGCCCTATTTCTAAATCTTTTTTAACCAAATTGATCTGTTGCAGCTGCTCGTTTAAAAAAAGAATACTTAAATAAGTTTGATTAACCCGCTCTTTAGTTTTATAGAGTTCAACTTCATTTCGTTGTGCTTCTGTTTCTGCTGAAAGATGTTGAAATTTTCTCTGTTGTTCTGTTGAGCCTCCGTCAAAAAGCAATTGGTTAACATCTGCCGTGGCCCTGTATTGGTCTTTATCGGGAGCATTAATCCTGATTCCCGGAATCGGTACTTCAACTTGAGTCACTTCTGACTGGTACGTTCCCTGTGCGTTAAAAGAAAGCTGTGGCAAGTAGGCCCTAAGCAAGTTGTTTATAATTATTTTCTCCGTTTGCCGGATAATATCTTTTTGTTTGGCTAAAGGGTAGTTTATTGCAGCCTTTTTTTGTGCTTCTGCTAAAGTAAGAGTGGCTTCTTGTTGTGCATTTGCCGGTGTTTCCAAACACACAATCAAAGTTCCTATAATAACTAAGTTGTTTAACCAAACAGTTAACTTCATTGCAAAAATTTTATTTTCTTATCGAATCGATTATAAATTTTGATACTTCTTTTTTTCTTAATTCAATTAAATGCCTGAATTGCAAATCATCCATTCCTGTTAACATTTGCCAAATGGGCTTACCTAAAAAAGGAAAAACACAAAGCGACATAATGTTCATTAGCAATTGGGCCGCACTAACCGACTTTATATTACCCGCTTTCACCTCAAACTCTATCTGTTCAATCAGTTTTCCTACATCCGGCTTTTGGCTTCCCCAAATTTTATTCACAAAGTCGTGATCTTGCTTATTAGCTTCGTTAATAACAAAAAGCGGTAAATACGGGTTCTCCAGCCCCATTTCAATGTATTTTTGACAAAAACCCTCAATCTTTTCAAACAGCGGCAAATCAGAATTAATTAATTTATTTACTTCAGGTATAAACCGCTGACCGGTTTCACTGAAAATGGTTTCAAACAGTTTTTCTTTGCTTCTGAAATAGTAATGAAGTAATGCTTTGTTTATCCCGGCTTCATCGGCAATATCTTGCATCCGTGCGCCTGCCATACCCTTTATAACAAACACATTTTTAGCAGCATTCAATATTTTTTCTTCTGTACTCAAATTTTTTTCTTTGCACCCGTCCGTTAACCAACCGGTTAAACCAAAAGTAAAGTGAATTTTTTAAATTCTCAAATCGTTTCAGTTAAATGTTAAAAATTAGGGTGTCAGGTTACGCTAAGGACAGAAAACTTAAAAACTGATTGCTCAAATCCCCGGATTAATGCAATAAACCACCTTTCGGCTTAAAATGTTTCCGGGCGTTACACCGGCACATAAAGGGACTTGAACCCTCCGACTTTTAGAAATTCCTCCTATATTTACCATTCAAGGCACACACACCAGGTTTGGCAAAAAAGCGGTTTAAGTGCTCCACAGACACATTTGTGGTTAATCAACCATTGGTTCTCCGCATTAACATTTGTGGTGAAAATCGCCACCTTCTTAAACCGGCAAACTGTTTTCAGTAATTTTGGACGACATTTTACAACTCAAACAATCAGACAAAAAACAAACATTGGGTAAGCCGAAAGCAAAGCAGGCAAACAAATTATAAATAAAAACAAAATGGAACAAAAACAAAATCATCCAACTCCCGAAAACATAATGAAAATCGGAACCGGATTTTGGGCTTCAAAAATTCTTTTATCAGCTGTAAAGTTTCAGATTTTTACAACACTTGCTGAAAATAAAGCAATGTCAGCAATTGAACTGAAATCACATTTAGGTTTAAAATGCACCGACCGAAATGTATATGATTATTTAGACTCGCTTACAACATTTGGTTTTCTCAATCGAATTGGTTTGCTTGAAACAGCCAAATATTCGAACAGTATCGATACCGATTTTTTTCTCGACAAAAAGAAACCTTCTTATATGGGAGGAATGCTTGAGATGTTGAACAATCGTCTCTATGGTTTCTGGGGCAACTTGGAAGAAGGCTTATTAACCGGGGTTCAGCAAAACGAAGCAAAAAGCGGAGAAAATCTTTTTGAAGCCTTGTATTCTGATGGAGATAGATTAAAAGAATTTATCCACGCCATGAGTGGAATTCAAATGGGAAATTTTATGGCATTTTCTCAAGTTTTTGATTTCTCAGGATACAAAACTCTTGTTGACGTGGGAGGCTCTGCAGGATTACTTTCGTTGATGGTTGCCAAACATCAGGCACACATGAATTGCACTACATGGGATTTGCCGCCGGTCGAACCTATTGCCAATGCAACAATCCAACAGTTTCAATTAGCCGACCGCGTAAAAACAGGAAAAGGTGATTTCTTTAAAGATGCTATACCGGAAGCTGATATTATAGTAATGGGAAACATTTTGCATGACTGGGATGAAGAAACCAAAATAATGTTGATGCAGAAAGCTTTTGATGCTTTACCTACCGGCGGTGCTTTTGTAGCTATTGAAGGAGTGATAGATGATGAGAGAAACAAAAATGTTTTCGGTTTAATGATGAGTTTAAATATGCTGATTGAAACAGGTAAAGGTTTTGATTACACCTTTACCGACTTCAATAAATGGGCAAATAAAGTTGGATTCAAATCAACTTCCCTTATTCCATTGGCCGGACCGTCAAGTGCAGCAATAGCATATAAATAAACCCACCGCTAACAGGCGTTCGGGTTTAATGGTTATTTAGCTTGAGCCTATTCAAGGTTCAATTTATTGTAACGTCTTGGCCGACGGTTGCGCCTGCTGCTTCGGTTAAACTGTTCCATTTTAAGTGGTAGTGGAAACGATTTATAGTTGTTGCTGCTTTAAAGCCGGCCTTAGTATTTCCATAACCGTCTTTCGCAGTTCTTGCAGTAAATACTCTTTCTTTCTATTTGCTCGGGCTTAAAGTCTTTGGCCACTGCTTCAAACTCGAAGCCGGAAAGGGTAACTCGTCTGTTTATATTTTCTTTAATAAGGTGGTGCATTTTAGCGATTGCCCAACGTTGACAGGGTTTGGAACCCTGTCAGCGTTTTACTTTAAATAGGTTAATTTGGCAATAGAAATAATTTATGGGCGAACTCCGGTAGAGTAGGCGGTTAGCGCTGACAGGGTTTCGAAACCCTGTCAGCGTTGTGGATCTTCGGATTAAAAAGATTTAATTAAGTGGTCCGAATATTAGAGGTGTTTAAAGATTTAGCGACAAATCTTTTTGGAAAAGAATAATAAATTGCCTTAGTTAGATCGAAAATAGACGCTAGTGATTGTGTCTTTAAACAAGTTGTGCGTAATTGTAAAAAACCGACATAATGCCACCGACAAATCTTTCGACTTTTGACCGCATAATTAACATTCACCAGTCTTTTAAATTACAGCAGGTTGTTGCTTTAAATAAAGAAATGCTTAATGCTCAATTAAGACAAAATCAAAAGCTGAATATTCTTAATAATCAATTAGCAGAAGCAAATAATATAAATAAACAACTGTTACTTAATCAAATTGCCGAATTAAAAAGAGAAGAAGAGCAAAGGTTCTATAAGTCTTTAGCGTTTAATTGCTTAGAAATAATTGAAATGTTAGAAAAAATCGATGACAACATTCTTCAAGTATATTTCGTTCAGACGTATTATGAAAAATTAAATTCAAAGCTTGAACAGGCAAAAGACACACTTGAAGAGCTTTCAGATAAAATACAAATTAAGAAATATATTGAACGTCTTTCTTTGATTGTCGACAATAGTAAGGCTTCAGCTTTTTCCAACTCCTTTATATCTCAACTAAGCAGTCTTATTTTGGACTATCAAACCACGGCAGCGGTTTTTGATAAGGAATTAAACGAATTTCAAGGAAAAATTAAAGCATTTAAAATACCATCACCAGGGCTTTTTGGATTTAACAAAAAAGCTATGTTGAAAGCATTGAGCGAAAGTTTTGAACTTGAAACGAAGTTTACAAACAAACAAGAAGAAAAAAAAATCACATTAACCAATCATAAATTGAATCCACTTTTTGCCGTGGTTAAAACTAGCTTTCCCCATTTTGATAATATCATCGATGAAATAACTTCAATTGAAGACTCATTTAAGATTAAATTTCAACCAACATTAAAACCAAAGGCAGACCCCCTTCTAAAAAAAGCCGCTCAGATAATCGTTTTACATCAGCAAGGCTCAACTTCGCTGATTCAAAGAAAATTAAAATTAGGATATAACAGAGCGGGAAGAATCATCGAACAATTAGAACAAGCGGGAGTTGTTGGGGCGTTTGAAGGTAATAATTCTCGTGAAGTCAAGATAAAAAATGCCGATGACCTAGAAAATCTATTAAGATAGAAACTACGCACAACACAGGCACTTGCAAAAATGACGAGTGAAGTAATTCTCGAGCTTTTTCTACATTTAACTAGGCCTTGTGCTGGGGCGACCATGAAGTGCTTCTATTCGCCATCTTCCCAAAGCCTTAACCGTTAAGATCTCCCTCTCCGCCAAAACATCCCCTCCCAAAAAATTCCCTAAATCCCCTCACTATACTATCTTTGAAGCCTGTAGAAACCGATGGCCGATTTAGCTCCCCTGATACTCTTTGTTTACAACCGCCCCGAGCATACTAAAAAAACGATTAGCGGCTTAATGCAAAACAGATTAGCGGCTGAAACGGAGCTGTACATTTTCTCAGACGGACCGAAAACTCCGTCAGACGAAGCCAAAGTAAACGAAGTGCGACAAATTGTTCAAGCTGTTACCGGATTCAAAAAGACAGAACTCATTACCGGAGAAAAAAATAAAGGCTTGGCGAATTCTGTAATTAGCGGAGTTTCGACAGTTTTCGAGAAGCACGATAAAGTTATTGTGGTGGAAGACGATTTAGAAAGCACTTCCGATTTTCTGGATTTCATGAATCAAGCTTTGGGGAGGTACGAAAACGAGCAAAACGTGTTTTCCGTTACCGGATACGCTTACCCGTTTAAGGCTGTAGGGAGTTTAGCCGAAAGTGCGTACTTTTCTTATCGCGGTTCATCATGGAGTTGGGCGACTTGGAAAGACAGGTGGCAGAGTATTGATTGGGAGATAAAGGATAAAAATGACTTTATTCCCGATGAAAACTTAAGAAAAGTCTTCAATAAAGGCGGTGCAGATTTATCACCTATGCTGATTAAGCAAATAAACGGCGAGGTTGATTCTTGGGCGATTCGCTTTGCCTATAATGCATCAAAGCAAAATAAGCTGCATGCGGTTGCAAGTCGGGCGAAAATTAATAATATCGGTCAAGATAATTCCGGCACTCATTCCAAAAAGACTTCGAAGTATGACGTAGTTTTGCAGGAAGAAAAGGAATTTGTATTTCCTGATACAGTTGAAATAAACCCGGAAATACAGCGTGATTTGGAAGATTTTTTCCGCAAAAGTGCTGTTAAAAAGTTGCTCAGTAGAATCCGGGGTTTAATAAAAGGGTAGTTCCGGCAGGTGTAAAAATTGCAGAAGGCGGAGCAGATAACCGGTCTGCCTTTGAAAGTTTGGAAGTAGAGTCCGATAAATCGTATGCAGGTTTTGACAATTGGGGATGAAATTAAGCTATCCTCGAAGCGTTTCCCAAAAGAACAGCCGGCAGAAACTTTTACGCGGCTGAGGATTGCACTTCAAGATTTATCCGGGCTATACGAACAAAATTTCAAAAGCAGCGGCTTTTTTGAATACTTTTTCAGCTGAAGGAAAACTAAGCGAAGCGTTCTCTTGAGAGCCTTTATAAAGAGATTGAACACGAAAAAAGTATTTGCCAACCGGCATGATGTGAAAAAGAAAATTTTATATTGTTGCGCCTATTACAAGGCAAGTTAAAATGAAATACCTGCAAATTCTCTTATTCCCATATCTTCTGGCGAAAGCTCTCAGCTATCGCGCCAAAGCGTTAAAACAAAATTTAATAGGGAAAGAGTTTTTAAATTTCGGCTATAAGTTCGGGATGAAATTGTTTGGCAAGCATAAAGAGGCATTCAATCTTGCACTTACTCCGGTTTCAATTGTGCGCTATTTTGAGTTTGATTATTGTGCAAAAGCCTTATTCCCTCTGCCGAACGGTTCGAAAGTTCTTGATGTCTCCTCGCCGTATCTGTTCGGTTTTTATGCTTCAGGCAATTTCGATATTAATTATAAGTACATCAATCCGGATAAACGCGATACTGAAAATGTTCGGTCTATGGCCGATTTTCTTCCCGTTAAGGGAACTTTTAAAACCTTTGTAGAAGATGCTACCAATCTTGATTATGCAGATAACAGTTTTGATAATATTTTATCTATAAGCGTCATCGAACACATAAACGGAACCGGCGATTCTGCTGCAATAAAAGAACTTTGGCGGGTATTAAAGCCCGGCGGCAAGCTTGTTTTAACCTTCCCGATAAAAAAAGAGTTTTTTGAAGAATATCGTTCGAATAACGTTTACGAGTTAGATTCACACTCGAAAGACGGAAAGTATTTCTTTCAGCGATTTTACGATGAAGAGGCAATTCAAAAGCGACTTTTAAATCAAATTTCCGATTATGCTATTGCTTCCAAAAACGTATTCGGCGAAAAGCGGAAAGGTTTTTTTGAAGAATACGAAGGCCGATGGTTGGCAAAAAAGCATTTCGAAACTATTAAAGATCCTTTTTATATATCTTCAGAATTTCAAAGTTTTAATTCGATTGAAGAGTTGCCCGGAATAGGAGTTTTGGGGCTTACACTTATAAAAAATTGATATGTATAAATATCCTGTATATCAGCCTTCCCTAACCGGAAACGAAAAAAAATATGTAAACGAATGTATAGACTCCACTTGGATTTCTTCGAAAGGAAAATTTATAGCGGAGTTTGAATCAGGTGTTGCAAAATACATCGGGATAAACCACGCAACCGCTGTTTGTAACGGCACTGTAGCACTTCATCTAGCTTTGCTCACTCTCGGAATAAAAGAAGGTGACGAGGTAATTGTTCCTACACTTACTTATATAGCTTCGGTTAACGCCATAGCTTATACCGGCGCAACTCCGGTTTTTGTAGATTCATTAGAATCGACTTGGCAGATGGATCCGGAAGATGTAAAACGGAAAATTACACCTAAAACTAAAGCAGTTATGGCGGTGCACTTATACGGGCAGGCTTGCGATATGGACGCGTTAACTGCAATTTGCCGGAATAATAATTTGTTTTTGGTTGAAGACGCGGCCGAAGCTTTCGGGACGTATTATAAGGGGAAACACGTAGGTACTTTCGGCGATATATCTACATTCAGTTTTTTCGGTAATAAAACCATTACCACCGGCGAAGGCGGGATGGTTGTTACAAACGACGAAACACTATATAAACGTTCGATGCACTTTAGGGGTCAGGGCTTAGCTCAGTATCGCGAGTATTGGCATGATGTTTTGGGATATAATTTCAGGATGACTAATATCTGCGCTGCCATCGGGTTGGCTCAACTTGAGCAGGCCGACTCTTTTATAAAAAAGAAACGGGCGGTAAGTTTAGTATATATTCAACAGCTCGAAGGTGTGCCGGTAGATTATCATCACGAGGAGGAAAACACGGTACATTCTTACTGGATGTTTTCGATTTTAGTTAACGAAATTAAAGACCGGGAATTGCTGCGTGAACATTTAAAAAGTGCCGGAATCGAAACTCGTCCGCTGTTTTACCCGGTTCATACCATGCCAATGTATTCCGGAAATTACCAAAAGCACAGAGTTGCGGAAAATATTGGCTGGAGAGGAATTAATTTGCCGAGCTATCCGGGACTTACAAAAGAAGATATTACCGATATCTGCACGTCTATAAAAAGCTATTTTAATAAATAATGTCGAAACTTTTGATTGTTGGATGTGGAGGACATGCACGAAGTGTTGCAGATGTTTTTTTAGCAGGGAATCCCGAAGCCGAAATTTTATTTATTGATGAAAATGCTCGTCCCGACGAAAAAATTCTGTCTTTTCCGGTAGTTAAAGAAGTTTCAAAAGAGCTCTTGAGAGAGAATGAGATATTCTTTTCTGCAGGTGATAATTTTAAACGCCGCCTCGACTTTTTGCAATACAGCGGCCTCAAAATAAAAAGTATTATTTCCGGCAGCGCTCATATCGGTAAAGGTTCTTTTTTAGGGCACGGCTGTTTTATCGGGAATTTCTGTCATATAGGTCCCGAGGCAATAATCGGCGACAATACCATTATCAATACAGCTGCGGTTGTGGAGCACGAAGTTAAGATTGGAAAACATTGCCACATTGGTCCGAACGCAACTGTTTCCGGCAGGACGATTATCGGCAATGAAGTTTTTTTGGGAGTCGGAAGCACGGTGATAAACAACATCAACATTTGTGATAATGTTATAGTAGGTGCCGGTTCGACCGTGACAAGAGATATAACAGAGCCGGGAACGTATGTAGGCAGTCCGGTTAGGAAAGTGAAGTAATTTAGAAAGTTAAGCTACTAAGGCAGTTTGTCATCCTGAGGAACGAAGGATCTAAAGACTCCACTTTTTAACCCTTAGCCGGGATGATAATACTTGCGCTAATATCGGTGACACTGATAGCGAGTCAAAGAGTATCAGTGAAGATGCTTCGACTACGCTCAGCATGACAAAAATTCGAATATCAACAGATGCAAAAACAAACCCGCATAGCAGTTTGGGGAGCTCATCTTTCTTGGGACGGCGGGATAGACTTTTTACATTATTTGGTGAACGGACTAAATGCAATTAGGGAAGAACAAAACCTTAAAATGTTTCTAATTCTTCCTTACGATTGGGTTTCAGAGGTTAAGCTTTTCTTACTGTCAGCCAAAGCCTCGTTGAGCTCCGGTAAAACAATCAAGTTCAAAAAGAGCCATATAAATCCAAAAATGCGGAAAGCGTTTGTGGGAAGCGGAGTAGAAATTGTTTATTACAATTACCTTGAAAGCAGTCTCGAAACCAAACTAAAAGATCTAAAAATCGATGTGCTGTTTCCGGTAGTAAAAATATTTTCAATTAATTTTTCGATTCCTTGGGTTGGATATATTCCTGATTTACAGCATAAAGCTCTACCGCATTTCTTCCCGAATGACGAAATCAAAAGTCGTGATAACCGATACAGTAATTTGGTAAAAGTCGGCAATCCTGTTATCGTGAATTCCGGCACCGTAAAAGAAGAAATCGGACGATATTATAGTGAGAACAGTAACGTTTACAACCTCTCTTTCCTTCCGCCGGAACCTGACTTGAAGCTCAGAAATTACGATTTGACAAAGCTTAAAAGCAGGTATAACTTGCCGGAAAAGTATTTTATTATCTCCAATCAATTCTGGAAACATAAGGACCATCTCACCGCTTTTAAAGCGTTAAAGTTGGTGCTTGATAAAAATCACGACACTCAATTATTATGTACCGGCAAAATGCACGATGAGCGTTTTCCCGAATATATTCAAGAATTAAAAGACTTCATTTCCGGCAATAATCTGCAAGAAAAAATCCGACTGCTAGGCTTTATCTCGAAAGAAGACCAAATGGCCTTGATTGATAATGCTGCGGCTTTAATTCAGCCGACTTTGTTTGAAGGCGGTCCCGGTGGAGGCGCAGTTTACAACGCGGTTACCCTCGGCGTTCCCAGCATAATTTCAGATATTCCGGTAAACCGTGAAATTACAAACAGCTTGGTTACATTTTTTGCCGCCGGTTCGGTGGACGACCTTGCCGGAAAAATGATTGAAATGCTGCAAGTCGAAAGGGCTAATCCTTCTCAAGATGAGTTGATACAACAAGGCTTCGAGCGCCGGAAGCAGTTAGGTAAAGAGTTGTTCGCAATTCTCCAAAAAGCAATCCAAGCAAATGCCTAAGCTCTCAGTTATAACGGTAGTTTACAATAACGCTCGCGATATTGAGCGAACAATTCTTTGCATGATCAATCAAACCTACCGGGATATTGAATACCTGATAATCGACGGCGGCTCTACCGACGGGACGCTCGAAGTGATAAAAAAATACAGCGATAAAATCTCTAAAATAATATCCGAACCGGATAAGGGAATTTACGACGCGATGAACAAAGGCTTAGCTCTCGCAACCGGCGACTATGTTTTGTTTATGAATTCCGGCGACGAAATTTATGCTCCCGATACTGTAGAAAAAGTTTTTGCGACATCTCCCGATGCTGACATCTATTACGGCGAAACCGAAATGTTCGACGAGAATTGGAGCAGTTTGGGCTTGCGCCGACATAAAGCACCGGAAAAATTAACACATAAAAGTTTCCGGTTTGGGATGAGTGTGAGTCACCAAGCGATTTACGTAAGGCGAAGCATAACAGAGCCATACAATTTAAACTATCAATTAAGCTCGGATATTGACTGGATTTTGAATGCTTTGAAAAACGCTAAGAAAGTAGTAAATACCAATATGCTCGTCGCAAAATACTTGGTCGGCGGCATGTCGAAGAAAAAACACCGGCAAAGTTTGAAAGAGCGGTTTGATATTTTGACGAAGCATTACGGCTTGGTTCGTAATCTTTTGAATCACGGGGTTATTGCTTTTAATTTGGTGTTTTATTATTTGAGGTTTGGAAGGACGAATGATTGAGTACTGCCAAGAAGCAAGTTAATTATTGTTACGATAAGGTACTCGTTTGTAAAAGCCCCTAATTGTCCTCGTTTGAATAACGAGGATGCAGCGAGGTCAGCGACTGTGTCGCCCTCTTTATCCTACAGATTTTCATTTCTAAAAGTATATTAAGTCTAACATCGCCTCGGTTCATGTCTCCACGAATCGAAACCTTTAGCCACCTCAAATAATTCTCGTTTGTAATGAGGATGTAACGTGGCAAACATTTTTAATGTAATAAAAACAATGCAATTGTTGATTCCGCACATCCGCGTTGCAAACCTACTGTGTACCCACATTTTTTTTGTTAAATTGCAGAAACTAAATCAGGATGATAAATCTGTATAAACCTGAATATACTAATCGTTTTAAGGAT
>JAYULL010000132.1:0-8322 GCA_043763625.1 Sphingobacteriaceae bacterium | reverse complement strand
AGCCGATGGTACTGCAGTAACATGTGGGAGAGTAGGTCGGTGCCAAATCTTTATTGCTGAAACCCTTTGAATAAAATTCAAAGGGTTTCTTGTTTTATGAGTGTTGCTTGTTCTGTATAATTATTTCTATTCATTGTATTAATTTTCCTTAAACTTATCCCTGATATTCCTGTCTTTGTTATTAGTGAATTTATTTTAAGTAATATGATGAACAGAATTTTAAACAGTATATTCATCCTTGTTGTGAGCTTGCCGGCCTTGGTGGTGGCTCAAGATGATAAAGAGAAGCCCAAACCAAACTGGCAGAATTTAGACTTAAAAACAGATGGTGTTTTTGGAATAAGCACCGAAAAAGCTTATAGTCTGTTAAAAGGTAAAAAGAGCACTACTGTAAATGTTGCAGTTCTCGACGGCGGTGTTGATATCAACCACGAAGATCTGAAGGATGTTATCTGGATAAACAAAAAGGAAGTTATCGGAAATAAAGCCGATGACGATAAAAACGGATATGCTGATGACATGCACGGCTGGGATTTTTTGGGATCTGAAAGGGGAACATATCAATATGACAATTTAGAGGTCACTCGTTTGGTAAGAAGATTACAACCTAAATATGCCTCCGTTATAAACTCAACTCCTCTCGAACCGAAAGAAAAGAAGGAGTATGAATTATATAAAACCTTATTAGAAGATTACGCCAATAATTATCAAAGCGCTCAAAGAGGTCAACAAGTATACTCCAATATCAAAAAATACACTGATCAGATTGTTAGCAAAATAGGCAAGAAGAACCTTACCCTTCAGGATTTGGACAGTTATAAAACGGATGATGATAACGAATCGAGAACCCTAAAAATAATAAAAAACGCTTTAAAAAAGGATGCCGACACTTTCGAAGAATTTTATGAACAAGTTACAGAAGGAGTTAAGCATTTTGAGGCTCAAGTAAATTATAACTATAATTTAGAGTTTGATCCGAGAGATACTGTGGGTGACAATTATGCTGATACTCAAGAGCGATTTTACGGCAACAATGATGTTAAAGGACCCGATGCGGAGCACGGCACCCATGTTGCAGGAATAATCGGCGCCAATAGAAATAATGGGATTGGAATAAAGGGAGTTGCTGATAATGTAAGAATAATAAGTGTAAGAACTGTGCCCAACGGGGATGAACGGGATAAAGATGTAGCTAATGCTATAAGATATGCAGTAGATAACGGAGCTAAAGTTATAAATATGAGCTTCGGCAAAGCATATTCTCCGAACAAACTTGCTGTTGACAGCGCTGTCCGTTATGCAATGTCAAAAGATGTATTGCTTGTTCACGCAGCAGGTAATGAAAGCAAAAATACAGACAAAGAGCGCAATTTTCCGAATAGGAACTACGTAGATTCTACGGGTTTAAATACCGGGGCTGCTGCTGCTTGGATTGAAGTAGGCGCTTCAGGTTGGAAAAACGATGAAACGTTAGCGGCTGATTTTTCTAACTACGGCAAAAAAGCGGTAGATGTTTTTGCTCCAGGTGTTAAAATTAATTCAACAATGCCCGAATCGAAGTATAAAGATAACGACGGTACGAGTATGGCGTCGCCGGTTGTTGCCGGATTGGCTGCCTTAATTCGTTCGTATTACCCTAAGTTCACAGCCGTTGAAGTGAAAAGTATCATACTGGAATCAGTAAGCAAGGTGGATCATAAAGTTAAAGTGAGAGACGGCGATGGTTCTAAACGAGTTAATTTTGCTGAAATTTGCGTAACAGGAGGAATAGTAAACGCATATAATGCTATCCAATTGGCGGAAAAAAGATATCGTAAGTTATTTTAAAATCACCTCAAAAGAGGCTGTCTTAAAAAAGGCTGCCTCTTTTTTTGTTAAAAGGAAATTCCTGTTTTTACGTTTATATTTTGCCCTTCCTTTGAAAAGCCATAGGAGGACGATACCAGAAATAGATTGTAGAACTTAATCCATATGCCCGGCCCATATCCGGTATGCCAAGTATTTTTCTCAATATTATCAGAAAATACTCTTCCGGTATCAAAGAATCCGAACACTCCCAAGTTGCCGGAAAGAAAGTAATTGCGAAGGTTAGTTACCTTAACTCTTACTTCCGTGTTGTGAAACAGTATTGACCTTCCCGTAAAACGATTATTCCTATATCCTCTTAAGAACGTGTTACCGCCAAGCGAATTCCCTTGAAAAAATTTATACTCACCAATGTTAGTAGCAGCTCCGAAACGAAACGCTGTGGTAAGTGGTAGTAAAATATTTGGAGTTGCATAAAAGGAAACAGTACTCCTTAAGTGTAGAAAATTATAATTAGTGTTCGAAAACTCTGAAAAGTAGTTTGCCTCGTTTCGCCACCTTACACCCGAGGTAGGAAACATCAAATTGTCGACAAAGTTAACACTCGTGAAAGATCGAATTGTCCCGAAACGGGCAGGAGCCGAAGCTTCTTCTTTATCCGGGAACTGCGGGCTACCGACAAATCTGTCGCTCGGTTGTTCAACCCTATAATATTCGAAACCCGGACCTATTCCTACCGAAAACACTTTGGTATATCGGTGTTGTATAAAGGCTGTAACTCCAAGGTTTTTTGTTCTAATTCGGTAGTATAAGTTTGGATCGTCCAAGTTAGGCGTAGAGTTACCTTCTCCATAATAATTAAAGGTGTATTTAGGGCCATTGTAACCTGCGTTTATCAAAATGTCGGTTTTCCTGCTAAAGACTGAAAAAAAGGTGCCGGAATATCTAATACCATAAGCGCCGCTCTTGAAAGCATAATCACCTATTAAACTCTGTTGATAGGCCGGCTCCCTTTTAAAACTATAATGCTTAGTTCCAATTCCTCCTCCCAAAAATAACCCGTCGTCACCGTTAAAATCAACCGCAGGTTTAAATCCCGTGAGGTTATAGTGATAGGTATTGGGCTTGTAATCGGTAACATCAGCATGGTTTGATAGATGGAGAACTACGTTCCCGGCAATTTGATTCCCTTCCTTTGTATCGTAAAGCACCGTTTTGCCGCTTTCGGAATTATTGGATATTACATCATTTCCTTTTCCCCCTATTATTCGAACTTTTATCGGACTAAAATTCGAAATTCCCATTATCCTAATACTGTCTTTGCCATTAAGTGCATAAATATTAATTTCCGAAGTTTCATTATTTTGGAAGATTCTCTCATACACCTTAGTATCTATTCCGGCATCGGTAATTTTAAACAGGCGAACAATCGTTTCTTTCTCTAATCGCTCTATTTTGAAAAACTCTTTTTTATCTGATCCGGCAATAGAAATATTTTTGCTTAACTCTCGGTAGTATTCGCGTGCAGTAGCAGGTAAGGCGTCTCGTCTTGATTTTAGCTTTTTAATAAGAATATCTCCGGATTTAGAGAAAGTTTCGGGAGGCATTTGCCGGATAGCTGATTCAATTACGCCGTCCGACAGGTTTTTCTTCATCTCATTCAAAATTCTAATCCAATCGACTTCTGTTAATTCATTTAAAAAATTCCTGTCGAGATTGCGAGCTTCGAACGATAAGCTTTTCGGACTTTTAATTTTATAACCAAACGATTCAAACTTTACCACTTTGCTTGCCAGCCAAGGTAAAATCCCGTCGTACTTCGGAAAAGCCTGATCCCGGTCTCGGGCAATCGGGCGGTATAACGAGCCTTTATCTTTTTTAAATTCTGCCCATCGCCATTGGTTTTCGTGGCGATCCCAGTCGCCGATAAGCATATCAAGCAAACGAGCCTTTAAAAACATCTCTTGATCAACCCGGTTATCGTTGTCGTCCCGGAGTTTTTCGTAAAGTTTTTTGGTGCTAACCGCGTTTTTTGCATTGCCGAACGAGTTAACAAGACTCACATCCTCGTCTGGTTTGGCTTCTATAAACCCGAGCCTGCCGCCGATCTGCTGAATATATGGCCCTAATAGGGTACTGTTAGGCATATAAACTAATTTCGGCTTAGGATGGTAAACACCGACCGCCTCGGCTAATCGGGGCACCATTACTCCGCTATAAGGATGAGCAGTAGAAATTTGATCTTGAAAAATGTCTTCAGCGAAAGTTTTTCTTAGCCCTTCACTTATAATTTTGCTTGGATCTTTTTCAACATTTCTAAAAGTGTAGGTAAGCCCGTCCTTGCCTTTAAATTCCAAAGAAGTGGTTTGATGCCCACCGCCTAACTGAACAGAGGTTAAGCCGCCTGCAAAGGAGCTTAAGTCAAGGAAAGGAACTTTAATTTGTGTGCTCCAGGTATCGCGATAATGCTCGCCTAAGAAAAATCGTTTTAATTTCCCGGCTTTATACTCATTACTTGCCGAAATTACTTTAGTGCTGTCTTTATAATTTATTTGTTTTTCTTCTGCAATTTGAGCTTTAGTTGAGGGAGGAATTGCGTAGAGCGGAGTTCGATAAACTAAAGTGCCCTTTTCTCCCTTTCCTTCAGGTTCCCAAAATTCTACCCAGCACTGCCCGTTTGTATAGTAATTTAACCGTGCAAACCCCTTGGTTCCATGAGTAAACCAAGCATCATTACCTTTAATTAAGGATGTACGCTTACTTCCGGCCCCGCTAATAATGTGGTTCAAATTTTTGTATTTATTAAATTGAAGGGCGTGCTCGTGTCCGGCAGCGATCACCACATTTTTTTCATTTTGAAGTACGCTGAGCAAACCACGCCGCAATTGCTGGTAATCTTTATTAGAAAGGTCTTGACGTGAAACCCCGTATTGCCGGAGTAAAGGGTAAATGGAGCCGATAACCGGCAGTGGAATCCATAAATTATCTCTAACCAAAGTCAGGGGAAAAATATAGTCGCGTAACGAATAATGGCCTCCGTGTCGCCCGTTGCTGAATAAAGGGTGATGCTGTGCCAGTACAATATTCTTACCCCGGTTACGATTAACAATTTCTTCAACCTGTTTTATTACCTCGTACCTGTTGCCGGCTGCGCAACCATCATCTGAACCCTGCGGTTTATCGAATTTGTGTAACCACCATTCTGAATCCAGTAATATGATTACGAGGTCTTTATTCATTTGAACCTCGACAGGACCGGGACAGCCGTTTTGTGGCAAAAAAGATTCTTTACCCAAGTAGTTTTCTACAAAATCCTCTTCCCTTTTTAGCGTAACCGAGCCTCCGGTATGACTCTTATTCCAATCGTGGTTACCGGGAATAAAAATCTTTCGACCCCTAAATTCTTTAACAATCTTCATTTGCTCACTAATCCTTCGTTCTTTTTCTTTTCTATCTGTAGCCGAAGAATCAGGCATACCGGTTTCGTAAATATTATCACCTAAAAAAATAATGGCATCTTCAGGTTTTGAACGATTGGTTGTATCAGTTGCGTCTTTATTGAATAATTGATTCTGTAACAGCTTTAAGGTTGGCTCTTGTGTGTCTTTCTCCGGATTGCCTACATCACCGATTAAGTAAACAGTGTACTTAAGCGAGGCAGTATCGGGAGGAGAAGAGTTCTTCCAAGTTCTCTGATTTTTAACATAGTAGGGTTTGGTAGATGTGCAAGCCGAACAAAAGGTCAAAAAGCATAAAAAATACACATAGCACCATCTTTTTCTCATCTGTACGTTTCTCAATCAGTACGTTATTTTTATCACATTTGCTTTTTTACTTCGCCCTTCATTGGATATATACAAGCTTCCGGATGAAGTAAATGCTATACCTTCAGGTTGAATAAACTCTTTCCCTTTCAAGTTAAATATTTTTTTCAAATCTCCTTTATCGCCGAAAACTGCTACTACATTGTTAATAGAAGATAACACATAAATGTCTTTTGTTGTTGGATGAATAGTTAAAGCCGAAGGACGAAAAACCTCGTTCATGTTTGTATTACCTAATGCTTTTAAAAATTTTTTCGAGGTTTCTTCTAATGCATCGCCTTTATAATAATTTTCAATTTTTGAAATATCAATACTGAGAATCGGGTGAAGATTGAGTTTTTTAGTTTTAAGATCAAACTCAAATATCTCTTTATCTCTATCATTGTCTATCCCCTCATCCTTGCTTGCCAATAGGAGACGGTTTTTGTCTTTATCGTAAGTCAAGCCTTCAATGTTGTTTTTTTCATTAAGAGGCGTAGAATAAATATCAATGGCTGTACCGCTTTCACGAAAGTTTTTAATATGATAGATTCTTCCGTCGCTTCGGATAGCAAAAGCGTCATTTCCGGCAAGTGCAACATCTTCAAAATCTCCCGTACCGGCAAACTGTTTTGCCGCCGTTATTTTCGCCTGTGTTAAACTATAAGTATATAAAACTCCTTCTTCATCTTGAATGGCTATAAAGGTGCTGTCGTCCAAAAACGAAAGCCCTGAAATCTCTTTTAACTCTGCGGGTAAGGTAAAAATGTTTTCGTCCTTTTCTTTTTTATCTTCATGCCGATTTTTTTCTTTCTTTTGCTTTTCACCACACCCGGAGTTTACACAAATAAAAGCCAATCCTAACAAAAATCCGATATGTCTGTTCATCTAGATGTTTTAATAATACGATAACATAACGCGAGTTGTCAAACTAAGGTTTTTTATCACACTTAAATAAATTGACTTTCAATGAAAAACAATAATCCAATAATAAAAAACGCCTCAGAACATATTTTCAATTTAATGAAAGATAGGCTTTCAGGCGAACATACATATCACAACTATAAACACACTTTAGAAACAGTTAAAGCTTGTAAATTGCTAAGCGCTGCTTATAACCTTTCGAGCAGGGATTACGAGATACTAATGCTGGCAGCCTGGTTCCATGACATCGGCTATGTCGATACCTATCAGGGCCATGAAGAAAGAAGTGTGGCCTTTCTAAAAGAATATTTGAACGGAGAGTACAAATTAGAGGACATTGCAGAAATTGAACGATTGATATTATCTACAAAATTTGACTCAACCATTGACGGAACATTGCAGGAAATATTACACGATGCAGACTATATTAATGTCGGTAGAAAGAAATTTGGCGAAAGAGGGCAGCTGTTGCGGATAGAATGGGAAAGGCTTCAAAATAAAACATTTAGTGATTTGGAGTGGGCGGAAGGACAGCTGGAATTTTTGCTGAAGAAAACGTTTAAAACAGAAGAAGCAACGCTAAATTACGATGAGCAACGTGAGACTAATATTCGAGCCCAACAAGAACTGATAGTAAAGCTTAAAGAAGAAGAAGCAAAACTAAAAGCTAAACTTGAAAGAAAAGAAGCGATTAAAGGAGAAGAAAACCCAAAGAAAGAGGGACGAGGAATCGAAACGCTGTATCGCTCGGTTTACGGCTATCATATAAATTTAAGTTCGCTTGCCGACAATAAGGCAAATATTATGATCAGTATAAATACTATTATTATTTCTTTGGTTATTACGCTTTTCGGCACCGGTTTTACCTTTGCAAGCGACGATGAATTTCAGAGCATCCGTTTTGTTTTTCCGATGGCCATCTTGCTTTTCAGTAGTTTAACAGCTGTGGTATTTGCAATTTTATCTGCAAGACCTAATGTTACGAGTAAAGAAAAGTACGACATCAGTAATAAAAAAGCAAGCATTCTTTTCTTCGGGAATTTTGCTCAGCTTCAACTTGAAGAATTTGTAAACCAAATAAAAATTTTGAGAGCACAAAAGGACGCATTGTACGACAATATGTCGATCGATATTTATTATTTGGGAGCCGTACTTGTTAAGAAGTATAAGTTGCTTACTTGGTCGTACAATATCTTTATGAGTGGACTTGTATTAAGCGGCTTAGGATTCTTGGTGATAATGCTTATATCTTACGAGTGAAGATATTTTTCTACGTCTACCGGGATATACCTATAGTGTACTTCGCCAATGTAATCGTAGCTTTCTGAACATTGAGTAAGCTTGCTCCAGTCGAATAAAGTATCGTTTGTGTTAAATTTTATCTTTTTTAAATAAGCATCGGTAACCAAAATATATTCGCTTTCCGGAATGCCGTTTTTTAGCAATTTATGAACAACAATAACGTCTTCGCCAATTAGCTTTACCCTATTGTGTATTCGGGTTTTAATAACTTTTCCGAAATGGATAATAATTTTTAACCCGATTTGTCCGTCGAAATACAAATTGTAATTAGCTTCGTCTTTAGTTTTTATTTCTTTTATATAGTCGTAAAACTCTTTGAGCAACAAATCACATTGCTTACAAATCTGCTTAAACGCAGGCAGTCTGCCGGTTTTGTAGAAAATTACCGCATCTCCCTCAATTTCTGCAACTTCCATTTTCAGCATATTGGCCTTAACTAATTTAGCCAGGATGGTAGAAATAACGCTTCGACTGAAGTTAATATCTG
>JAYULL010000131.1:0-34457 GCA_043763625.1 Sphingobacteriaceae bacterium | reverse complement strand
TGTCATACATTTGCTTTCTCCCGGTTATAAACCGGTACAGGTGACGTCTGATCTTCGCAGTTTCTGGGAAAACACTTATTTCGAAGTAAGGAAAGAATTGAAAAGACGTTATCCAAAACATTCGTGGCCGGAAAATCCTTTAGAAGCTGAGCCGGTGAGAGGAGTGAAGAGAAGATAATATTGTAACACAAAAACAATACGCGGAAAATTTGAATCTTGATTAAGATAAATCAGGCAAAACAGCCTAAAATACATAACATCTAATGATAGAACCTTTTGATATTGAAATAGGAAATACAGAATATGCGGTCTTCCCTGAAGAAGAAGACACGTATACCATCTTTAAAGCCGGTATTGAGTACTTAAAAATACAAAAAGACGGGGAGGGCATTTGGTTGAAGCTTGATCCGGATACCGATATAACGATATTTGTTGAAGATGATGAAGCAAATCGAATCGGAGCTGAAATAGAAAAATATAATCGTAATATCGACGCGGAAGAGAAGCTTTAGCAAAATCCGGAGTAGTAAAGGATTTATTAAAGGACTGAAAACAATAACGCCGGTCTTGCAACGTTATAAATCTTGTAGGTTTCACAAAGGATCGCATTCGGATACGAATTTTAATTTATGCGCTCATTTATTCCCGTTAATTAATCTTAAACTTGCTTCAATTTCTTATTTATCGTTTTGACTTTCGCGGATTTTAATTTTACCGACTCACTATTCGAAGGGCTGCAGAGTATGGGATATAAGGAGCCCACGCCGATTCAGCAAATGGCAATCCCTAAAATACTCGAGGGGAAAGACCTTATTGCTTGTGCGCAAACAGGAACCGGAAAAACTGCTTCTTATCTGCTCCCGTTGCTTAACGGCATCAGCTTGGCAAACTCAACACAGATCAGTGCCCTAATTCTGGCTCCCACTCGAGAGCTTGCGCAGCAAATTGATCAGCAGGTAGAAGGGCTTGCTTATTTTGCTGACATCAGTTCTGTAGCTGTTTTCGGAGGTGGCGACGGAATAGTCTACGAACAACAACGCAGAGCAATTCAAAACAGTGTCAACATTGTAGTGGCTACTCCAGGGAGATTACTGGCACATATTTCTTCCGGCGTTTTGAAGTTCGATCATATTAAATATCTGGTGCTGGACGAAGCTGACCGCATGCTCGACATGGGTTTTCAAGACGATATTATGCGTATAATAAGCCATCTCCCCAAAGAAAGACAAACGCTGTTATTTTCGGCAACGATGCCGCAAAGGATTCGGACATTAGCTCGTTCTGTGATGCGTAACCCCGATCAGGTTAATCTGGCCACCTCGCAACCGGCAGAAGGAATCAGCCAGCAAGTTTATAAAGTTTTTGATACCCAAAAGGAAACATTGTTAAAGATGATCCTCGACGAGGGGCAATACAAAAGCGCAATTATTTTTGCTTCCACTAAAGAAAAGGTAAAAAAATTACATAAAATATTAAGGTCAGGTCGAATTAAGGCAGAAGCGTTTCATTCGGATATTGAGCAGGCAGAGCGTGAGGAAATCCTGAGAAACTTTAAAAATAAAATGTTGCCTGTAATTATCGGTACCGACGTACTTTCGAGAGGAATTGATGTAGAAGGAATAGACCTGGTAGTTAATTTCGATGTTCCTTCTGATCCGGAAGATTACATTCATCGCATCGGGCGCACTGCAAGGGCCGAGCGTACGGGCACTGCTATCACTTTTGTTAATGAGCGGGATAAAAGGAAGCTTGCAAACATTGAGTTACTTATCGGCAAGCCAATTCCCGAAAATCCTTTGCCGGAAACATTAGGCCCACCCCCGGAGTTTAAGGATCAAAGTCCCAACAGGCGAAAGTGGAAAAGCAAACCCTCCAAAAATTCCCGTTAGGCACACTTTTAAACCTTATCAATCTTGTCGATGTTACAATAATGATCGAGCCTTATTGCACCGCTTTGTTATAAATATTTTACCATAAAAAGATAAGGCCTTAAGATTATATCCTAAGGCCTTACTGATTAAAAAACAAATTTCCGCATTTGATGTTATACAAAGCCCGTGCCGGCAGGAATGTAATATAAATAGCACATAAATTAGTTACTTAAGATACCCTCGATTGAAAGAAAACCGCATTAAGCCTCCGAAAAGGAGGCTTTTTAATTTGAATGATGTTTTTTAATTTGAATGATTTTGTAGGTCTTTCCGGACAATCGTCCAATCTGCTGCACTAAATAGACTCCGTTTTCTTCGGAAACACTAACTTTAAATCTATAGCAAGAGAGTTTGGTGTTACCGACAGAACCATTATCACTCGAGCAAGTTCTGTAAAATCTTATTCTTAACTCCGTTTAAATATATTGGTCTCGACTTTCTAACAGGGATCGCAATAAGAAGCTCGGGTTTTTAAGCATAACCGCCGACGGTTCTTAAATTTATTCTCAATATCCTTCCGAACCTTTCAAGGTTACGATTAGTCTTGGACCGGCGGTACTGTATTCCTTATAATTATATATATAGCTATATCAGTATATTCGAGTTTTATAACAATAGTATGAAGAATATCAACCTTGTTTACTTGTCTGCAATACTTCTCATTACAAGTTTCCAACCCGGAACTGCAGAAGCACAAAGAATAAAGAAAAATGTTAAACGGATACTGTTTTTGGGAAACAGCATTACTTATGACGGCCGTTATGTTACCGATATTGAAGCATGGTTTATAGCTCGATACCCTAAGCGAAACATTGAGTTTATAAATGCAGGGCTACCCAGTGAAACTGTTTCGGGCCTTTCGGAAGACGGACACGCCGACGGTAAATTTCCCCGCCCTGATTTGCACGAGCGACTTGCAAGGGTACTTGCACAAACAAAGCCTGATCTGGTGCTGGCATCATATGGAATGAACGACGGTATTTATAAACCTTTTGATGAAACTCGTTTTCAAAAATATAAAAACGGAATTAACCGGTTGCATGATGAAGTTTTGAAGTCGGGGGCGGAGATTGTACATTTATCACCTCCGGTTTATGATGAGCAGAAAGGACAGAATAACGGGTATAGCGCTGTTTTAGACCGTTATTCGGATTGGTTATTGAGTATGCGTAAAGCGGAAGGATGGAAGGTAGCTGATGTTCATTTTCCTATGAAAATTTATTTGCAGCAAAAGCGCATTACAGAACCGGACTTTTATTTAGCAGCGGATGGTGTTCACCCTGACGATACCGGACATTGGATCATGGCAAAACAGATACTGCGGTATTTTAAACAAAAACAAGTAAGCCGAGCAGAAAGTATTGACGATGCACTCAAAGCGTACCTAAACGGTAAAGAGATTTTAAGACTGACTGCCGAGCGCCAAAACAGTATGAAGGATGCTTGGTTAACCGCCACCGGTCATAAAAGGCCTGGGATGAATAGAGGTATTCCAATGGCGCAAGCACGTTTAAAAGCGGATTCTATTAATAATTGGATAAATCTTTTGAGAACACGTAAGCGTTACTAATAGGTTTGGGGAGGCAATTATAACCGACTATAGTTAGGCGACCCGTTTTGTTTAAGGGAGGTGTATGATCCTTGGAAAGACGGTGGGTAGAAGGCCTGAATAACCGGAACAATTGTCGCAGGCCTCCGGAAAAATAAGAACCCTTTGTCCTGTTGAACCTATCGTACTAATTATTAAAAAATTCTAATTTCAAGCTTCAATTATATAAGAGATGATTAGAAATACTTTTATGCTGTTGCTTTGCTTTGTGCTCGCAAATGCAGGATTTTCACAATCAAAACCGGAAAAAGAGGTGTCGGCAGCTGTTGAAAGCTTAAAAGAAGCATTGCTAAGCGGCAATAAAACAGCTCTTGAAAAAATAACTTCCAAAAATCTTAGCTACGGCCACTCAGGCGGGACAATTGAAGACAGAATACTTTTTATTGAAGCCTTAACAAACGGAAAGCTCGACTATTTAACTATGGATATAAGCGAGCAAACCATCCGGCTTACCGCCAAAACTGCTGTCGTACGCCATAAAATGAAGAGTCAATTAACCGATAAAGGCACTAGTGTTCAATTGAATTTAGGCGTTCTTCTGATCTTCCAAAAAGAAAAAGGCAGCTGGAAGTTACTAGCCCGTCAGGCCTTTAAATTATAAGTTGCCTGTGTGCGTGACGGCAGACCTGCCGTTGCTCATACTCCTGCAGGCCTTAAGCGAGAAGGCCGATATCCACGTCCGTCAGGTCTAGGGCGCGAGTGGGTAAGATGCATTGATGAAACTGTTTAGGTACGAGGGAGGATCATATTATATCATGATTGGAAAAAAAGGCAACAATAGTTTTGGTTATTCTTTTGAGGCTAAAGTTTATACGAGTTTTATTCCATTAATGATTTTACTTAGGTTCTATAGAATTAATCCTCCTAAGCCTGTTCTTTGGAAAAAGGCTTTTATTATAGATGGAGTGAGATATAACATTGATATGGAGGAACTTAATCAACTAATTCTATATAAGCTCCACTTATAGGAAAAAAAAGATTCGGAGATGATCATCCAAAAATTGACATTGCTGTCACTTCCTATATTAACTAGCTACTTATTAAAATTCATTGTTGCGTGTGCTCCTTCCTTTCCCGCAGAGTCTCCTTGGCCAAAACCACAGCCCGCGTAGGGACTCTGCGGTATACCTATTTTCGTTGTGCCTTTAATGAACTATTCCTGCCGGAAGAACCTGTCATGAATATTAGGGAATCTATTTCATTACTTTTGCCTGTGCACGCCTGCCGATTTATTCCAAAAACCAACAGCTATGACCCCGTTTATAATTGGTTCAATAACCTCAACACACAAGGCCGGCAATTCTTCAAGATCGATTAACACAATCTATAAAAAAAATCTAAATGGGGTGTTTTCACTCTTTTTTGGATTTTTAATATTCATTTACTTTATACAAACCCGTAGGTGTACTTTAAATTTAACTGCCATGAAAAAGATTATTTCTTCTCTGACACTTTTATTTTTTGTTGTAAAGTCGTTCAGTCAACAACCAAGCAAGCAGGTCTTTTCAAAAAGTGAACTTTTGCAGAAAAGTAAAACTCAAAAAACAACAGCCTGGGTTCTCCTGGGAACCGGGTTTGGGATCGCACTGGTGGGAGGTATAGTTCACGCATCAAGCGGGAATGAAAGTAACCAAGAACAGGATGACGGCTATGATTTTGGTTTCGATTTTGATTTTACCGGGCCATTGATTGCTGCAGGAGGAGGGATTGTTGCTCTATCTAGTATACCCTTTTTTATAAGTTCATCAAAAAATGCTAAAAAAGCTGCAACTATATCTATAAGTAGTCGACGGATTCCTCTACCACAACAGAATAATATAGTACTGACATCACAACCAACTGTGTCTTTGAGAATAAGATTTTGATTTAATAGGTACGTAGTTAATTCGATAAAAAAGACGAATAATTACCAACAACATAAGTATTTATAAATGCGGCTAACCTTGCTGCAATTGCTTAAAAACCACGTCAATAGACCTTTATTTTATAACGGGTATCAATAAACAGAAGGGACTAAAAGGCTTAACATAACGACCAAAAGATTGAGACTAAGAATTAACCTTGAGACTTACAATAGATTTAAGTTAAACTCCTTTGTATGAAAATGATTATTATCTGCAGCCTGTTGCTTTTAGTGACTGCACGTTCTTTTAGTCAACAAATAAATGGTATCCAACCGGTAACCCGTCAAGACTACCTTAAAAAAAGTAAAAATCAAAAGAAAGCTGCTATAGTTTTACTTGCCGGTGGAGCTGCATTGATTGGAACGGGTATTTGGATTTTTAGTGGAGAGAGTTTCGATACAGGAGATATATTTAATTATAATCAGAAAGCTAAAGCGGGTTCAGAATGGGGTACAGGTATTCCTATTGCAGGGGTCGGCCTTCTTTCAACAATTGGCAGCATTCCGTTTTTTATTGCATCAGGAAGAAATAAAAGAAAATCAATGAAGGTTTCTACATCACTAAGAATTGAAAAAACGCAGATTATTCGACAAAATGGAATAAGTTTTTCTTCGTTCCGCGCAATATCGGTTAGCATCAATTTGTAGTGTCGCAGAGTTCGTGAATAAGGAGACTCTGCGGTAAAAAAAAGAATAGTGGAATCGGAGACTCCTGTTTATTCCGCGGGGAGGCGGTAATCCTAAAAATGAAGCTATTTCCGATATTTGGTGATTCCCTTAAGACCGTAACTAATTGGATTAAGCTATCTATGTCAGGAGCAAAGGTAGTTGAAGGAATGCGCCGGTCAGGACAAAAAATTATGCTTAACCATATACGATATGAATATCTGTTTTAAAAAAAAAGAAATACTCAGGGTCAGGTTGCACTATAGTTAGATCTCTTCTTGATTCATCATACAGGCTTGCCCAATATCCGTCTCCTAAATCTGCTTGATATCCTATCATTTCAAAAACAGGATCTTTTGAACGCTCGCTATGAAATTGAACACCTGCATTGACAAATCCGGTCCCGGTTAACATAAATTCTAAAATAAGTTCAAAATCACCAAAACTTTCTTTGGTAGCAATAAACTCATTATGCGGCACAGTTTGAGTTAAACTGCCTCCTACTAACGCAAGGTCAATAATTTTCCAAGTATTTAACGTATCTCCCTCCCACCCGGTAAATGCCTTGCCGTCGAACAGGCTAAAAGATTTTCGATTCGATTGCCCTTGTACACTATCTATGATAATTAATAGAAAGGCAAAGCTTAAAAAGAATGACTTCATTTTTAATAGTTATAAAAGGTTTAATTAGAGCATAAATATCGCTACTTATAAACTCCTATTAAGTCTGAATCTATTCATATCTTATTTTACAAGATAATACTCAGTATTACTCTATTCTTTAAAAATGCCTAAGTTAATTGAACCGTAAGTTTTCAGATGAGAAATAGCTTATTGTTTGTTTTAGTTTTCTTTTTTAAACTAATATTTCCTCCGAATTTAAGACTAAACCGCCTAACTAATTGATTCCCAAAAGGGTTTACTTTTTGTATCGGTAAGTAACCATCTTTCTTTTAGTATACTTATCTTTGTTTTTAGTATCCTCAATAGGGTTTTTACTTTCTTATAGTATCATTTATTTGCCTATTCTAACTAAAAACTCCCTAAAATTTCCAGACTGAAAAATGAGTTGGGAATTTCTTCTTGCTTTTTGTTTCCTATTGTTTCTTTTAATAAAAAAATAGAATTTTCCTGATAAAAGTTTTACGCACGAGTTGAATCTTTAATATTTAGTTATTATTTAATTTGAAACTAAACAAAACGTTCAATCATGGGAATTAAAATTAGGGAATCTAAGCTTGCAAACGGACAGATTCGACTATCGTTAGAGACTAATCAAGCCGGAAAATCCGACTATGAAAATTTACGTATTTTCCTTTATGACAAGCCTAAAAATCCCTTAGAAAAAGAACACAACAGAAAGACGAAGGAATTAGCCGAATCGATAAAAGCCAAACGGATTCTCGAAATTCAAGAGAACAGATACAATATTCATAGCGGATTCAAAAGTCAGGGAAGTTTTATTGAATATTTTAAGAAGCTTACTCGAGAGCGAAAAAGGAAAGTGATTACGGTACATGGTATAGCACTTGCAAACATTTAGTTGTTTTTTCTCACGGAACAGATATAACTTTCGAACAGTGTAACGAAAAGTTCCTAACCAGATTCAGAAACTACCTTTGCGAAGAAAAAATAACAAAAGGGAATCAAAAGCTCTCCGGGAGTTCTGCCTCTGCCTATTTTAATAAAATTAAAGCAGCCTTACATCAAGCTCACCTTGAAAATTTAATTGTGTCTAACCCTTGTCCGAAAGTGAAGGGAATCAAAGTAGAAGAGAGTAGACGCGAGTATCTATTATTAGAAGAAATTCAAAAATTAGTACAAACAGAGTGTAAGATACCGGTTTTAAAACAAGCGTTTATTTTCGGAACCTTAACAGGATTAAGATGGTCTGATACAAAAGCTCGTCTGGAAGGAAATCAAATACTACGAATCTGAAGGTAAATGGAAGATTAATTTCACGCAGAAAAAAACAGGCGGAGTAGAGTATCACCCGATAAATGATGAAGCATACAAGCTGTTACGGCAAAGAGGTGACGACGAAGACAGAGTGGACACAGGAATATTGAGTTTTTCTTCACAATTGTTTTAGGAAAATTTAGTAGCAGTTTTTTCTAATCAAAAATGCTAACAGATATTTTCTTCTGAAAAAGTTATTTAGTAAACCATTAAACTAATGTATTAAAGAGATTTATTAATAATTTATGACGTCCAAATTTCACAAAATGTGTTTCTAATTAAAAAAACCGTCTTTAACCGCTTGTTTTTTTAGTTCCTTAATTATACTTGAGTCAATTCAATAAATATCAAAACCATTACCAGTGTTTCTTCCAAAAAAGAAACACTTACCATCCGGTGAAACTTTTGCAAACCTTTCAGCTAAAGGAGAATTTATCTTCGCACCCATATTCATAGGTTCAGTCCAAGTTCTATCTTTTTTCAAAAATGAAATATACAAATCAATATTACCTTTTATACCGGTGGGTCTGTCGGATTCAAAAATCAAATAGCTTTCATCAGGAGCAATAAAAGGACCGTCTTCGTATCCTTTAGAATTGATGTAGGCTGGTAATGGATGGCTTTTCCCCAGGCTATTTGTTTGATATATATTCCAGTCAGAAGTTCCGTGAGGCCCGATAGTAAAATATCTCTTTCCGTTTTTAGCTATTGAATTGGGGTATATATCCTTGTTGATGGAATTTGTATCCACCATTCTCGCTTTAGACCAACCATTTGTTGTTTTACTAACATACCACAATGTTGTTTTTTCGGAAGACGAAGGATTCGATCTTCTATTTGAGCTGAAAAATAAGGTGTTTCCGTCTGTCGAAAAATTGGGATAAACCTCGTTTGCTGATGTATCACTGAACGTTGGTATATGTGCCGATGACCATTTGTTGTTCGTAAAATTCATCTCTAACAAATAGGTTTGATAAGAAGGCATTTTCATAACCGCCCAAAGTACTGTTTTACCATCAGGAGAAAATGAAGGCGAGCTGTGTTCAATTGCATTCGTACTGACTATACCGGGGGCAAAAATCCTTGCAACCTTGTCAGGTTGTTTTTGATTTAAGTAGTTTATTGAATTCGGTTTTTGTGCGATTAAACGATAACTAAACAATAGAACTATAAAAAGAAGTTTGGTTTTTAGGTTCATAAACCTGTGTTAAAAGCGAGTTCACGACATCATGTATTGTCTAAAATTCATTTGACATTTGACTGCCTTGAAGCATATTTTGTGTTTAGTAAATCCCGGATGCTTTAGCTGATAAACATTTTAGACTACCATGGCTTGTAGAAACGCTTCTTTGTACATGCTGCCAACAGGTAATACAACTTTGTGGATGCAGACTTCCTCTTTATTAAAGTAGTCGAGTTTTTTCATATTAATGATAATTGATTTGTGGATTTGGATAAAATAGTCGGGTAGTAAGCACAATGATTCAGAAATGGATTCTCTAACCAATAGCCTTCTATCCAATAAAAAATACTGGATATAGTTGCTGGATTTTTCCAGATACAAAATTTCCATAGGCTCGATACGATAGGTATTGCTCCCGCTTTTAACCAACAGAAGTTTTGATTTTTTTTGAGTAGCAGGAAGGGTTCTCAATAGTTTTGACATGGCTTTTGTAAACCGTTCAATACTTATCGGCTTTAATAGATAATCTATCGCTTCTATTTCATAACTTTCAATGGCAAATTCCGCATAAGCTGTTGTGAAAATAACAAGCGGTTTCTTGGTGAGTAGTTTTACCAGAGCAATCCCTGAAAGGTGCGGCATATTTATATCCAAAATAATCAAATCAACCCGGTTAGCTTCTAGAAATGCAATAGCTTTTAAACCATTTCTGAAAGTTGCAACAATCTCTATAAAACTAAAATGCTCAATATAGCCCTTAATCAGTTCAATAGCTTTGGGTTCGTCGTCAATTATTATTGCCTTCATTAGTTTGGATTTCTAACCGTACGATAAATTGATTGTCTACTTCCTCATCAGAATACTTGTGTCTTCCGGGAAAAACTAGCGCCAGCCTTTTCAAGGTAGAGGTGATACCCGTCCCGCTTCCGGCGTTTTGTTTTCTAATCTCATGCAGTGGGTTTTGAATCATAAATTGAATACAATCAGCACGAGTAATATCGAAACAAATCAAAATTTGCGATTTTTTTTCCGGTTCCGTACCATATTTAAATGCATTTTCCACAAAGGGGATGAAAAGACCAGGTTCACACAGTTGATCGTTATAAGCTCCAACGATCTTTAGGTCGAGGTCAATTTCACCCATTTCGAATTTGAGTTGATGAAGTTCTATGTAATCGGTAATAAATTCAATTTCTTTTTTGATAGGTACTTTCTTGCTGTTTACTTCATATACAATGTATCTTAATAATCCTGATAACCGGTGAATAGCATTAACTGCCCTTTGATTCCTGGGTTGTTCTATCATAGATAAGAGATTATTTAACACGTTGAAAAGAAAATGTGGATGTAATTGTGACCTTAGCAACGACAATTCTGCTTCTTTTTTCTCGAGCATCAAAATTTCATTGTGTGTTACTGTTTGTAGCCACAGTTTGGCTGTACCGTAAGTAAGAGAGATGGTATAATAAAAAATAAAAATGCCTACAATAACTCCCGGCATAAGTGCAGGAACTGGCATTATAACCTTAAGCATAGGAAGGGTATAATACATTAATATGCATGCCAAAAGCAACCCTGCAGTTTTTAATGCCAGTTTGCTTTTGTTTCTATACTGGAACTTTAAGAACAGCCATAAATTAATATAAAACATCAGTGCAGACAGTAATATACAGGCTATGATTTGCAATGACAGTTGGCGATTGTACAAAAGGCTGACCGTTTCTTTTCCATTAATGATTACTACATTTTTAGTTTGAATGGCAAAGGTGGATATGAACAGCCAGGCGGTTGCCGTCCAGAAAAGCAAGTTTATGATGATTTCGAGCCATTTTTTTCTCATTCATAAAGATATATATTTCATCTACTCAATTGAAAATATGGTGCGAACTTCTTAAATCTGGTGCTCAAATGATGTTCTTAAGTTATAAATAACAAAAACTATTTATTGATAACAAATTTCATACTCTACATCACACCCAGACTAATATTTCTGAACACTTAGATAATTTGCACTATAAAATTAAATATTATGTTTCAAAAAGTATTTATAACTCTAATTGTTCTACTGTTCAGTAGTTGTGAGGGGAAATCTCAAAAAAGCACAATCGTTTCCGGAACAATGGGAATACGACTAGATTCTTTTTTTAATGCAGCCGAAAAAGAGGGCTTTCATGGTAACGTATCCATTCTTCAAAAAGGAGAGATACTGTTGCCGAAGGGCTATGGATATGCAAATCATGCCACAAATACCCGGTTTAGCCCCGAAACTTATGTGCAGATTGGATCCAATGTGAAAGACTTTACCAAACTATCTATTCTGCAACTGGTGGAGGGTGGAAAACTGGCACTCACTGATGAAATCTCGAAGTTTATCCCGGGCTTAAAAGGCGATGCGCTAAAAATAACTGTGCGGCATTTACTAAATCATACCAGTGGATTGACGATGGGATTGGGGGGCAATGAGACCCCAATTACTGCTGTAAAAATGATTTCTTCCTTACAAGAATTGACACTGGAGTCTGAACCCGGTACAAAAGAAAACTATTCAAACCTGGGCTATGCTTTGTTGGCCTATATCGTGGAAAAAATCAGCGGAAAGTCGTTTGACCAATATGTCTACGATCATATTCTAAAGCCTGCAGGTATGATGGAAACAGGCACATACATACCAAAATTCAATCCAGCCATGATCTCACATGGCTATCGGGGAAGTGAAGATATCGGGATCATTTTGGACATGCCACATGATAAAGACGGGCATTTATGGTCCTTACGGGGTAATGGAGGATACCTCTCAACGGTTAGTGACATGCACCGGTTTTATCAAACCTTGGGAACAGACAAGCTGTTAAAAACGGCTAACTACCGCAATAATATTTATAGCCCTGCTAGTCCGGCCTTTCTGGCTGGTTCGGACATGGTTTCATTTTTTGCGTTTCGCAATCTACCTAAAGAGGATATCCAGATGATTATAGCTTCCAATCATAGTGCCTATAAGGCGGACAGAATCATGTCGGGGATTGATGCCGTATTGGGGATACCCCCGATGAAAGGTCCGGGTGATCAGGTAGTTACCGAGACTAATAACGGTGGTGAGCAGGGTCGAGTAATAAAAAGCACCAAGCCTGCGATGAAACACCTGCCATCTGAAGGTTATGGTCTTACCATCCAAAAATATATTGAGTCTTTCAATACGGGAGATGCCAGCAAAATGGAAGCCTATTTTCAGCAGTATGCTGAAACGGGCGAATCGGCACCGCCCATCGCAAGGAGGGTAAATAATTTTAGATTGATGTACGATAAATTTGGGACGATTAAGTTTGAAAGTTATAATCAATCGGACAAAGGTGGTTGGGCAGTCAAAATGCTTACGCAAAAGGAAGGTATCCAGGAATTTGTCTTTTTTATAGGAGAAGATAAACCTTGGCAGTTTAAAGCGGTTCAAATACCATAACAAAATGGGGGTTTAACTTCCTAAATTATCGCTTTTCGAGACTCGGAAGATTCAATGGCGTTTATACGTGATGTAGCAAGTTCAGGAGTTTTGGTTTTTATTTGAGCTTGACCCCTTCTTTATTATTTTCGCAAGAAGAAAAAACAAACAAATCCCCACAAGGCAACCGACAACGTTAATATTAAAAAAAGAATTCTGATACATAAACGGATTTAAGCAATTAAGATAACCATGCTAACTTTTTAATTATGACACAGCTAATTCAGGTCTTTACTTTAGAGTTTTGTAATACAAATATTTCGGTAAGCGGCCAATGCTTTTCCCCCTCCATGTATTTGTAATGCAATTTTACCTTGATGTGTAATTTTAGCATCCGGCTCACTGTAGTCCACGGTTTGATAACCATTTAGCCAAATCTGGATTCTTCTTCCTACACTTTAAACTTTAAACCTGTTCCAAGTATTTGTTTTAAGAATTTTTTTTATCAATAGCCGGCGCAGCTAATATTTCAATCTCAGATATTGATTTGCAAAAGCAAAGAGCAAAGTCGCCCTGAAGCATATATATTTAATCGATAGCATTTGTTCCCTTCTCGTTCTTCCGAATTTACCGTAATGTTGCCCAAAATAGTTGGTAAAAAAGACAAGAATAGTGTTTAAAATAGTGTAGCAAATACAAGAGAAACAGGCCCTTTAGGAGATTTAACGAACGTAACTAACTATAAATTACACAATCATAGTTAAATTATCAACTGTTGTTGCCTATTATGTCTTAAAAAAACCTTTTGCGTTTGAGGCCGACGTGAGATTCAGTTCAGGACTTTCCTCGAGTCAACTTTTGGGCCTGAAACGAACAAAATTTGCGCCTAAGTTATTTTCCGCGCTGCGTTCAAAAACACATAGAAAAATTGCTTTAACGATTGAATTGATTAACCACTAATCTTCTTTTTCCGGACGATAACACAGGTATCTCATTCGTTTCTTCAATTGTGATTAGCGCATCGTCCCCGAAGTAAGTTTTAAATCTATCAATAAGTTTTTCGCCTTCTCGGAATTTTTCATCAAGGCTCAGTTTAAACGTATAAGATTTTTGGGAAGTTTGTATCAATTGAAATTGTTTGATTTGGTTATAATACTCCAGTTCCCAAACAACAGCTGAAGAAATAACTCGACCGTTCGTATCAAATATTGTATCGAGCTTTCTGCCTTGAATGGTATCCAGCACCAAATCGCCGGCTGAACTCATGCTCATACTGCCCAAATCTCCGGTATCATATCGGATCAAGGGCATAGAATAATTGAAAAGATCGGTAATTACTATTCGTCCGAGTTCGCCGGCGTTTAAAGGTATATCTTGTTCTAAGTCCAATATCTCAACATAATAGCTTGCCCAATTGATTAGGTATTCATTGCCCCTTTCCGGTACTTGCTGAGCAATAATGCCATTCTCGATATTAGAATAGCGAGACATGACGGGAACGCCGAAATACTTTTCCATGGAGGTTTTGCAATAATCCGTAAGGCATTCCGAAATTGCTATTATAGAAGTAATGTTACAGGCTATTGGCGGAGAATTAGTCTTGTCTAAATATTTGCAAAGTTGCGTAAGAGCGGAAACATACCCTAGAATCCCTTTTTGTGATTTGTCATTTTTTAATTCTTCTATCAAGGATGCGAAATAGGCGTCCGACAGATCAGTGACATTTACCATTCTAATATTTTGCAACCACGCCGTAAAATTGCTTTTTTTTACTTCTTCTGCCCATAACTTGATAAATATCAGTTTCTTACCAATCTTAAAATTTCCCCTCCCGGCGAAGTAAATAGTATCAGCAGTGTTTCTGGCCCTTTTCCCTACATCCTGTAAGATAGTTAACGGGGTGCCGGTAGAGCCGCTTGTCATTACTTTGGTGGTGTTATTCTCATTGAAAGCGGCTGAGGTAAAGTCTTGAAAATTAGACCTTACTATGTTTTTGTTAATCACCGGAAAGTCGGAAATTGATTTCCAAAGTTTAAGATTCGTGTAAAAATATGTAGTAGTAACCGCATGATTTAACAACTTCGTTAAAGCTGTTTCTTTCACCTTTCGGGTTTGCTCTGATACAGGATGTTCGATTATAGATTTTATAATCCGCAGGTGCTTCTTTATCTCCCGGTTTCTAAAAAGATCTTTTATCCAAAATAAGCGGTATCTAATTTCAGCAGGAACGTTCATTAATCTTATTTTAAAATCGTTATCGACGGTTTAAAAATAGGATTTTCTTTTCTCAATTCGTCCAGATCTGCCATATCATGTAAATCAATTCCTTCCGGACGAAGTAGTTTTTTTAATGTCAAAACAATAATTTTTATATCATTTCGAAAAGATAAATTGTTAACGTATTCTACATCAAAAGCCAATCGGTCGCCCCATGTTAAAGCGTTCCTTCCGGAAACTTGAGCAAGACCTGTAATGCCCGGCCTAACATTGTGCCGAATTGCTTCTTCTACCGTGTAATAGGGTAGGTAATGAACTCTTAAAGGTCGCGGTCCAACCAAGCTCATATCACCTCGAATAACGTTAATCAATTGAGGAATTTCATCTAAAGATGTCTTTCGGAGAAATGTCCCGAACTTGGTAGTTCGAAGATGATTAGGTAATAAATTTCCTCCTGCATCTGTAGTATCTGTCATGGTTTTAAACTTGATGATATAGAAAATCTTCTCGTTTCTGCCGGGTCTTTGTTGATAAAAAAAAGGTTTACCCTTATTAATAAAACAAAGAATAACAGTAAGGATTATAAAAACAGGCGCAAGAACTATAAGTGCCTTAAAGGAAAGAATGAAATCAAAGGTTCTTTTTAAAAAACGTTTATACATCCTTAATCTTCTCCATAATTTCTTTAAATAATGGATGTTTCAAATAACCGGAAAATACATTTAAATAGAAATCAATCAGTATTTCCGCTGAAGTTAGGAGAGCAGTTTGACCATCATAAAAAAAATGCGTTTTGAAATTATAGCTATGAATGTGGGGAACAGGTATATTATTCTTATCGAAATAAAGAGCAAAGCTTATTTTATTAGTAAGAATTGAGTAGTAATCAAATTTATTGAAGACACCCCGCTGAGTTATTCTAGAGGTCTCTTTTTTGCTTAAGTAGTCTTTGTAATTTTGAACTTCTTTTTTGTAAATGTATTTGCCAAAATAATAGGTCGGAAGTTCCTTCTTAACAAAGATTAAGTTTAATAACTTGTATAAAATTCTGAACCAACTTTTTTTGTCTTTTTCCGACCCGAATATCTTGAAACTTTTAACAAATAGATCGATTCTCCGCATACTAATTCATAACGTTCCAAATGTAAACTTGTTTAAAAAGCCCCGGAATAGCTTTTTGGAGCAATCAACAAAAAAACTGCCGGGGATTTAGGAATAAACGAAGCTTAGGGGTTATGGTTTAATATTGATTGATCTTGAGAAGTTTTCCGGGCAGTACGCTGTTATCGGCCAGACGATTTGCAGATACAATCTCCTCTATTGTAAGGTCTTTAAATTTCTCACTGATAGAAGCTAAGGAATCTCCGGGTTGAACGCGATAAGTAATATATGACTTAGCTCTTCTTTGCACCGCTACCGCAAAACTTCCGGCAGAAACTGAAAATGACTCGGGTATTTTTCTCTCAGGTGCGCCAACCAATCGAGCAACGGAGTTGTAAGATGGAACGACACTTGCCGGAATAACCAATGTTTTAGGTGCGGAGACAGATGCATAAACAGTTTGGTGCAAATAAGATGCATTGAGAACAGTCAGATCTGCCAAGCTGAAGTTGCCTTGACGAGCAATTTCCTTTAAAGTAACTGTTTTTATGGTTGTAATTGTATCTGTGTTAGTGTTAAAATCAGCTTCCCCCGGTCTTATTCCGTGCTTACGGTAATTGTTCATCATGTAAACAGTTGCAATGTATGCGGGAACGTAATTTTGAGTTTCTATAGGTAAATACTGCCTTAAGGTCCAATAGTCTTTACCTCCGCCTGCTTTCTCCATGGCCCATTTAATATTATTTCTTCCGCAGTTGTAGGATGCTATCGCCACCAACCAATCGCCGTACATGTGATAGGAATCTAAAAGATAATTGGCAGCAGCCTTACAAGCCAATACCGGATCTTTGCGCTCGTCAATAGAGTCGTTGATCGTTAGACCGTAAATTTTACCGATTTGCCAAATAAATTGCCAAGGCCCCGCAGCACCGGCATGAGAGAGGGCATGGGGATTCAAAGACGATTCTACTACAGACAAGTACTTTATCTCATCGGGAACGTTCTTTTCCTTAAATATCTTCTCGTAGATAGGAAAGTAGTATTTAGAGCGAGCCAAAACACGGGCAAACCTTTCGCGGTCTTTTTGCGAAGTTGTAAAAATTCTAAGATTTTTTTTTACAACTTCATTGTATGTAAGAGGTACTGTTTTTTCCAGCTCTTCTAACGATTGTTTAAAAAAAGGATCCTCCCCAACCGGAAAATCGATCAATTTATTTGAACAGGGACTGAATTCGGCCAACGCGGTAAAGGAAATCGAAGCAAAGCAAAGAATGCTTGAAACTAAAGTTTTTGTTTTCATTATTTTTATTATCGCCTTGTAAGGCAGGGAGTAATAAATTTTGTGACTAAATTAAGGTTATATTTTTTACCTACAGAAATAACCTTCAACTAACCTAAATATTGTTTAGTGATATATCCGAGCTTTATAATATTATATTCATGTTCTGAAATCATTCCTTTTTCTCTCAATTCATAAAGATTATTAAGATTATGAGCCGAGAGTTTTTTAACCAGTAGATTTAAATGTTTTGTAAATTCCTCGGGGTTGGATATGTTATAATGAATAAATCCTGGGCAATTTTCTACTCTTCTTTCTGCTTTTATTGTTCCGATATTCAATACTTTCCCAAAAAAATGAACATTGGCAGAGCTTTTATAAATGTCGTAAACCGGAATTTCTGTGTAAGATTTGGACCAAGGCCATGCGCCCGTTTCAATATATACGTGATCGTTAGTTAAGTGCCATCTCACACTTGCTTTTTTTAGTATATGATAAACGCTTAAACCCGTAAGAAGAAACCCTGAGCTTTTAAACGTAATTTCCTCAAAGCCTATTAAAGTAATCCCGGCAACGGTAAACAATAGAGGAATAATGTAAACAATCCAATGCTTTTTTGCGGTTACCAGTAATGGTTTTGTATTCTTGGCCTTAAAGGTTTTTCTCGAGTGAACTTTCATTTCGGACATAATTTTTGCAGATTATACGCCCGCTCAAAGCATTTAGATACAACTAATAAGATGCACAAACCTTCTTTTTACTGCCCCCCGCTACATTTTTTTGCTTTTTACAAGGATGTTACAAAGCCGGTTTCCTAATCGTCTACCTTTATCGGCATGCGACGCAATTTCTTTTTAATTCTTCTATTTCTGATCTTGCTGTCTCTACTCTTAGACACTTATGTTTGGCGAGGGTTAAAGGTTATACAGGAAGGGCGTTCTTTAAAAGAAGTTTTTTGGACCGTTTCTATTTTTGTTACGGGTTTATTCGCTTACGCGTTTTATCGCGTAATTCCTACTCGTAAGATTACGCCTTTTTTTAACGGGGTTTTAAATGTTTTTCTTGCGTTGCTAGTGAGTAAGCTTGTATTTGCAGCAGTTTTATTGATAGGAGATATCTTTCGACTTCCCATTGCGGCAATAAACTATTTTAGCAATAGCAATTCAGAAGTAATGCCGGCAAGGTTTAAACAGGTAAGTTATATTGCCTCTGCACTCGCACTTGTCACTTTGGGGTATTTTTTATTCGGGATAACTCGAGGAAAGTATCATTACAAGGTTCATCGAAAAGTAATTTATTTTAAAGAACTTCCCGAGGAATTTGACGGCTTTACCATTACTCAGATTTCCGACATTCATTCCGGAAGTTTTGATAATAAATTTGCGGTTGAAAGAGGAATAAATTTGATTAACGCTCAAAAATCTGATCTTTTTGTTTTTACAGGAGATATGGTAAATAACAAAGCCGAAGAAATTTCTCCTTACATCGATATTTTTAAAAAAATAGAAGCTCCTTTCGGGAAGTTTTCAATTTTAGGAAATCATGACTACGGCGATTACGTTTCATGGAACTCGATTGAAGAAAAGCAGCATAATTTAAACAAGTTAAAAGGATATCACAAAGAAATCAACTTCCGGTTGCTTTTAGACGAAAGTGTTTCTATCAAAAAAAACGGTCAAGAAATTATACTCGCCGGTGTCGAAAACTGGGGTTTGGGATTTGGCCAAAGAGGCAATCTTAAAAAAGCGCTCGCAAAAGTTCATCCGGCTTCCTTCAAAATATTGCTTTCGCACGATCCTTCCCACTTGGACGCAGAAGTGAAAAATAATCCGATGAGGATTGATATTTCGCTTGCCGGTCATACCCATGGTATGCAATTCGGGTTTGAAGCTTTTGGTTTTAAGTGGAGCCCGGTGAAATACAGGTATAAAAACTGGGCAGGGCTTTTTGAAGAGAACGGCAGGTATCTATATGTAAACAGGGGCTTTGGATTTATCGGGTTTTCGGGCAGAGTAGGCATTTGGCCGGAGATAACAGTTTTAGAATTAAAAAGAGCGATTTAAGTTCTGTATTTATACTTTCACATTTTTCTGCTTTTACTATGTCCGTTTCAAAAAATGCCGCAATTCCGCAATGGAAAATTATTTTAGGATTTGCTACAGTGTATCTTGTATGGGGCTCTACATATTTTTTTATTCAAAAGGCTATTCATGGCTTTCCGCCAATGTTGATGGGAGCCACGCGTTTTACCGTTGCAGGATTATTAATGTTCGCTTGGTGTCTTTTCCGCAAAGAGAAGCTTTTCGATGCTAACCAAATAAAGCATTCGGCCATAACAGGCTTATTATTGCTGTTTATTGGTACAGGTTTGGTTATTTGGGTGGAGCAAACTCTTCCCAGCGGTTTGGTAGCAATAATTGTGTCGGCAAGTCCCCTTTATTTTCTTTTGTTAGATTATCCGAAATGGAAGGAAAACTTTAACAGTAAATCAACGCTTGTCGGTTTGATTTTCGGGTTTTGCGGAGTTATTTTATTGTTTTTCGAAAAAGTACAACATGCCTTTGCCGGAAACGGTATGACGGAACTGGGCAGTATGGCCCTTCTAATTATTGGAGCGGCTTGTTGGTCGGGAGGATCTATCTATTCTAAATATAAATCACCTCAAGGTACTGCAACCGTTAATTCCACTTGGCAAATGGTGTGGGCCGGCATTGCCTTTTTATTGGTGAGTTTACTAAGAGGAGAAACAACGGGATTTAGCTTTCGAGAAGTACCTGTACAAGCATACCTCTCAATTGTTTACCTTATAATTTTCGGTTCGCTTGCCGGTTTCAGCGCCTATGTTTGGTTACTTCAGGTAAGACCGGTGACTCAGGTAAGCACCTACGCATATGTAAATCCGGTTGTAGCAGTTTTATTGGGAGTATTCTTTGCCGGCGAAAAAATCACCGGGTTTCAACTTGCCGGATTATTAGTAATTCTAACCGGCGTGCTGCTTATTAACTTGAGTAAATACCGAAAGGGTAAACAGGTTTAAAATTTAAGCGGGAAATAGTTATCTTGTGTTCGGTGGCGAAGATTTTGATAAATATCCTTCTTTTGTGTTCGGTTTGCTTGGCTTCGCTCGAAATTTATGCTCAAGATGACGCTTGCCTTTTTGTTCGAACGGAAGTACTCACCGATACGGTATTGGAAACACAAGGGGCCGAAATCCTGGTGAGATTCAGCTTAAATTGTCCCGCTCAAGACACTGTTAAAATTTTGCCCCTTGTCGATCCTCCAAACAACAGTCCGACTACAAACAGAGGCGATTTTCGAAATGCTGCCGCCGCAACCGGTGTTACTATACTGCCGGGCATGACATCTGCCGTATCCAGAATTCCCGTGACAAACGATGAGGACATTGAACCGGGCATCGAGCACTTTTACTGGGACTATCAAGTTAAAAGCAATTTAGCTTATTCTTTCGCCGGGGGATCTTCTCAAATTGAATTTTGGATAAAGGACGACGACAACGATCCGGCAAATAAGAAGTACAACCTAAGCTACAACAGCCAAGTTCCGGAAGGCGAAGCTTTACAAATAAAATTAACGTTTCCTTCCGGAAAGCGATTTTCTGATTCGCTTAAATTAAGGTTCGAGCCGGAGGAAGTCGCGTATAATGCCTTGCTAAACAAGGACTATTCGCTAGTTGTTCGAGACATTCCTCCCTTCGGATCAAATACAACTATTGATATTTCGGCTTTAATAGATCAAATAATTGAAGGAGACGAATTAATTAAAGGAAGAATAATAGTTTACGACGCTGCTTGGGATGATCCTTCAACTTATACGACAAACGACACGCTGGAAATAACAATTATAGATCAAAATAACCTTCCGGAAAACCGAGTTATAGAAATATTTCCTGCAATAACCGAGTTAACGGAAGGCGGCAGTATAACCTATACTTTAAAACTGAAATCTCCGTACAAAGCAGAGCGCCCGATAAATGTTAACCTTAATACCGAAAACTTGCCCGGGTATCTTAATCATTCCGATACACAAGTTATATTAACCGAGACCGACAGTATTGCTACAATTACTTTTAATTATCCGGATAACGACATCATTGATCCGGAAGAGGTAATAACAACCTTAGTTTCCGCAGATGATAACCATACCGGGGATTATACTTTCCGCTACGACGACAACACCGTTAATGTATTTTATTTCAATACGTTAGATAACGACAGCGATATTGAAATTCCGAATGCTTTTACTCCGAACGGTGACGGTATTAACGATACTTGGATAATCAGAGGAATAGAAAATAACAGGAGCAGCCTTGTTCAGGTATTTAATCGCAACGGCGAAAAAGTATTCGAAGGGAGAGTTTACGCCAATGACTGGAACGGTCGCAAAAACAATAAGCCACTACCTGCCGGTGTCTATTTCTATAAAGTTTTTCACCAAAAAAATTATCCTGTAAGAACAGGAACGCTTACAATTATGTATTAATTAAGTTTAATTGTAGTATTGCACCGGTAGTTTGCTATACACCATGAAAGTTCTACAGCCTTTTAATAGTTTTTTTGTCTTTTCGATAATGTGTTTGTATGCCGTGAATACTTGCGGTCAACCAAATGAAAAAAATCCTGTAGGAATTGTTGAGCGTTACGGGTTAGAACTAAATTCGATTATCGGAAAAGATGCAAAAGTTGAAGTAATCGCTTCCGGATTTGAATGGGTAGAGGGTCCGGTTTGGATAGAAAGCCAAAAGATGCTGCTCGTATCGGACGTGCCGAAAAATCAAATTTACAAATGGACAGCAGCAAAAGGAAAAGAACTCTATCTAGAGTCCTCAGGATATACGGGAACGAGTTCCAGAGGCGGCGAGTCGGGATCTAACGGTTTAATGTTGAATGAAAAAAATCAGTTGGTTTTATGTCAGCACGGAGATCGACGGGTAGCTTTGATGAATTCGCCGGTTGATCTTCCCGAACCTAACTTTACAACGCTTATTAATAACTACCGGGGTAAGAAATTTAATAGCCCCAACGATTTAGCCTTAAAAAGTAACGGAGATATTTATTTTACCGATCCGCCTTACGGTTTAGAGAAAAACATGGACGATCCTCTCAAAGAATTGAACTTTCAGGGGGTGTATCGAATTTCGAAAAACGGAACCGTGACTTTACTTACAGATACCATAACACGACCCAACGGAATTGCAATATTTCCGGGCGAAGAAACAGTATTGGTGGCAAATTCTGATCCCCAAAAACCTCACTGGTACGCTTTTGATTTAAATAAAGAAGGAAACTTCGTTAACGGACGTATTTTCCTTGACGGAACAAAAATCTTTAAAAAGGATAATCGTGTTCCGGACGGTTTAAAAATAGACAACAAAGGAAACGTTTTTGCTACCGGACCCGGTGGAGTTTGGATTTTCGACCGAGAGGGTAAAGCTCTGGGGAGAATTAAACTCAATGTTACTACTTCTAATTGCGCTTTCGCCAACAACTTTAAAACTCTTTTTATCACCGCTGATCATCATCTTCTTAAAATAGAATTACGGAAATAATTTTTCACCTGCGTCCACCTACATACTATGAATACAACCCTTTCTCAAATTTTAGAACATAAGATTGTAGCCATTTTGCGAGGCATCAAGTTGAAGGATATTGTACCGGTTTCGGAAGCCTTATACCTAGGCGGCATTCGGGTGCTTGAAATAACGATGAATTCTGCTCGTCCTATGGCAGCGATTGAAGAGGCGGTTGATAAACTTGGAGAGAAAATGGTAATCGGTGCCGGAACCGTGCTCGACCCGGAAACTGCTCGTTCGGCTATTCTTTGCGGAGCCAAATTTATTCTTTCGCCAACGGTGGATAAAGACACTATAAAGATGTGCAGAAGATATGGGGCGGTTTGTGTTCCGGGAGCTTATACGCCCACCGAAATCATAGCCGCTTATTCTGCAGGCGGCGATATAATTAAAGTTTTTCCGGCAAATTCGCCGGCTTACCTAAAAGATATTGCAGGTCCCTTGCCTCATATTCCGCTTTTGCCTACCGGCGGAGTGAATCTCGAAAATATTAGGGAATTTAAAAAAGCAGGAGCTGTAGGATTCGGTCTCGGAGGCTCGTTGGTAGATTCTAAGCAAGAAATCACGGAAGAGTACCTAAAAAGGCTTACTGAAAAAGCCGGGCAGTTTGTATCCGCAGTTGCCGAATAAGGGAATAACTTAGTGTATGAAAATTAAAAGTTTTGAGCTGTTTCAAGTTCCGCCTCGTTGGCTGTTTCTTAAAATAGAAACTGACGAAGGCATCACGGGTTGGGGCGAACCTGTAATTGAGGGTAAGGCAGCCACGGTGAAAACTGCGGTTGAAGAACTGATGGAATATTTGATAGGGAAAGACCCTATGCCGATTGAAGACCATTGGAACGTGATGTACAGAGCCGGGTTTTACCGGGGCGGGCCTATTTTAATGAGCGCTATTGCCGGTATTGATCAAGCTTTATGGGATTTAAAAGGTAAATTTTACAATACACCGATTCATCAATTGTTAGGCGGCAAGGCCAGAAACAAGATGAAGGTATACTCTTGGATAGGAGGCGATAGGCCGAGTGAAGTCGGGGCCGCTGCTAAAAAAATGCAAGATCAAGGCTTTCTTGCCGTAAAAATGAATGCAACGGAAGATCTTCAATATGTGGATTCATTTAAAAAGATTGATGAAGCTGTTGCGCGAATAGCTGCTGTAAGAGAAGCAGTCGGGCGGGATTTCGGTATCGGAATTGACTTTCACGGAAGGGTACATAAACCGATGGCAAAAGTGCTCGCTAAAGAGTTAGAACAGTACAACCCGATGTTTATTGAAGAGCCGGTTTTGCCGGAAAATAATGAAGCGCTTCGAGAAATTGCAAACCACGTTTCTATTCCGATTGCAACCGGGGAAAGGATGTTTTCGAAATGGCAGTTTAAAACATTGTTAAAGGAAGGATACGTAGATATCATACAGCCTGATGTGTCACACGCCGGCGGAATAACAGAATGTAAAAAAATAATTTCGATGGCTGAGGCTTTTGATGTAGCTGCTGCCCCTCATTGCCCGCTCGGACCCATTGCGCTTGCTGCTTGTTTGCAGGTTGATGCCACTTGCCACAACGCTTTTATTCAAGAGCAAAGCTTGGGAATTCATTACAACCAAGGAAGTGATTTACTTGATTATTTGTTGGAAAAAGACGTATTCAAGTACAAGAACGGCTATGTAGCTATTCCGGAAAAACCGGGATTGGGAATAGAAATAAACGAAGAACAAGTACGCAAAATGGCAGCGGTAGGCCATAATTGGAGAAACCCGGTTTGGCGCCACGAAGACGGCAGCATCGCAGAATGGTAGCGCATGAATAAGCCTACAAAAACCCGTTATAAAATGCTTGCGCTTATTTTTGTAAATGTGGTAATCAACTACATGGACAGAAGCAACATCGCCGTAGCAGCTTCGGCCATAGGAGAGGAGTTTCGATTTTCATCCATACAAATAGGTTTAATTCTTTCAGCTTTCGGTTGGACTTATGTAGCTCTGCAAATTCCGGGCGGCATGATGGTTGACAGGTTCGGTGCCCGGATTTTATACACCTTCAGTTTAATAACATGGTCGTTAGCGACTCTTTTTCAAGGATTAGCGAAGGGATTTATAAGTCTGTTTGCTTTACGTTTGGCTACCGGTGCGTTCGAAGCTCCTGCCTTCCCGATTAATAACCGCGTAGCAACAAGCTGGTTTCCGGAAGGAGAACGTGCCTCAGCTATTGCAATTTATACTTCCGGTCAATTTTTAGGTTTAGCTTTTTTAACACCGATACTTACCGCCATTCAACTTTATATGGGTTGGCGGGGCTTGTTCATTGTTACCGGAATCGCAGGCATTGTATGGGGAGTGGTTTGGTATAAACTCTATCGCGATCCGGCAGATCATCCAAAAGTAAATGCCGAAGAGCTGGATAAAATTGAAAGAGGCGGTGGATTAATTCACGGGAAAAAAGAAAAAGCAACGGCTTCAAGTTCTTCTTTCAATACCGGTGATTTACGTGAGGTACTTTCGCACCGAAAATTGTGGGGAATTTATTTGGGGCAGTTCGCAGTAAATTCTACCTTATGGTTCTTTCTTACTTGGTTTCCCAAATATTTGGTGGATTACAGGCACATGGATTTTATTAAATCCGGCTTTTTAGCTTCACTGCCTTTTATTGCAGCTTTCGGCGGTGTAATATTTTCAGGCTTCTTGTCAGATTATTTAATCCGACGAAAAGTTAAGCCGGGAATAGCACGTAAATCTCCGATAATTATCGGGCTTCTGCTTTCTATCTCTATTATAGGTGCTAATTACGTTAACAGTCCTGCCTTAATTATCCTATTTATGGCTATTGCCTTTTTCGGAAACGGTTTGGCCTCTATAACATGGGTTTTTGTTTCCACTTTAGCGCCCAAGCATTTAGTGGGCTTAACAGGAGGTGTTTTTAATTTTATCGGAGGATTAGCAGCCGTTATTGTGCCGATAGTAATAGGGTTTTTAGTTGAGAATGGAAATTTTTCTCCTGCACTTATTTTTATAGGAAGTCTTGCTTTTCTGGGTGCTTGTTCTTATCTATTTTTAGTAGGAAAAGTTGAACGAATTGTAAGTACGAATGTTTCTACAGAAAATTAAAACATGGAAAACTTTTTAGGCTGCGATTGGGGAACGTCATCTTTCAGACTTCGACTAGTCGAAGCTTCTTCAGTAAAGGTACTTGCGGAAATAGAAAACGATAAAGGCTCTGCCGAAACGTTTAAGCTTTGGAAACTAAGCGGCTTGCCGGAACAAGAACGAATTCAATTTTATCAATCTGTTATTTCCGAAAGTATTAAAGAGCTTGAGGCTAAAGTTCATTATTCTTTAAAAGATGTCCCGATGATAATTTCAGGAATGGCTTCTTCCACTATCGGGATGATGAATTTACCTTACAAAGAGGTTCCCTTTTTATCCGAAGGCTCTGATTTAGAGGTTAAAGTACTGGAAGCCGAGACAATTTTCCCGCATAAAACCTTAGTCATCTCCGGGGCAAAAACCGCTGATGATGTAATGCGTGGGGAAGAAACTAAGTTAATCGGTTGCAATATTACCGGCGATAAAGAATTTTTAATTCTTCCCGGTACTCATCCTAAACACGTCGCCGTTCGAGAAAATAAGATAGTAGCTTTTAAAACCTATATGACCGGCGAGTTCTTTAAGCTTCTCTCAAAAGAAAGCATTTTGGCTTCTTCAGTAGAGCCCGGAGGAGATTTTAACGAGGCGGCCCGCACAAATTTTGTTGAGGGCGTTATAGCCGGAGAGCAGTCAAATTTTCTTCATCAAAGCTTCTTGGTCCGAACCAACAACCTGTTTAACAAAAATTCAAAGCAAGAGAATTTGTATTATTTAAGCGGATTGTTAATCGGAGCAGAATTAAAGGAAGTAAGAAACGAAACCGACGTTCCTGTGATATTGCTGGGTGGCGAAAGTTTAACCAAGTATTACCGTTTAGCCTTAGAAGTATTGGGAATTCCGGTGTCGGAAGTAAAAGATGCTGATGAGGCATTAATACGCGGACAAGCAAAAATTTACTCGCTTTACAAAAATCATTAAAGAAGTATTCGGGTGAATCAAAACTAAATGAGCCGGCTAAAGTTTCTACAACATGCAAAATATAAAACGAATCCTCTTTATCACGCTTATTTTAGCCGTTACGGTAATTGTAGTTTTACAAGCTAAAAATGCGCTGAAATCCACGCAAAAAGGCCAATCGGGGATTTCATTGAAAGTCGCTTTTCCGAATCTGAAATTTGATAATCCGGTAGAATTTGTTTCGCCAAATGACGGTACGGATCGTAATTTCGTTATCGAACAGAGCGGCGTAATTAAAGTATTTAAAAATAATCCGAACGTAAAAAATGCCGCTTCTTTTTTAAACATAGAGAAAAAGGTGCGCTCGGGTGGCGAAATGGGATTGTTAGGCTTAACCTTTCACCCGGATTATAAAAATAACGGGTATTTCTATGTTAATTATACTGCGGGAGAAAAGCTACATACTGTTATTTCACGATTTAAGGTGTCAGAGAATAATCCTAACCTCGCCGATCCTGCATCTGAAATTATCTTACTCACCTTCGATCAGCCTTTTGAAAATCATAACGGCGGAAAAGTAGCTTTCGGTAACGACGGCTATCTGTATATTGCTACGGGCGACGGCGGTGCAGGAGGAGACCCTCATAAAAACGGACAAAGTAAGAAAACGCTGTTAGGAAAGATTTTGAGAATTGATGTAAATAAAGCAAGCGGAAATTTCAAATACTCCGTTCCCGCAGATAATCCTTTTGCCGGAAATCAAAACAGTTTTCGTGAAGAAATTTTTGCGTACGGTTTACGTAATCCTTGGCGGTTTAGTGTCGATCACGTAACAGGAGATGTATGGGTTGGTGATGTGGGTCAGAATAAAATTGAAGAAGTTGATATCGTTAAAAAAGGCGGTAACTACGGATGGAATACCATGGAAGCAGAAGAATGCTTCAAGGCCGATAATTGCAGTAAAGAAGGATTAAGTCTCCCCGTTTGGTCCTACAAACAAGGATCGGAAACCGGTCGATCAATAACCGGCGGCTATGTTTACCGTGGCAAAAAGTTAGCGGCGCTAAAGGGAAAATATATCTACGGCGATTATGTTTCAGGAAATATTTGGACTTTAACCGCGGCGGGCCAAGGCAAATACAAAAGCAATGTTCTATCTAAACTGGACGGCCAACTTTCTTCCTTCGGCGAAGACGCAAATCATGAGCTTTATATTTGCTCTTATAATGAAGGTAAAATTTATACGATTGTAAATACCGGAAAAGAACTGTAAATAATTTCGTACTTGCTCTTTTTACCGGACGCGTGACCCAAACCCATCTTCCCACAGTCGGCCACGCGTTTATTCTTTTTAGTCCTAAAAAGTGTTTTCTTAAAACAGAGCTTGGTTATAATACTTTAATGAAGGTATGAGCAGAAGCAGCACTGCAATTTCAAAACCTGATGTAGTTTTGATAGGTGCAGGAATTATGAGTGCAACTTTAGGTATGATGCTTAAAGAGTTGTATCCCGAAATTAAAATAGAAATTTTTGAACGCTTAGATGTCGCAGCTGCCGAAAGCTCAGACGCTTGGAATAATGCCGGAACAGGGCACTCTGCTTTTTGCGAACTAAATTACACTCCGGAACTGGAAGACGGAACAATTGAAATAGAAAAAGCAGTTAAAATAGCGGAATCGTTCGAAGTGTTGCGCCAATTTTGGGCGTATCTCATTCAGAACGGAATTTTAAAAAATCCCCAGTCTTTTATAAAAAGTATTCCTCACATGAGTTTCGTTTGGGGAGAGAAGAACGTGGAATATCTTCGAAAGCGTTTCGAATCCCTTACGAAATGTCATTTGTTTAAGGGGATGGAGTACTCTGACGCCCCGACTCAATTAAAAGAATGGATGCCGGTAGTAATGGAGGGGCGTCTCGAATTAGAAAACGTTGCAGCTACGCGAATGGATTTGGGTACTGATGTAAATTTCGGCTCGCTTACTAAATGTATTTTTAATCATCTTAAAGCGCTTTCGGGAACAAGTTTATATTTCAATCATGAGGTTAAAGATTTAGGTAAGGAAGACGATGGCAGTTGGACGGTTAAAGTGAAAGATTTTTCGACCGGCAAGCGTAGAAAGATTAATACAAAGTTTGTATTTATCGGTGCAGGAGGCGCGTCTCTGCCTTTACTCGAAAAATCAGATATCGAAGAGGGAAAAGGTTATGGCGGTTTTCCGGTAAGCGGACAATGGTTAAAATGTACAAACCCTGAAATAATTAAGAAGCATAATGCGAAAGTGTACGGAAAAGCAGCGGTCGGCTCTCCGCCTATGTCTGTACCTCACTTGGATACTCGTTTTATAAGCGGAAAGAAAGCCTTATTGTTCGGGCCCTTTGCCGGATTTTCTACCCGGTTTTTAAAACACGGATCGTTGCTTGATCTGCCTTTATCTATAAAATTCGATAACATCGTTCCGATGCTTTCTGCCGGCATAAAAAATATCCCGCTTACCAAGTATTTAATCGATCAGGTAAGGCAATCTCCCGAAGAACGTTTAGAAGCTTTAAAGGAGTATTTCCCGCAAGCAGAAATCGAAGATTGGGAATTGGAAATTGCAGGGCAACGCGTTCAGGTAATTAAAAATGATCCTGAAGATGGCGGAGTTTTGGAGTTTGGAACCGAAGTAGTAAGTGCCGCCGACGGATCGTTAGCGGCTTTATTAGGCGCTTCTCCCGGAGCTTCTACCGCGGTTTCTATAATGATAAGCTTAATAAAAAAATGCTTTCCGCAAAAAGCTCAATCTGCCGATTGCCAAGCCAAGTTGAAGGAAATGATACCTTCTTACGGGCAATCTTTAGTAACCGACGAAGAACTTTGCCGCAAAGTAAGAGAATATACAAGCAAGGTTTTAGGTTTAACGACGGAAGAAGAAGTGCACTAATTTTATTTCGGTAATTTAAATATATATGTTCCACTAAACATTTACAATTAGTTTAGCAAATTATACTGTGAGTAAAATTATGTGTATTAGAAAGAAATAAGTTATCATGATATTGTATCACCATGTTAAAGCGTTTCCGCAACCTCTCTTGGGTAGAAATACTCAAGGGAGTTTTTTTAGACAAAATAAGAGGTATTTAATCATTAATAGCAGTTTCGAATTCCTTGTTTGAGATTTGCATAAATGATACTCTTGAGTTTCTAATCTTCTTTCAAGTTCAATTTCAGAAAGTGTACTAAGTAAATAAGCCGGTTGTAGGTTTAGAAATTCACTCTCGGTTATCAACTAATATAAAAACTTTCCATTTTTAATTGCTTCAACATACTGTAAACCGAGGTTTCTTTCTCTTCGTCTAAAATCCCGTTAGGCCCTGATAACTCAAACAGTGTAACTTGATTTGCGCCGGAGAGATTTTTTAAGGTTTGCAAGGTCCATGCGGCGCCGAACGGAGTTTGTTGGCGAGGGTCACGTTCTTGAGTTCCGGCAGCCTTAGGATTTGTAGAATCGGGATTATAACGCATTTTAAAGGTTATCGGCGAAACATGAATTTCCCTTTCGGCCGGTAGAAGAGCACGTAGAGTTTGTATTGTATATGACTGTGCTTCTAAGTTTTCAACCAGTGATCGTGTATCAACGGCGTGAACTTGCGGATTAAAGCTGAAGCTGACGAAATCATAAGCATCAATTGCTGGGAGATTGCGATTAAGTTCGGTAAAAAAAGCATCGGTGCCGTAGCCGATTTTAGTTCGGGGAAATGCCTCTTTAAGAACCGGATATGCAATAGATATTAAGTCGGGAGGAGTAGTTTTTTGATCTCGTTGCAAAACTAAAATACTTCCGAGAACGGCCTGCGTTTCTTTAAGAGCATCAATAACCTCCTTAATTTCCAAAGAATTTCCGCTGTCAAAAAATAAAACAAGCTCTAAAGCTGTGTTTAGGCAGATAGCTTCTTCGCCGGCGATTTTGAACTCGTTCTTCCAATTCGGTTCCTGCAATTTTAATTCTACCCGATAATGATGAAAAGGTATCGCATTTAAAAGTGCTGTTTGCTTCTCGGCAAGTTTATCTCCGTTTTTCGACCTGCAATAACCGATCTTCGGTAAGAGGCTTATGGTGGCGGCTTCTTTTTTTATTTTATTGACTTGCGTCGCTTCTGCAACTTCGCCTAAAAGTTGTAGCGTTATTTTTTGTTCAACATTTTCACCGGCTACAACTTGAACCGGAAAAGGTATCTGTAACGGAGTACTGTAAGTTTTATAAGAAGCGTCGGTCCAATTGCGCTGGTCCTCTGTTTCGAAAATATCTCCTTTAAAAATCAGTTTAGCTTTTGCGTTTCTTCCAACTTCCCAAACCATTTCTTTAATATCTTTAAAAGGCTGGTGCGGACTTATAAGTTCAGGAAATACGGAATTATAAGTTGAGCCTTCGGGAGTGAAAATTTCTATCTCTTTTCCGGCACATTCTTTTATCGGGTGGTGTACGCAGAGCCCGATTCGATTTCGTTTAAAGGCAGAGAGCGCTTCTCCGGAAAAGGAGAAAGAAATCGTGTTATCCTTTGTCCCGGTAATGCGGATTTTACTTTTATAAGAAATATTATCCGTTCTGTATACTGCGGTATAGCTTATAGAAAAGCTATCACCGGTTTCTTCTATTTTTTCACCTTCAATTACAGGAGCGATAGTTTTCCAGTTTTCGTCGCGTACGGCGCTGTAAATCATGCGTACAATTTCAAAATCTCCCGACTTAATTAGGCGCAGGTTGCCCTCTTCGTAAATGCAGGATAGTTCTCCGGCTTTTAAAGTTTTTACCGGCGCTAGTTCGCTGTTTAATAGTGATAGAAGTTCTTCAGAGTTCATCCGGCTTGTTTCGTAACAATTGATCGTTTCCATTTTTGATATTGCTGCGGCGACATCTTCATTATTGCTTTAAACTGTCGGGTAAAGTAGGAGAGGTTGTTAAAGCCCGATTCAAAACAAACATGAGTTACGGAATAATGCACGTCGCTCAATAGTCGGCAAGCGTAGGCTATTCTAATTTCGTTTAAGTAGCGGGTAAAGTTTTTTAATGTTCTTGTTTTAAAGTACCGGCAAAAGGATGTTTCGGTCATGTTTGCAACATCGGCTATGTCGGCAATAGAAATTTTATCGGCAAAGTGACTGTAAACGTATTGATTAATGGTATGCATGCGGTCTTCGTCTTGGGTATGGTCATACGCGTAATCTTTAGAAGTCATATATTGAGTGTCATCGGTTTCCGAGAGTGTAATCAGCACTTCAAGAAGCGACAGCAGCTTTCTGCTTTCGGTACATTTATGCATGTCTAATAGCATGGGTGATACTTTTGCAATAGTGCGGTTCTTGAATTGCAAACCTCTTGAAGCCTTTTTCAGCAAATGTTTAACTGCATTAAGTTCAGGCTTTTGGAAAAAATCTTTGCCCAAAAATTCTTCTGTAAACTGAATAATTAAACCGAAAGGGAGGTTATCAGGATATTGACGAGCAAACTCTCGGTTTTCTTGCAATACATGGGGGAAATTTGCTCCCAAAATTACCAAGTCTCCTTCTTCAAAATGCTGAAATCCATCGCCAATTACACCTGTAGTTTTCCCTTCGATAAAATAAATCAGCTCAATTTCGGGGTGATAGTGCCATCGAGTAGTTAAATCAAAATGTTCCCACTTAAATACAAACGAGCGGTTTGCTTGAGGAGCGATTAAGCGGTAAGAAGGCTGAGTCATGCGCTCTGATTAATAAAATTGTAATTGGTGTTTGAAGATAGCCGAAACGGCTAAAATTGAAACAAAATTTTCACTAAAATATTATAAAGGAAGCATTAGGATAAAAATTGTTAAAGCAAAAGATAAAAACCGGTCTTCAGTATCGCAAAACCGGAAGAACCTGTTATTCCGAAGGTGAAAACCCGACCAGCTTCAACAGTAAAAATATTCAGACGCATTTTCTTCTTCAAGCGCTTTATCCATCCTCGCTAAAACATCAGGTTCGAGAATAACATCATCGTCGATAATTAAGGAGTATTTTCCGGGAGCTTTATTTAACAGTGTTTGGCGCTGATGTGCAATTCCCTTTCGAGGAAGGTTTTGGATTATACTTACAGGATTTTGGTGAAGTTCGAAAAGACGCTTAAGTATTTTTATCGTCATTTGATGCGCCACAAAGTCGTCGCTTTGATCAGAAATGATAAGCTCAAAAACTTTTTACTTTTGAGCAGCTAAAGCAGTTAACGTAGCAATCAGGGCGTCTAAACGATTATATGTAGGAATAAGATTGAAACTTTCAGAATTAACGTTACGCAACTTTTATCTGTAAAGTAATTCGTTCTTCTTTTTGATTTTGATTTAGAAGTTCGTGAAGTGCGTTTTTAACTTCAATAACAGAAACATCGGTAACAAAAGACGTTTCATGATTGCATTCTCCGTGATCACTTTTGCCAAATTTTTTCGATGATAATCCGCAAAGCGGACAATTAGCTTTGAAAGACGGAATTGAGCGATGCAGTGAAGTAGTCATAGGCAAACCGGTAATAGCATTGCCGCACCAATAAACTCCTACCGTAGGAATTTTTATTGCCCTTGCTAAGTGAAGCGGACCGGTATCATTGGTAATCAGCAAATCCGCCATTGACAAAAGGCCTGTCATTCCGCCTATTGAAAGCTTGTTACATAGATTTATTATCTCGGATTTATTTTGGCCCAATTCATATACGCGTTCTAACAAGAGAGATTCTTCCGGAATTCCCGTTAAGTAAACTTTAAAGCCTTTTGTCACTAGTTCATCTGCTATTTGAGCGAAGTTTTCTTCCGGCCAACGACGACGTAAATCAGAAGCGCCGGGATGAATAACTGCTACAGGTTTGCCCCAACTTTGTCCGATGACTCTTCGAGCTTCGTCAATATCCTGCCGGGTAACTTCAACTTCCGGCTCAATATAACTTGTTTTGGCCCCGATGTATGACACTACTTCCAGGTAGCGTAAAGTTTCGCTGAAATAATAAACATACGGAACGTTTATATCCAAGCTAACTGCATCGGGAGTTTTTAATCCTACCGTTAATTTTGCTCCGAGTCGTAAAACAAAGGGATTCGAATTTTTACCGCCGCCATGGAGTTGTAAAGCAAGGTCAAATTCTTCCTGAAGCATTTCCGCGAAAAACTTGTCAAGCACTTTAGGATCCGGTTTATAACCTTCAGTTTCGCCTACTCCGGGATAAGGCGGAACAATAATTACTCGGTCCACAGGTGTGTTTCGGTTTTCCAGGTACTCTTTGTGCCAGGCTTTTCCCAAATACACGATTTCGCTGTCGGGATAGGTTTCTTTAATTGCTCGCAAAGCAGGCAAAACAAAAATAAAGTCGCCTAAAGCATTTGCTCTTAAAACAGCTATTTTTTTCCTCATTATTAAGAAGTTTAGGCTTCGATATTTTCGGGAGCGGTGCAAAGTCCCGGTAAATCAAATTGCACTATAATATGGCCTTTCATTTTTTCTTCAACATCTTCTCTTTCCGATTCTTTAGCCAAATCAAGAACAGCATCCAGAGCATAGAGTCTAA
>JAYULL010000130.1:0-35385 GCA_043763625.1 Sphingobacteriaceae bacterium | reverse complement strand
ATTGCCGCAAAAAGGAAAACGATGGTTTCTACCGGAGACCGTTCGGCGAAAATTCGTACATATAATTATCCGCAGGGCCGTGTAACCGAACACCGCATCGGACTAACGCTTTACAACCTTCCGGCAATTATGGATGGTGATATTCAAGAAGTTATAGACGCGCTTCAATTTGCAGAGAATGCAGAGAAAATGAAAGACGGGGCAATGGCCTAAATGATGTGCAGATTAGTTAATGTGAAGATGTGCAAACGCCGGAACCGTGCTTCAATTGATTTTAAATTAAATATTGACAAATAGTTTTAAGACGCTATATTTGCAGTCCCAAAAGGGAAAGACGGTCCGGTAGTTCAGCTTGGTTAGAATACATGCCTGTCACGCATGGGGTCGCGGGTTCGAGTCCCGTCCGGACCGCTGAAAGTAAATCAAATCCTCTGTAAATCAACAATTTACGGAGGATTTGTCTTTTAAGGGGATATCTCAGGGAACATAAAAAGCCTGAAAACTATCACGGTTCTCTTTTTTCTTATATGTTTACTCCGTTTTCTCCGGTAATCGGCTATCTGTTATCCATTCGTTTTCAAAAAGGCACTCAGCATACATTTGAAATAGCAAAAGAAAAACCAATATCGGCTTCAAGCAACCTTTGCAAAGCTATCCGCAGAAAGACCTGTTCATTTTTTTTATCTAGTAAGTTGAGAAGATTAAACAAAAAAATAGTAATAGTTTCTTCTATAGTAGAATTTAAAGTTTTGAGAAAAATGCTTTGTTTTGCTCGTCTGTTAACATTGGGGAGTGAGCCTGTATGCCGTCAAGGTCAGACGCATAATTAGCCTCAATAATTCTAAAATCTTCTTCCGTCAATGCAATGTCCCATCCTACATATGTTATAAAGGGTATCGATTCATGAATTTGGAGAACTTGCTCTTTCAGTCGCTGCCATCCGGGAATTTGCAATCCTAAGATGTTCTGCCCGGTCACGGGATGATCTCTTACGCTTATTTTTTTCTTGTTTTTCGAATCTATCATCAACGCATCTTCAATAATTCCTGTATTCACATTAATCGACCCGGAAATACCCCCAAAAGCAACATTATCAACACAAGTCTGTCCATCTGCCCCGAATCGATGACCTGCCTTTAAAAGAACTCCTTTACCATCAACCAATGCCGTAAGAAAGCGAATAGTATTTAGGGAATGAGGGAAAATTTTCTTTGAATAGGGATGAGGATGAACATATGGAACAAGAATATAGTTCTTTAGATTTTTAATAGCAGTACTAAAGTTGTTGCATTGTTTCCGATCAACAAAAACTTTTCCACCTTCGACAGTTACAAGTATCACTCCTTTGCCTCCTCTTCCCATCCTTGGCTTTAAAATAAACTTATTTTCAGCGGTAAAAAGATCGGCAGTCGTTTTATACTTATTCAAAAGATGCAAGACCCCGTTATCGATTAAGCCGTAAACAGGAACCACCTTATCCGTAAATTCTTTCAGCATCAAATAGCATCCGTATTTATCTTTTATTAAATCCCTGTTGTTATAATTAATAAAGGTGGTTTTTAGATAGCGGGTTATGTCCGTAACATAAGGCCGATATCCGTATTTTTTGAAATCGTAATAATGACCTTTCTCCGGGGTAAAACCACGGAACAATAAATGCGAATATCTAAGGTTTCTCACATCGAGCAAGTGAGTAAAACTTCTTCTAGCAAAAGCTAAATAGCTGAAAAAGCGGTCGAGTTCTTCCATGAGATAAGTAATTGTGATAAGAAATCACTAAATATTTATTGAGCGTATTTAATGAGAAGTAAATATATTAAAAAAGCTTCACTATCAGGCAACTATAGGTTACTCACTATTTTAATTATACATTATAGAACGGCGAAGGTTCCCGGTCTCTTTGTGCGTACTCACTCGATGCAAGCTGTTATTTTCACAAATAACCGTCTTGCGGGGGTAAATTTTTTTAATTTAAATGCCTGAATCATTTCATATCGGCTTAATATTAAGAACTGAAATTTTTTACACGGTTAAGAAAATGCCCTTAATTTTGTTACATTAACTTCCCGAAAAAGACCTGTGTTAAAAATAATACGAAACGAAAAAATATTTTTATCTCTGGAAATGTTTAAATTAAAAGTAAATTTATCTGTTAAATTATTAAGTCAACTATTGTATTGCTATGCCAACGAGAAGAAATTTTATCACAAAAAGTTCTATAGCACTTGGAGGATTATTACTTTCCCAACATCTTCCCTCTTTTGCTACCCAATCAACCTTTATCAGAAAGAACGTCAGTACATTAGAACCGGGCCACCCTGATATTGTTGCTTTTAAAAAAGCAGTACAAGTGATGAAGAAAAGATCTTCTACTAACTTTGGAAGTTGGGCCTCCCAAGCAAAGATACATTTCAACAATTGCCCCCACAGCAACTGGTTCTTCCTCCCGTGGCACCGTGCATTTATTAAGTATTTCGAAGACCTATGCCGCCAAGCTTCAGGTGATCCTAATTTCAGTTTACCTTATTGGGACTGGACTACAAACCCCCAAATTCCCGCAATCTTTTTCGAGCCGGGAAGTCCTCTGGTAAACACAACCCGAAAGGTCTTCGCAGGCGCTACCGCCAGCAGCGAGTTTGTGGGACCTACCGTTATGTCGAACATATTAAGCTTGAACTCCTATGAAGAATTCGGAAGCTTAAGATCCGTCGGACAGAGAGATAAAGCAGGATCAGGTCTGTTCGAGGCAAGTCCGCACAACTATATCCATCGCTGGATAAGTGGAGATATGAGTACTATGAATTCGCCGCGAGATGCAATTTTCTGGATGCACCATGCTAATGTTGACCGGATTTGGACACAGTGGATCGAGGGCGGACGTTCCAATCCGGATGACCCGGCCTACAAGAGCTTTCCATTTACGAATAACTTCTACAACATAAACGGCAGTTTAGTTACAGTTCAAGTTGGAGACATGTACAGCACCGAGGCTCTTGGGTATCGGTATGACACTCAAGCCCCACCACCTCCACCTCCCCCACCTCCACCTACAGATTCTACAGCTATTACAAGTTCCGGTGCTCCTGTTATCGCTCGAACCTCTGCGTTAAGTTTTTCTACAACAAACACTAAGGTGATGAAAAAGAACCAGGCTTCGAGCTTCGCAATACAGGCTGGACCGGTATTAAATTCAAACCTTTCGCCTATAGCTCTGGGAGGCAAACCTGAGCAAGCACTGAGCAAAGTATCTGTCGTAATCAGTAATATCCAGCCTCCTCAGAACGAGGACTTTTTCGTTAGGGTTTTTATAAACGCTCCGAATTTAAGCGAAAAAACTCCAATCACCGACCCTCATTATGTTGGTAGTTTTACCTTTTTCGGATCAATTCATTTAGCATCGAGTGATATGAAAGGGATGGCCGGCATGGATCATTCTTCTCATAATCAAAAACTCAAATTTGTGCTTGATGCTACTCAAACTATTCGCAGGGTTCTAACTAGTCAAAATCCTAAATTGATAAAAAAAGAGATCAATGTACAACTTTTAGCCATCCCACTAAGGACGGGTGCCGAAGTAGCCTTCTTGCCGGGAAAAATAGATCTGGTGTTTAAGAAAACTGTTTAAAGATATGGCTCCTAATATGAGTATTTTAGTATCATTACTATTTTTTGCATGTTCTCCCCAATTAAAGCAGGACAATGAATACTCATTTATTACGAAGCATAAGTTTACAAAGGAACAAATGAAATTTCCCGTACATCATCTAATAGTCTCGTATCAGGATCAGACTAAGAAATACTGTAATATTGGATTTAGGATTTTTATTCAGGAGAACGACGAGCGGGTTACTTTCAACACAAGATCCAAGAACTATTTAGGAAGCTATGTTCCCGGAGCAGACTGTAAAGATAAGTTCAGGATATCTCTTATAGGAAAGTTAGAATATAAAGAACAAAAAAGCTTAACAGCATTCGCAGTGCCGACCAATTTACAAGGAGAGGTACTAAGAGTAGATTTAAGGCAAAACTTCTCATTCGATATTGAAAATTAGTATAATAATTACCAGCTGCTTAAAGAAGAACCATCTACCCAAGTACTTAAATGAATAAAAGATCAAACTATTACACAAATTGATAATTTTGTAATCAATAGGTCTTCCTTTTTGTTGGAATAAAAAAAAGTAAATATGAGAAGTGTTAGAAATATTTTTTTTCTTTTTCTAATCGTTTTGATAGCGGTTGGTTGTGAAAAAGGAGACATCGCCTTAAAAGATGAGGTAATACAGGGAAGTAAAAGTGCAATAAAAGTTGTAGATGTTGATGCACGTGATGTCACGCTGTCGCCGACGGGTAATATTGCATTAGACACTAAGACTTTAAACAATGCTGCAAATACACCGAGTTATCGAAAAATTATAATTACCGGAACTTGGCAGGTCGGATTAATAGTTATGCAAGTTGAAGGGCAAACGCTTGAGCTTAGTAAAGGGGCAACCTTGTTCGTTTCTCAAGACGAATTAAAGTCTCTGCACGCTCATTAGAGTAGGAAAATTCTTAATTCCGCTTACTGCATAACATGTCCAAAAGTCGTGCTTAATGCTCTTGATCGTCTGAACTCCACTTTCGGCCTCTGTTTAAGTTTCGACAGCAGGTCGTAGTCTATCTGCTGTTGAAGCATCGCAACCACGCTTTGCAGCAAATTTTCCTGCATTTCGCTTAGGCCGGTCAGTTTCCCTTCCGTCCGGCTTCCCCATACCAAATGGAGACGGTGGCTGTTATACAGCTGCACATTAACCCGTATCGTGTCGTTCTCGCTGCGGAAAGCGCCCTGCACAAAATAGGCGGTTTTAAAAGTCTAGAATAAGTTTTGCGAAGTATCCGGTAAAACTTCAGGCGGAAGCTTAGCCACCGGTAACTGCCGGAAACGCGAAAGCTCGGTAATCAGATCATCACTGAACGAACGGCAAAACACGCCCAATTCCTGCTGCGGCGAAAGGTCTTCCATCGGGTTTGGTTGGGGAAGGTAGTACTTTTGTCTGTATTAAGCACGAGCGACACGCTCCGCCGGCTTGGGGTGTAAGTCACTCATGTTCTGTTCCGAAGGTAACGCCCGGAAGTATTAGTAAGTCGCAAGAAGTTTTCCGTGAGGTATGCACTGAAGTAATTAGAAAAGGACTATTCGATACGCCTTGCAGAACATGCCGAAGAGTAAGATACTTTTGTTACCTGTATAGCCTTACGATTCTATCTTCACCATCCAACTAAATATCCACTCACCTTCCGGCATAATCATTTACAGAGGTTAAATGCATTGGAAAAACATCAAGCGTATTTTTCATATCAATTTCACTACCCTTCACAACTCCCAACGTTAATGCGGCAAAGGATGAAATCTTTACCGGTGCTTAATCTCCCTCAAGCGCAAGCGTCCGCTTGTGTTATACTCGCAGTGTCTCGACCCTAAATGTTAGCTTAGCTTCTATGAGTACCAAGTACAAAATCAGATCCCAGCAAAAGCTATACTTTGTAAGTTTTGCCGTGGTCTACCGGCCGGATGTGTTCATAAGAAACGAATACAAACTATTCTGCCCGACAGCTTGACGTATAGCCGAAAAACAAAAGGACCGGAAATCTATGCATGGTGCATCATGACGAGCCATGTTCATCTAATTATTGGCACTTCCGGAAACAACATGGAAAATATCCTAAGATATTTCAAAAGCTTTAATCATGTAGTTTAAAGCCGGCGATTAAAGAACATCCCGCGGAAAGCAGGAAGGAGTGGCTGTTATGGCTCCTTGAAAGAGCAGGCAAGAAGAAAAGCAATAATAACGACTATCAATTCAGGCATCAGGATAATCATCCCATAGAACTTAGGGATAATTGTATGATGGATCTTAGAATATCTGCACATAAATCCTGTTCTTTCCGGATTTGTCGACAGGCCGGAAGCGTATATTACAGCAGTGCAAGAGATTATGCAGAAGAGAAAGGGTTATTAGACATTCAACTTATACGATAGCACAAGCGAACGCTTGCGCTAGATCGGGGGAGAATTCTAACCTTTGTTTGTAAAGACACGAGCGACACGATCCCGCCCGGCAACGGTGGTAGAGACCTGATGGAAGAGGAACATGCAGATAGAGGAGGAGACGGAATTACGTACGTGCACTTAGCTTAAAGCCGGGTTCAACAATTTTTGTAGTTTTGTTTTAAACGCTCTCTTAATGAAATATCTTATTTTTTTAACCTTTCTATTTATTTCTCATTACACATTTTCGCAGCAGTTGGTAACGAAGAAGATAAGTGATCATAAAATTAATTCAGAGTTTACTGTTATTAAAGACAGCCCTGATGTAAAACACGGCTATTACCGACACCATGATAAATTAAATTCAACTATTAGCGAAGGCTTTTATAAATACGGGAGCAAGGACAGCGTCTGGAAAATAACAAGAAACAAAACGCTCACTTCAACCGGAAGTTTTAAAAACGATCTTGCGACGGGAGTATGGAAGAGCTATCGAACTATGAAAAAGGGCGTTTGTTTGATTGATAGCGGAGAGTATATTAACGATCAAAAAGTTAACGAGTGGGCGTGCTTTGATCAGTGTAATTTGGAGCTTAGGTATAACTACTCAACTAAGAAACTCATATATCATGCAAAAGACAGTACATTCTATTCAATAATATCCGGTTCCGATACGTTGCTTGTAACTCCGGATAATCCCCCGTTATATCCCGGCGGGAAAGCTAACTTTAGAAATAAGATAGCGACGGAAATACGCTTCCCGAAAGAGTTTGTTACCACGCACAAATTTTTCGCCAGAAAAGTTACACTGTCTTTTTGGGTTAGCGAAACCGGCACAATTGAAGAAGTAACAGTTATAAAAAAATGCGAAGAGCCTTTCAATAATGAAGCTATTAGGGTCTTTAAATATTTTGAAGGGGACACCTGGATTCCCGCAGCTTATGAAGGCAAGCCGGTTAAATCTAAAATCATACTACCGATAAACTTTTACTTTGAATATATTCTCGACTAACCGGACAAAAAACTATTGTTCTGCTTTCAGAGTGTGTAACCTAAACTATGTCGGCTAGTTCAAATAATTACCCCCTCTCTGTCCGTAGAGTTAAGCGCAGCGTCTCTATGAATTCCCCCAATAGACAGGAGTCTTCAACTCCGTTAGCTTACTTAAAAGTATTATTTTACCTCAATGACCGAACCAATTAGAATTGCCTTGTAACTTATCCCGCTGCTCGACATGCCCGGTGGAACATGTCGAGCTTAAGATAAATGAGATTTGTAATCCCGTTACTTAAACTTCGAGGATAGTATCATCTCTGCGCACAGGCCGGATTCGTAAAAAGGAAGATTATTAGTATTCAGTAGCGCCAATATCTACTGTTTAAGAAACGAATTATTAGAATTGGATTTAAAGCGGATTGCAAACCTTTCTTTCCATATTCAACATGCCTTGCAGCACATGTCAAAGAGCAAAATCCGGCTCGCCTAAAAGCAGGAAACGGCCAACCATTCGCATTGATGATATTCGAGTTTGAGCAAGTGTTTAAACAGCAAAAATTCTTCATTTTCATCCGGACTCTTTTTATCCTTGCCGGCATACATGTCCCGCGTTTGCTTACAATTATTCTTTTACCGGAAAACGATATATTTAACCCCTGCATCAAATCAATAAAACTTAAAAAGTTAATACGCTTACATGCAAAGCTGTTTATGCCGGATTGCATGAAAAACATTCTCCTAAAATAGAAATGAAATTACTCTCAGCTCTCTTGTCTTAAACTCCTTTATTTTTTATGCCCTTTTTTGAAAACAACTTTGCAAAGCTGCATTATTACGAGTATGGATCGGGAGAGCAGATAATGCTCGCGTTTCATGGCTTTGGCATGAGGGGGACACAATTCAGCGTTTTAGAAGAAGCTTTCGGCTCTCAATACAAAATTTACAGCTTCGATATTTTTTTTCATGGCAACACCGAGCTAAAAGACTGTTCGCTCGAAGTAATCAGAAAAGGTTTGCAGCCTACGCTGCTCTCCACCCAAATACAAGCTTTCCTGAAGTCAAAAGGTGTAGAAGAGGAGGAAAATTTCTCTTTGCTATCGTACAGTATAGGAGCTAAATTTGCTTGGAGTTTAATAGAAAACATGTCTCAGCGAGTGCATAATGCTTATTTCATAGCCCCGGACGGTATAGAACCTAATAAATTACTCACTTTTGGAGCAGGCAATAAATTGATAAATAAAATTTTTCATCAACTGGTTTACAGTCCTTCTACCGTAAAGTTTATATTGGATAACTTATATAAATTCAAATACATAGATGCCTCATTGCACCGCATTTTAGATTTTGAGTTTGGCACAGTAGAAACCAGGTTGATATGTTACAATACAATCACCTATTTTAACAGCATGAGGTTCGAAAGACAAAAACTGGCGCAGGTAATAAATGAGTGTAATATAAATTGTCATTTTTACTTTGGCAAAAAAGACAAACTCTTCCCTCCGGCTATTGGGTTACGATTCGCCAAATTGCTTAATAAACCCAATATGCACATATTTGAAGAGGGCCATGAATTGGTGAACAACAAACTTATGCAGTATTTAAGTTTACAATTAGTTTCCAATGATTAGAGATAAACCCGTCCGGATTGTTCAATGGGCAATTATTGCAGTAGAAAAATATCTGCTGAGTCATTTTTCCAAGGTGAGTTTTTACAACCCGCCACCAGTTAAACAAGATAGGGCCACATTACTTTTAATGAACCATTTCAGCTTTAACGATGGGGCTATTATGCATCGCCTCTGCAGAACAATCCTGAAAAAGCAATTTAAAGTGATGGTAGTAGAAGCTCAGTTAAAAGCGTTTATTGTGCTGAAATATATCGGTTGCTTTTCTGTAAATAAAAAATCAAGAAATGTGATTGAGTCGTTAAATTATGCCGCCTCTATTCTGAATAATCCCGCCAATATGCTGGGTATCTTCCCGCAAGGCGAAGTTTTTTCTTCGCACTTAAACACAATCCATTTTGAAAAAGGCTTGGAAAAAATAGTGACAAAAACTGAGAAACCGTTCCGGGTAATTTTTGCAGCAGCTTTATTGGATTACCTAGACAACTTTAAGCCACATGCTCGAGTGTATCTGAAAGAATATACAGGAGCCGCCAACTTAAAAGAAATGGAAACGGCTTATAATGAGTTTTATAAAGAAAGCAAAAAACAACAACGCAGTTTACATAATCCACCCTCGCATCTTATCGACAATTAGTCAAAATTGACCCCGAATAACCTGGCACTGCGTTTCCTGACTTCCTGCATTAAACTTTCCGATAATCCGATAAGCAGAAATTTCGACATGCCGAATTAGTCTTCTTGATTGTAATGAAACATATAAATTGTCTTAGTTTTGCTATTTCCGCAACTTCATTCTAACATCGATTTTATATGAGAAAGACAGCACTGCTTTTTATTCTTTTAGCCGGAGCGTTTGCAATGCCGGCATCGGCTCAAAGGAAATTGGGCGGTCAAAAAGCTGTTTATTCAAATCCGTTAAAAGTTGAGTTTGGCGACCCGTTTGTTTTATTTACCAAAGGGATGTATTATATGTACGGCACAGGAGGAGGGGCAGAACGAGGCTTTTCGGCGTATTCCTCAAAAAATTTAGTGAATTGGAAGCCGGAAGGACAGGTATATTTCCATGACAACAAAAATAGTTGGAGTGATCCGAATGCCGGATGGGGCGGAGCTTATTGGGCTCCCGAAGTTTATGAAGTAAAAGGTAAGTTTTACCTCTTTTACAGTGCTCAATGGAAAGTAAACCCGACAAAAGAAGCAGAAAATTTTAAGGTCGGAGTTGCCGTTTCCGAAAAACCTACCGGTCCATTTGTTGACTTAGCGGCGAAGCCTCTTTTTGATCCCGGCTACCCGATTATCGATGCAAACGTATTTTTTGACACGACAGGCAAGTGGTATTTATATTATTCTCGGGCTGCCTATAAACATCCTGTAGAGAGCGAAATAGCAAACCGTTCCCGGAAAAGGGGTAAGTATAAAGAAATTGAAGAAAGCTGGGTTTACGGCGTTGAGCTTAAATCCGACTTTTCGGGTGTGATAGGGAAGCCGGTACTATTACTTCGGCCTCCCGTGAAGTTAAATGATAAGCAAGCAGAGTGGGAAAGCCTCTCTGTAACTACCGGCGAAGTTAACCGACGCTGGACCGAAGGCTCGGTAACGTTTAAAAAAGCCGGCATTTATTACATTATGTATTCTGCGAACCATTTCGGAGGCGCTCACTATGCCGTTGGTTACGGCACTTCTTCTTCCCCTTTGGGGCCGTTTAAAAAGGCAGAAAACAATCCGGTGTTGCAGAAGAATACGCAAAAAGGAGGCACTGTTTCGGGTACAGGGCACAATAGCATTGCGTATTCTCCTGACGGTAAGGAAATGTTTTGCGTTTATCACGGAAGAACAAGCAAGACAGGCGAAGAACGAGTAGTTTTTATTGACAGGATGGAAGTGAAAAACGGCAAGATCACAGTACACGGCCCGACTACTACGCCTCAAAAACTGCCTTCAGGTGCTTGGTAGGGATTTACGTGTCTTGATAAATGCCGGTTAATTCCGGAAGTCTTATCGCAAGCATTAAAATTTCTTAATAAATGCCACTGTTCTACGGGGATGTGCGGGTAATACAATTTGCCTTTTCAATCATCCTTGTTGCCGAGAGAATCAAGGATAAAATAGCTAGTAGTAGCTATTTCGGATTTAAAATTTTGAAGTGAGCTTTGATAGGTAAAAGACAAATAAAGGGATGAATCATATTGTCCTGTAAAACTCCGCAAAAACACGGAATGTGACTGAAACAGATTTAAAAGATAAACCGGCAGAGTTCGCATTACCTAATGTTTTGGTTCGACTGTCGATGGAAAGCGACAGGACGTTTACCTATTAACTAAAATTTATTAAATATATAATATCAGTAATTATGAAAACATTATACTGCCGGGATGCCGGCTTCGACTGTGAGGGCGTTATTCAAGCTGAAAATGAGGAGCAAGTATTGCATCAAGGTGCTCAACATGCAAAAGATGTACATAATGTTTCGATAACTCCGGAACTGTCGGCCGGGTTGAGATCCTTAATTAAAGATGATAACTAGATTCGTAGAATTAATTCATAAAGCACTATAATTCACCGTTCGGGAAAGTTAAATTTACGAAAACAAGGCGAAGAATGTCAACGCCCCATAAGTGAGACACGAATCGGGGCGTTCGAGGGGTCTCGATTCACAAGTACGGGGATCGAAGAAAAACCTCTACGGATTAGTTGAAAACAAACTTGCCTCCTTCACAAACACACGTCGGTTAAGTTTCAAATGCGCTATGATAAACTCTGCAAAGTCTTCCGGGTGCATTACCTTTTCCGGGTCTCCTTTAATCAAGTCTGCACTGTAGGCCAAGTCGGTAAGCACGGTGCTGGGGGCAAGGGCGGTAACCCGTATGTTGTGTTTCCTAACCTCTTGCATTAAACTTTCGGATAATCCGAAAACACCGAATTTAGATGCACTGTATGCACTGGTTATAGCGGATCCGGTTTTACCGGCTGTAGAAGAGATGTTTACAATATCTCCTGTCTGCCTTTCGATCATTTGCCCCAGTACAGCACGGGTTGTATAATAGACACCGAAAAGGTTAACCTTTACCTGATTTTCCCAGACTTCGGGCTCCAATTCCAAAAACCTACCAAAAGTACCGGTGCCGGCGTTATTAATGAGGATGTCCACATTGCCTAACTCTGCTTGTAACTTGCTTACCGCAGCTTCTACCTGAACCCTATTGCTTACATCAGCGCAAGCATAACATGCTATAACACCTAATGCCTTAGCTTCGTCTGCTACCGCTTTAACATCGGCTTCTGTACGGGCAAGCAGTGCCACGTTTACACCTTCTTTTGCGAGAGCTATAGCAATAGCTTTTCCGATTCCTTTACCGGCACCGGTAATCAGCGCTACTTTGTCTTTTAACGATTCCATAGAATACTTTTTTTAGTTGACCCAAATTGCCGCATTTTGTTTGGATTTAAAACAGGCGGGCATGATTTTTACGTCTTGGCTACATAAGGTCGGAGAATGAACAGGCAACCTTAATTCACTTAATGCAAATGGGACTAAACCTCGGCTAAAATCTTAGGTGCCGGACTAACAGCCAACTCATAGTGTTTTTGGCAGTCTTTGTTCTCCTGATGGAATTTTCGAGACGTAAATTAGCCGTGACGCGGACGATCGTTAGGAATGTCAATTTAAAAAGAAAAGAGAATTCGAGAAGCTGCGTTTAAAATTCGGCTTTTAGGCAGCTACCTGTTCTTTTATAACAGAGATTAAATCGTCTAAATCAAAAGGTTTGGATATTACCTCGTCTGCACAAACCTCTTTTATGGTCGCCGTTACTTGGGGATTTGTTGATATTACGATAACCGGAATGTGTTTAGTATTGGAAGAGGTCTTTATTGATTTGCATACCTCTATCCCTTCTACACCGGGTAAAATAATATCCAAAAGAATAGCGTGGGGCCTATAATTAATTATTTCCTCTAAAATATACTCTATACTTCCTAATGTTTTTACCGTAAAACCTTCTTCACTAAGAATGTAGTCAAGAATTTCCTGAATGGCCCTATCTTTTTCTACAACGAGTATCCTTTTCTTCATACACCGTAAAAATTAAAAAATTAAAATATCATTTAAAGTTAATAAAGACTTAAGAGTATAAAACTAGAATTAAAAATTAGTTGTACAATCGTAACTTGTCTTGCTTGCCTTCATACTATTCGAGATACTTTAAATACTCTCCTCTGCTAATGGTTTCGGCTCCTAACCGGCTTAAATGTTCACTTTCTAATTGGCAATCTATAAGTTCATATTTCAGGGTTTGAGCGAGCCAAATTAAAGCTATTTTGCTTGCATTAGTTACTTTGCTGAACATGCTTTCGCCGCAAAATACGCTACCGGTTTCAACACCATACAATCCGCCGGCCAAGCTTTCGCCCTCCCAAACTTCAACAGAATGAGCAAGTCCTAACCGGTGCAATGTTATATAAGCTTTTTGCATTTCGGCAGTAATCCATGTTCCCGGTTGGTCTTTTCGAGGAGAAGTTGCGCAGGCCTTGATCACTTCGGCGAAGGCCTTGTTCCGGGTAACCGTGAACTTTCCGGACCTTAAAACTTGGTGCATACTCTTACTTATCCTTATTTTATGAGGAAATAAAACAAAACGCAAATGCGGGGAATACCAAAGAATGGGAGTTTCTTCTGAATACCACGGAAATATTCCGTTTCGGTAAGCAAGCATTAATCTTTCCGGTGATAAATCTCCTCCTACAGCTAAAAGCCCGTCTTCTTCTGCAAGTTTAGGAGCAGGAAAAATAATTTGCGTAGGATGAAGTCGAAAGATCACGGATATAAAAACAAGAGAGCTTTCTTAACGGAAGCCCGATTTATCGTATTACTTGGTTGCCAAGGAGTATTTCTCCCAAAACTCTACAGCTTCAGAAATAGTTCGGGCATACGTATCACTACCGTAAGGATAGCCGCCGTACGGGCCGTAGCCGTAGCTGCCCAACCTGCTGCCGATACCTCGTTGAATTACCGTTCTTTCGATACCGTTAATCCTAAACTGATAAGCCAAAGTGTTTTTAGAATCTTTGTCGAGTTCCAAGTGCTCAAGCGGGATTGCAAGTTCATACCGGAAAACATTTTTATCATCAATTGAAGAAGCTGCCTTTATCCCGTACTCGTTTTGCAGAGATACGTTTCCGTCGATAATGGTTTTAAATCCTCTTGTAACAACTCCTTTAACCTGAGCTAATACTTGCTGATTCATTTTCACCGGTGTGCCTGTCGGACGCAGCCTGTTTGCGCCAAAGTCGGTTTTATCTACATAAGGAAATATAACTGCAGGTCCTTGTTTTTTCTTTGCTTCTTTATTAATCATGAAAGTGAAGCCGTGGATTAATAACTTTCTAATGGCGGTAGGATCTGAAATTTTAACTGCCAGAAAGAGAACGGAATCATTGTTGGCGACAACGTAAGATAATTTGGCTTGGGGCCGGAAATTTTTCAGTGAATCGTTCCACTCGGTTAACTTGCCGTCTATATTTATATTGTTGACTAAATATTCATTTTGATTTACTTCCCCTTTTTTTTGGGCATTTAAGTTTCCTGCAAAGGCGATCAGAAGAAGAAAAAATAGTGGTTTTTTCATATACGTTAGTTGACTTGGTTTAATTTCAAAAGTTTAATGGTAATTGGGTTATGGTTGCAGGGTATTTGGTTTAGGGAGTTACGGGTTTAGGAGTTTAATAGGTTTATTGGTTAACTCTCGTTCGAGATACTTCACTTTCAACCCTTTAACTTTTTACTTTTAACTTTTAACTTCTTCAGCTCAACTTTCATCGTGCCAAATGCAAGCCAAGTGTACAATTGTTTCTACCGCCTTTTGCATGTCCTGTATCGAAACCCACTCATGTTTACTGTGAAAAGCATGCTCACCCGCAAAAATATTCGGGCAAGGAAGGCCCATAAACGAAAGTCTTGCCCCGTCTGTTCCTCCGCGAATGCTTTGAAGTTTAGGTTTTAAACCTGCTTTCGCGACAGCCTTTTCAGCATATTCAATTACCTGAGGATACTTGTCTAGAACCTGCTTCATGTTTCGGTATTGTTCTTTACGATGAAGCGAGTAGGTCGAATCAGGATATTTCTCCAACACCTCTTCTGCGATCAGTTCTATTATTCTTGCGTGATTTTTTAGTTCACCTTCGTCAAAATCTCGGACAATAAATTCAACGGTTGCTTCTTCAACGCTGCCGGTTATGGCTACCGGATGTATAAAGCCTTCTTTGCCTTCGGTACTTTCCGGCGACAGCTTTTCCTTCGGTAAAAACGATACTATTTCAGCAGCAATTTTTATTGCGCTTTCCATTTTACCTTTTGCAAATCCGGGATGGGCGCTCACACCTTTTATTTTTAAAATAGCGGCATCTGCGCTAAATGTCTCATTTTCTACTGTTCCTCTTGCTTCACCATCTACCGTGTAGGCAAATTGGGCTCCGAGCTTTTTTAAATCCACCTTATCAACTCCCCTTCCTATCTCTTCATCCGGAGTAAACAAAATTTTTATTTCGCCATGTTTTATTTCGGGTCTCCCGGTAAAGAAATGTACTGCATCCATAATCTCGGCTATGCCGGCTTTATTATCGGCTCCTAAAAGAGTTGTTCCGCTTGCAGTGATAATATTGTTCCCTAACTGTTCCTTGAGGTTGGGATGGTCGGCAAGCCTAATTATCTGTGTAAGATCATCAGGCAAAATAATATCAGCACCGCTATAATTTCTATGAATCAGCGGCTTTACATTTTCGCCGCTGCAATCAGGAGAAGTATCCATGTGCGAACAAAAACAAATAACCGGAACCTGTTTAGAGGTGTTTGCCGGAATGGTGCCATAAACATAGCCGAACTCGCTTAACTCCGCATCTTCAACTCCCATTGCTAAAAGTTCTGCTACCACCAGTTTACCTAAATTTTTCTGTTTTTCGGTAGAGGGGAAGGTTTCTGAATAAGGATCAGACCGGGTATCAATTGTTACATATTTTAGAAATCGCTCTGCACACGTAAAACGGTAATTAAGAAACATATTATCGGGTTGGTCGTATACCATACACTTAATCGGAAATGGATTATCAAGTTAATAAATATTACTTGTAATTTATTACGCTGCCGCAATACTTCGATAGATTGAAAAAGATAGTTTTATTGTTTCTTGTTTTGGTTTTAAGCAGGGTTTCGTACTCTCAATCTAACTATTACAGGTTAACTCTGGGCTTAGGCGTAGGAACAAACAGTTACTACGGCGACCTTAATAAGAGCCGTATTCTGCCCACATATCAACTTTTGTTTGACTATAACGTAACACCTTTCTCTTCGGCCGGAGTAGATATTCATTACGGTTCTATCTCCGCCGGCGACAGTCTCATCGGTGATAAAAGATTTTTTAAAAACAGCTATACTTCTGTTGCCATTAATGCCAAGATGCAGCTGGGTCAAATTGTAAATACGGAGTTCAGCGATATTTTGCACAAGATTAAGGGAATTTATGTAGGGACAGGTGTGGGCGTTGTAACCGCAACTCAAAATCAAATAGTTCGAACCAAAATCAATCCCGACGGCTCGCTTTATACTTTTCCCGGAAAGAACAAAAGCGTTAGTCTCTTAGTTCCGGCTCTGGTGGGTATTAATATTGATCTACCCCCCGATTATTGGGGATACACCCGCTTTACTTTTTCTGTTAACTATTCTTTCAACATTACCTTCGGCGAAAACATTGACGGATATAACGACCCTAAGTGGAAATTTGAAAACAATTCTCCGGATATGCTCGGCATGGCAACAATAGGCCTGAAATACACTTTCGGTTCCGAAGGGCTGTATTAGATTCTGATTACTTAATATCTATAAACCCGGCTTCTCGGGTTTTACCGGTTCTTGCCAAGATAAAACTCCTTTTGCCGACAATTTTCGGCTGTAAAGCCTTCCTGATGAAACAGCGTATAGCGTTTTAAAATTTGGCCCGGCAAGTTTTATATCAGAATGGCCCGGCGTCGGTTTTTTAAGAATAAAATTTACCCGCCCTAATTGATCACTGATTTGAATTCCGGAATTTGTTGACGTGTATAGCAAATTATCCGAATCGACTGTCATTCCTTGAGAATCCGCTCTTTCTTCCCCGTAAGGGATATGATAATGAATATAATCTTGCCCGAAAGCTAAAGTTCCGGCATCTTGAATAGCAAAAGAATATCCGAAAACATGATTGTCTAATGCCACGTTTAAGAAGGTTTGTTCGGCGCTGAGGGCAAGTCCCGTTGGGTTTGCAGGAGCCCTCGGAAGCGTAACATACGATGTTTTATTCTCCGAAAAATTGAAATAACCTATTTGATATTTATCGAAAAGCGAAAAGTATAAACCTTTGGAACTAGCAGTAATATAATTAGCATCAACCCTTTTTACCAAGGTTTTAATGTTTTTGCCGATAACTTCAACAATCTTATGGTGGGTTAAATCACCAGCATAGAATTTGTCTCCGGGGCCGAAAGTTATTCCTCCAACTCCGCCGTTAAGTTCTACAAAAGGAGTTGCATTACCGTTTTCGTCAAGTTTATATACTGTCTTTCCTTCAGAAAAATAAAGGTTCCCGGATTTATCAACAGCCAGCTTTCGCGGCTCTAATCCATGGTTTACAGGTTTCCAATCTTCGCCTTCAATTGTCGGGTTGATTTTATGATTTCCTTTATGCGTTGTGACGGATTGCGGATAATCTTTCCAGAGCCATTTTAAAGCATCCGCAATAATAACCGCTGTGTGCTTACTTTCATGCCCGCCTTCCCCCCAATTGTGATTAACCTCGTATCCTGCCCAAGTTAAGGCTGTTAACATTCCTTGATTACCTATCCACCAATCGCCGGCGTAAATATTCAAGTCGTGATTGCCGTCTTCCAAGAAAACTCGCAGAGGTTTCGGTTCCGTTTTGCGAACAAGGGTAGAAAATTCATCGGCTCCGCGTAATCCCACATACGTACCTATCGAACTGTAAACACGGCGAAAAGCATCCGGGCGTTCCCAAGCAACATTAAAAGCACAAATAGCTCCGGAACTTGCTCCGGCAATAGACCTGTCGTTCGGGTTAGTGCTGATGTTATAGTTCTTACTTACTTCCGGTAAGATTTCATACATCAAAAAATCTGAATACTTTTCGCCCATAGCATCATACTCAAAACTTCTGTTATACCTCGGAAATGCATCTTGTTTTGATGCCGAAACTGTTCCGTGCTCTATAAAAACACCTATCATTACCGGAACTTCTTTAGTCGCAATAAGCGAATCAAGAACTTCCGGCAAACGCCAACCTTTGGCACAACCCAAGCCGTCTTGCACTACCATTAAACAAGCCGGTTTATCTCCCGCATATTGTTTGGGGATGTAAAGCCAATAGCTTCTTTCTGTGCCGGGATAAATCTTACTTTTAAAAGGAAAAGGACCTTTAATTTCGCCCTTATCAATTTGAGCAAATGTGGATTGCAGCAAAAATAAAAAAGGCAGGAAAAAAAATTTTTCAGCAGACATATTATGATTAGGTTGTTAATTGATTTAATTAAATGTACTACAAAATTTACGGTATGAGAAAATTTGCTGTTGTCTTGCTTTTGCTCCAAGTTTCCTTTTCAGCACGAGCCCAAAACAAGTTTAATGCCCTCATCCTCAATGGTTCAGGTAGCGATACTTTAGCAGGCGTTTCGGCGGTGGTAAAAAATACCGGTATAAATTCAACCGGCGACACTCAAGGGTTCATTAGGTTTGGCAATATTCCTTCGGGAAGACAAACGATTACGTTTTCGTATGTAGGCTACAAACCGCTTAACCTTTCGTTAAGCTTTCCGCTTAACAATCCGGACTCCGTTTACAAGATCAGTCTCGCCCCCGATGAACAAACACTTGAAGAAGTAATTATTTCTTCCACCCGCACTAACTCCCGTATCGAAAATCTTCCGGTTAAAGTTGAAGTGTTGGGTCAGGAAGAAATGGGCGAAGAAAACATGATAAAACCTTCAAACATCGCAAGTATTCTCGGCGATCTTTCTGTTTTACATGTTCAACAAACCTCGGCCACAACCGGAAATACAACTATACGCATGGAAGGTTTAGACGGAAAGTACACGCAAATTTTACGCGACGGGCTTCCGCTTTACGAAGGGTTTTCAGGCAATTTCGGCATTCTTTCGATACCGCCTCTCGACCTCAAACAGGTCGAAATTATTAAAGGTTCTGTTTCTACCCTCTACGGCGGCGGTGCAATTGCCGGAATGATAAACCTTATTTCCAAAACTCCCGGGCAAACCCGCGATCTTTCTTTTACGCTTAACCGTTCTACCCTCAAAGAGAACAATATAAACGGCTATTACTCGCAGCGTTTCGGCAGATTCGGCCTAACGTTTCTCGCCCAGCAAACCCTTCAAAATGCGGTTGATGTAAATGCCGATCATTTTTCAGATGTCCCTAAATTGAATTCTACAGTTATTCATCCGCGGTTATTTTATTATATAAGCGATAAGTCGAGCGTAGACTTCGGCTATTCGTTCACCGGAGACAATCGAATTGGAGGAGATATTGACGGAATTACAACCGGAACCGGTGCCGCATATTTTGAACGAAATAAATCTTACCGAAACAGCTTGGATTTTCATTATAAAAATCGCTCAACCGAAAATAATACGCTTACCGCCAAGGGAAGTTTAAGCAGCTTTTTGCAAACAAGCAGCGAACCCGGAATCCTTTTTAAAGGTTTGCAATACACCAACTATTTTGAAGTTTCTAATTTATTGAAACTGAAAAGCCGGGAACTGGTTGTCGGAACAAATTATCAGGGCGAATATTTCCGTAAGCAATCCGGCACCGTTTTGTTTACTGATTATACGTATCATACAATAGGAGTTTTTGTTCAGGACGATTGGCACTTAACCTCAAAGCTCTTACTGGAAACCGGAATAAGAGTAGATCATCATAACGAATACGGCACATTTTTTCTGCCGAGAATTGCCTTTTTGCTAAAACCGAATGAGGCCTTTTCCGTACGCTTAAGCAGCGGTTTGGGTTATAAAACCCCGGAACTTTTCACCTCCGAAACTCTGACCCGAAATCTTCAACATCTTCTTCCCCTTAAGAAAACGCTTTCGACGGAGCGTTCTATAGGCACCAATATCGATGCAAACTATCATGTTTTGCTTGGCAGCAATTTTACTTTAGATATTGATCAGGCCTTTTATTACACTCGCATTAATCATCCGATTACAGCTACCGTTTTACCCGACGAAACTATCTCTTTAGAAAATGCGGCTTACTATATAAATTCTCTCGGAACGGATACCTATTTTCGGTTGAGTTATCAAACTCTGGAATTCTACCTCGGATATAATCATACTATTGCACGTGAAAACCAAACCGAAAAAAAGGTTTATTTACCGTTTAGTCCGCAAGATAAATTTTCTACTACCCTTGCTTACTCAATAGAAGGAAAATGGCGTTTCGGAGCAGAAAGCAGTTTTGTTGCGTCGCAATACATTGTTGATAATGTAAGGGTAAAGAACTACCTGTTTTTAGCCGGAATGGTTGAAAGAAAATTTGGGGAGCGGTTTAGTTTTGTGCTCAACTGCGAGAATCTAACCGACGTAAGGCAATCAAAATACGAAGCCCTATACACCGGAACTCGAGCCAACCCGACGTTTAGAGACTTATGGGCACCGATTGACGGAAGAGTTGTAAACCTTGCGATGCGGGTAAAAATATAGTGAAAGGCTAACGTTCAGGTATTGCTGCAGGTGGGATATTTTATAACGTCCCGCCAGGAACTGCTGCTTGGTTTTGTTTAAAAGCTGAAGGTAAGAACTTTTGTCCGGCTTTATTCGTCAAGCCCGAACTGTTGCTGATAAAGATTTGTAGCCGATTGGTTCAACGTCCTGCACCGCGTGCAGCAATACTTTTGTTAGTCGCAGAATTATTTAAAAATTGAAAGAAAGGCAATCAGCTATCGGGCATATCCGATTTCATTTCAATGCTTGCTAATTCATCAGAAGCAATACGTTTGATTTTAATGAAAGGGCTTTTCATCAGGTACAGGAATGTTTGCTTTTTACCCTCTTCAAATTCTTTTAAACCATATTTAATTTCTTTTACCTCCCGGTATTTATATGTTCCAAATAAGCGGTCCCAGAAAATAAAAATGTCTGCAAAGTTAGAATCAGTATAATGCTGGTCCTGTTCATGGTGCACTTTGTGGAGGTTAGGAGTAACAAAGATCCACCCAAGAGTAGAATCCACCCAACGTGGGAACAAAAGATTTGTATGCTCTGCAAAAACAAGCGGAATAAAAATAAGGGAATAAAGACCCATTGTCATTAAATCTAACCCAAAAATGGCAGCTCCAACAATATTAGCATTGCCAAATATCAATATCTCAAGAGGATGACCTCTGAAAAATGTAGTAGAATCCATAGTTGTATCGCTATGATGCACCCGATGTAGGCGCCATAGAAATGGAGTTTTATGTGACATACGGTGGAACCAGTATGAGGTCATATCAAATAGCGCTACACCAATCAGTAGTTTTAGCCAATAAGGAATTTGGACCAAGTATAATAACCCTATATGATGGTCATTAAACCATTTGACACTAAACACTTGGAACATAGCAAAAAAATAACTAGCAATTATAAAGACTCCAAGGAATAGTACATTGTGAAAAAGATGCAGTGGTCGTTTATTGAATTTAAAAGCAGTGCTTAACACTTGCTCCATCGTATAAAAAACAACCAGCAAACCAATGATGATATAATTTCCATTAATATCCAGGAGTATTTTTAATTTTTCCATTGTAGTAATATTAGCTGATATTAAAGGTAATCAAAAATTGCGGTGAACCGAACAGGGTTTGGTATGGATAACCGCGACGGAAGTAGTACCACCGAGTTAAAAGATTTGGATGGGAACTATATCATCGAACTTATCAGCAGCAGCAAATAATGTGTTAAATTTATGATACTTTCAAAAAGTCGGAGCGAGCGATAATTGAAGTACCTCGGTCCAAAATTAAGTTTTACAGTAGAATGTAAACAAATGGGTCAACAAAGGTAATCCACAATCGAAACTCAACTACCACCCTCCTTTCGCCCAAGTAGATGAAGCTGTTTTTTTTTAGGCATGAACCGGTAATGGGTTTCCCGTTTTAAGATTTGTGTCGTTGCTCGAATAAGACTACCTGTTCTGTTATGCGTAAAATGACAGAGTGTGTCTATCGACGTTCTTGAAAAATAAAAAAGGCAAAGGAATCAATTTTCACTTGCCTTTCAGGCTCACCTTACTGTGCATATTTCGAACCACTTTATTGATGATTTACGAAAATTAGCCGCTTTAGCAAGTTAGTTAAAAATTGCAACCCTACGTATGAAGTTGCATTTGAGATCTTTGACCAACAAATACTACTGCAAATGCCTAACCAAGAAAACAAAATGGCCAAATAACAGATTTTTGTTCATGGTGCTTATTTGATCCGTTTAATGCTTAATGCGATGTCTTCTGAAGTTTTCGGAGACTTTAGTTTTAAAGTACCTCCCTTGTGATTAATTTTGATCTTTTTACCATATAAGCCGGTTACCGGGTTTAACCATTCAACCCTGTATTTACCGGCGGGTATATTAAACACCGGCGAAATACTTGTTAGTGCCATTGCATAAAAAGCATATTGCTTTCCTTGTTCTATCAGCATGTAAGATGTACAACCCTCAGGAATGCCACCCACGCAAATAGTTGAATCCGGTTTAAAGTTTTGAAATTGAAATGATTCTAAAAATTTCTTTAAATAACCCAATTGATCCCGGTATGCCCGTGTTCCACCGCCGGGTTGAGGGGCGGGGTATTTGAAAGTGCCGTTTTCGTGGCCCACCGTAAAAGAATAATCAAGGTTATTAAAAAGTGCCCCACCTGCCAACATAAACTCCCAGGCCTGTTTGCGATAGGTAGAATCTTTTTGGCCCTTAAACCCTGTTTCATTATTGCCTATCGCTTTATTCAAACCATAATTGAGGGTAATGGCATTTGGAGGCGACGCGTAATGAAAATTAAAAACCGATACCAATGGATTGGGCTTGGTAATTAGCTCGGTGTAGTTGGCTATATTTTGGGTAATTAAATGTTTGTGGGTAAATGGTTTTTCTGCATCGGCAATCACTTGCGAAATATGCTTCTGCCACTCCGCCGTAATGCCACCAAAGTAAGGTTCGTTACTAATTTCGTACATCAGGTTAGGAAAACGTTTTAGCTCTGCAACCAACTTACGTACCATTTTTTCCTGAAAAGCCAATAAGCCATCACTCTTGTCCAAAGTATAAGGTTCATCTCTTTTTATATTACCTACAGCATTAATATTGTTAATAGTATTAAAGGGGCTTAAGAACCATTGCCCATCTTCATAAAAGGGACAAAAGAGCGATAGCTCAACAATTACCCCTTGCTTATAAGCCTCTGCCATAAAGGATTTAAGGCGAACAAAATATGCATCGTCCCATTTATTCAAATCGAACTTATTTCCTTTTTCCGGGGTATTATTTACCATACTACGGGCAAAGGGACAAATAAACCTACTAGCCTGTGGCCCTAACGTATTTTTTTCAATATCGAAAGCACCTACCGGTTCCATGTAAGCTCCGGTCATGGTACGGGTCATGTTCAATCCATTTCTTTTTAATTCTTTGAGGTAGGTTACAAAATCAAAATCAGGGTTCAAAACGGCTCCATAGTGTTCACCGGAAGTTATGAGTACTGTCGGCTTTCCGTTATAATAGAAATAATGTGCATTGGCAGGTAGCAACCCAATCGGCTTAATTTGGGCAATGCTGTTAAGTGAACATATTACAAAAAATAAAAAAAATAATTTTCGCATTGTAGTTAGTTTAAAATATTTAATTGATTTGGTCTATACTCATAAAAATCAGGGCAATCCGTAAAACATGCAGCTCATTTTATTGTCTATTCGGCAATGGTGTAATGTTTTGCGGCATCATCCATGACCAACACCCAATTGTTTCCATAACCTGTGGATGGGGGCACAATATTTTGCACCTGCCATTTTTGATAATTCCCACGGCAGTTTTTTTGCCATTGCTAGGATTGCACCAATATATTTTTAGCATAGCCCCTTTTATTTTACTCAGCATCACAGTTAATGGTTTGCCTGCTGCCGTAGAATTTTTATCAATACCCTTATCCATAAGGAAACAACTCGATTCCTGATTGCATTTTTATAATGTTTTTCTTTTTATAAACATGGATGGGTTGGCAATTTTCTCCATCCTTTTCTCCTTAATTAATTTCCCCGCGGTTGTGCCCAATTTTTCAAAATCGGTGGTAATAACGGTGATGCCGCCCAACAGTATTTCTTTTAAATCGGTATCATCAAAACTTATCAGACCAATATCCTTCCCGGGTTTCCACTTCTTGCTTTCGCAAAATTTTATAAAGTGTACCATATCCGTATCATGAAAAATAAGAAAAGCATTGCCGGCCTTAATACTTTTTTCCTCCATATTTTCCATTACCCGGCCCATTACATTTTCTTTTTTACAAAACTTTTTATACCCTTTAATAATGGGTGCAGGTACATGTTGCAAATGTTCTTTACCTACCACAAGGTATAGGTGTTTATACTTTTTTATCAGGGGTAACGCCTGTTGTAAATTAGTAAACACATCGTTTTCAAAATCCTGGTAAGCGGCCGCATAGCCTGTACCAAGTGTTGGTATGTCCCTATCCAGCAATAATAATTTATCCCGGGGTATGGTATTTACAATTGAGGAAACATCGGTATTGAAATGTGGCATAATTACATAAAAATTATAATTACCGAGAGCATCCTTTATTTGCTCTTCAAACTGGTGCACATTATAATGATGAAATAAAATATGAAACCTTGTATTTTTCGGCAGTGCTGCTTTTAATGCGCTGTATAAAGTTTCTTTGAAGGCATAAAACGTATCGAACAATACAAAAATATTAAGCCCTGCTTTAGCTTTTGCATTGGCTACATAAAAACCTTTTCCTGCTTGAGAAATAATTACTCCTTGTTCCCGCAGCCCTGCATAGGCTTTGGCTATGGTTTCTTTGGCGGTTTTATTAGTGCTGGCCATTTCGTTTATAGAAGGCAATAACTGCCCTTTTTTATAAATGCCGGCCTCAATTCCATCTGTTACAGCCTGCATTACCTGCAGGTACTTTGGCTTGCTCGATTGGTTATTTACCCTTACCAGTTTATTCATTGATGCATCCGCTTTAGATAAAAGTAAAGATTACTTTGTTATTCCGGCCACTAACTTTATATTAGCCAAAGATATAGTATAGTACAGTACAGTTAACAATAATAGCGATTATTTTTATTGCCCATATTTATTCCGGCACACATTATTGATGAAAGAAAGTTTAAAATTACGCTTTGCCATTATCGGCTGCGGCTTTTGGGCCAGGTACCAATTGCCTGCATGGCTGAAGCTGGATGCTGCGGCACCTGTTGCATTGTATAACAGAACAATTTCAAAAGCACAGGAGCTTGCAAAACAGTTTTGTCCAACGGCAAATTGCTATGATGATGCAGAGAAACTTTTTGCCAACGAACGTTTAGATTTTGTTGACATCATCACCGATGCAGGCACTCATGAACCCTTTACGCTATTGGCCGCAAAATATGGTGTGCCGGTTATTTGCCAAAAGCCCATGGCGCCTTGTTTGTCACTTGCAAAGAAAATGTTGACGGCTTGCAATGATGCAGCCGTTCCTTTTTTTATACACGAAAATTTTCGTTGGCAAGCCCCAATACGAAGGTTAAAACAACTAACGGATAGCGGCATTATTGGCCGATCCTTTAAAGCAAGGGTAACTTTCTGCTCAGCATTTCCCGTGTTTGATAACCAACCTTTCTTGGCTGAATTAGATCAGTTTATTATTACCGATATCGGATCGCATATATTAGATGTATGCCGATTTTTGTTTGGCGAAGCAGAAACTTTGTATTGCCAAACCCATTCAATTAACCCAACCATAAAAGGCGAAGATGTTGCCAATGTGCTGATGAAAATGAAGAACGGGATTTCCTGTTATGCAGAAATGTCGTACGCTTCTATTTTAGAACATGAATCGTTTCCACAAACCTATATTTTGGTGGAAGGCGAAAAAGGTTCTATTCACTTATCAAAAGACTATACACTTAACATTACCACAAGGCAGGAAACAACCTCAGAAAAAGCGATACCCGAAATGTACCCGTGGGCAGATCCTGAATATGCCCTGGTACATTCCAGCATTGTGGATTGCAACCGGAATATTTTACATCATTTACAAGGCGGCGCAAAAGCAGAAACAACCGGTGCCGATAATTTTGAAACAGTGCGGTTGGTACATGCAGCGTATGCTTCTGCAAAAAATAATCAGCTTATTGATTTAAAAACTTTTTAATGGCACAACTATCCCTCAAAAATATTTGCAAATCCTTTCCCGGGGTTAAAGCATTGAATGGAGTTGAACTAAACGTTTTGCCCGGAGAGATACATGCGTTGTGCGGAGAAAATGGAGCCGGCAAAAGCACCCTCATGAACATTTTGGCCGGCAACCTGCAGCCTGATGAAGGTATAATAAGAATAAATGATGAGTTCGTAAATATTGCCAACCCACAAACCGCTTTTAACCTTGGTGTATCCATCGTTTATCAGCACTTAAGTTTGGTAGATAATTTGAATGTGGCAGAAAATATTTTTGCGAACCAACAACCTACAAATAAATTTGGGTTTATCCGGTTTGATAAATTGTACCGGCAAACAACAGCACTGCTGCAGCAATTAAATTTGAGTGAAATAAATCCCCGGATGCGGGTATCAAAACTATCGGCGGCGCAAAAGCAACTGGTTGAAATTGCCAAAGCACTTTCCAAAAAACCGGCTATTTTTATTTTAGATGAACCCACAGCTTCGCTTACCGAAAAAGAAACAAATACTTTATTCAGCATCTTGCAAAAATTAAAAAGCCAGGGTGTTGCCATCATCTATATATCCCACCGTTTAGAGGAAATATTTTTGTTAGCCGACCGTATCAGTATTTTAAAAGATGGTAAATACCAGGGTACTTTCTTACAAAAAGATATTACCAAAGAGGGCCTGATAAAACGCATGGTAGGGCGAGACCTGGTAACGGCAAAAACGGCATCGCACCTGCAAACAGAAGTATTGTTATCCGTAAAAAACCTGTATGGAAAAAGGTTCAACGATATTTCGTTTCAATTACACCGTGGAGAAATATTGGGCCTTGCCGGGTTAGTAGGTGCAGGGCGAACAGAAATTGTACGAGCTATTTTTGGCGCAGATGATTTTGTATCGGGTGAAGTGATTTTAAAAAATGAAAAACTCCATATCGGCCATCCCTTTCAATCTATTTTAAAAGGGATGGCCTTTGTTCCTGAAGAACGAAAAAGTTTGGGATTGTTTGCAGATATGTCTATTCAGGATAACATTATATCCGGCAAGCTCAGCAATGCTTTGGTGGGGCGCTGGTACAACCATAATAGGGTGAAGCAATTGGCACTAATATCAAAAGACAAACTAAATATCGTTACACCGGGTGTACAACAAAAAGTAAATAACCTAAGTGGCGGTAATCAACAAAAAGTAGTGCTGGCCAAATGGTTATTAACCAACCCCGATGTTTTAATTATAGATGAACCTACCGTTGGCATTGATGTGGGCGCTAAGTTTGAAATTTACGAAATATTAAAATCATTGGCCGCGGCGGGTAAAGGCATAATGATCGTATCGAGCGATTTGCCCGAACTGTTAGGCATTTGCGATAGGATTTTAGTTATAAAAAAAGGGTTGCTTGCCGGTGAGTTGTTACACTCCGAAGCAACAGAAGAAAAAATAATGGCCCTGGCCTCAAACTAATAGTATATGTTTAAAAAAATTATTGAAGAACGCATTTATTCGCTGCTGGTATTGTTGATGATGGTCTGTGTAGTGGCAAGTCTGGTATTTCCGGCAACCTTCCCCACCTTCGAAAACTTTAGCCAGATACTACTGAACCTTTCGATAGATACCATTGTGGCCGTGGGTATGATGCTGCTATTAATTTCCGGCGCATTCGATTTATCGGTTGGTTCGGTAGTGGCCTTTTCCGGATGCTTCGCTGCTTTGCTGATGCATTCGTTGAATATGCCTGTTCCATTGGCCATCCTTACCGGGATAACAGGCTCCGTTTTAATCGGCTTCATCAATGGATATCTTATTGCTTACAAAAATATAAACCCTATGATACAAACCCTGGCCATGATGGGTATTGTACGTGGGGCAGCATTGATGCTTAGTGGCTCGGGTGTTCAAAATTTACCTTACTGGTTTAATGCCATCGGCCAATCAAAATTAATGGGCATTCAAATGCCGATATGGTTTATGCTGATTACAGTGGTTGTATTTACGTTCCTCGTGAACAAAACGATTTTATTCAGGCATTATTATTACATCGGTGGTAATGAAAAAGCAGCTGACTTATCAGGCATCAGGGTAAAAAGAATGAAGATGCTTGGGTTTGTGTTAACCGCAATGCTGGCAGGGGTTGCAGGTATTTTATTATCGTCCCGTTTGGGAGCTGCCCTGCCAACAATGGGCAGGGGGCTTGAGCTTAGGGTAATCACTGCCGTTATTTTAGGTGGCGCAAGCCTTAGCGGTGGATATGGAAAAATACCCGGTGCATTGTTAGGTGCTTTGTTCATGGGTATTGTTGCCAACATCATGGTTATCTCCCGTGTGTCAGGTTACTGGCAAGAAATAATTTTAGGTGTTATTTTAATTGGTACACTTTGGTTGGATAAAGCATTGCAAAAAAAATATTCAGGCAATTGATGAATGCATTTATTTGTCGGGGGCAAGACGTAATGAGGTATATTTTTATTGGCCAAACAGATTTACTGCTATGAAGCTTTTGTGGCGTCGCACTCTTGTACTTTTAGTTCTTTATTCAGCATAATACGAAGCCCATACTAAATGTGGGTTCCTGTAATAAATACCTGTTTAAGTTAATGGTAAAATAAGATTACACTGCTGGATGTTGCCATGAAAAACAGTAAGTGCACAAGAGTGACACAACCATGATGCCATGAAAAACTATAGCTTGGAACATAAAATATTTAGTTCAAAAAAAATGTATATCAAACATAAAATTAAATGAGATACCATAAACTTTGTTTAGCCATCATCATTGCGGTTGCCGGCTGTGAACTTCCGGCAAAAAATGGAACAGTAGCGGTGAATGAAAGTAGTACGGAAACGCGGGATTCTGTAATTAAAAATGAAGAATATGTAATGGTAACTACAGCAGTAACCATGCCCATGTACATGAACCGGGATCAAAGAGCCTTTAAAAAATGGGGTCAAAAAATGGGTGTAAAAGTTTCAATTTTAGGCCCGGCCGATTGGGATGTACCGGCACAAATAAATATCATTGAAGAAGTGATTGGTACAAAACCTACCGGCCTGTTGATTAATGGAACCGACCCTGCCATTGCACAGGTAATTAATAAAGCGGTAGCCGCCGGCATACCAACGGTGGTGTACGATTCAAATATCCCCAATGCCCACCACGATGCTTTTTTAGGAACCGATTGGTACGAGATAGGTATTATGCAAGGCGAAGAAATGGTGAGATTATTAAATGGAAAAGGCAAGATTGCTTACATGGGTATTTTGGGCATGTCGAATATGGAAGCTGGTTTTAGGGGTTTGTTAGATGTGCTAAAAAAATATCCCGGCATTGAAGTGGTAGGCAAATTTGATAGTAAAGCCAGTGTAGAAGAAGCTGCTAGGATCAGTTCGGATTTAATTTCGGCTCATCCCGATATTGCCGGTATATGTGGCTTCGACGGCCCCTCCGGTCCGGGCATCTCGTTGGCTGTGAAAGAAGCCGGCAAAGCGGGTATAATAAAAATTACCACAGTTGATGGAGAGCCGGAGCATTTGCAATTGGTAAAAGAAGGCACTATACAATTATTGGCAGCACAAAAGCGGGAACTCTTTACCTGGTATGGCGCCCAATTTTTGTATGACATGGTCCATCACACTAATCGCCTTTCCGAAAATGATAACAAAGCAGGCATCACCAGTATTCCTTACCAGGTAAATACGGGTTTACTAAGAATAACCAAAGAGAATGTAGATCAGTTTATAAAAAAGTAAATTTATAAATCAGCTTATTTTTTAAATGGAAAATATAAAAGCAACTTATTGGTTAGAAACGGCGCATGAACTGGAAAAAGCTGCATCGTCATTAGCAGGCGAACAATCGAGCGGCACTTTTTTAGCCATACCCGGCGAGACCATCGAACTTAAAGAAAAACACGGTGCAAAAATTGAAAGCTTACTCTTAAAAGGCGAAAGTCTAACTCCCTCTTTACCGGGTGCGTCGGTGCCAAAAAACAGTTCGCCTGCTGCGTACAAACAAGCCGAAATAACGGTTTCGTGGCCCATAGAAAATATGGGAGTAAACCTTTCTAACCTGATGAGTACGGTGGCTGGCAATTTGTTTGAACTAAATCAATTTTCAGGATTAAGATTATTGGATATTGAAGTTCCGGCATCGTATAGTGAAAAATATAAAGGGCCGCAATTTGGTATTGAAGGCACGAGGGAACTAACTGGTGTATATAATCGCCCCATTATCGGCACCATCATTAAACCAAGTGTGGGCTTAACGCCGGAGCAAACAGCCGCACAAACAAAAACACTGGTGGAGGCCGGGCTTGATTTTTTAAAAGATGATGAATTGATGGGAGACTCCCCACACTCTCCATTCGAAAAACGGGTAGATGCGGTAATGCAAGTTATCAATGAAGCAGCAGAAAAAACAGGTAAAAAAGCCATGTTCGCTTTTAATATTAGTGGCGATATAGACGATATGCTGAGACGGCATGATTATGTGTTAGCCAAAGGTGGTACCTGCGTAATGGTTAGCTTAAATTGGATAGGCATCAGTGCGTTGGCAAAATTACGGGAACACAGCAAACTCCCCATTCACGGGCATCGCAACGGCTGGGGATTGATGTACCGAAGCCCCCACATTGGTATTGATTTTACGGCCTACCAAAAAATATGGCGGCTTGCAGGTGCCGATCAATTGCATACCAACGGCCTTAGAAATAAATTTTGCGAACCTGATAATTCAGTCATTAAATCTATTAAGGCTTGTCAGCAAATGGAGCTTGGCCGGCAGGTAATGCCTGTCATATCTTCCGGCCAATGGGCCGGCCAGGCGGTGGATACTTTTAAGGCAATTGGCAATGTAGATTTAATGTATGTATGTGGTGGCGGTATTGTGGCGCACCCTGCCGGCATTGCTGCCGGGGTTATCAGCATACAACAGGCATGGGAAGCGGCAATGCAAGGAACATCACTGTCCGATTATTCAGCACAACATCCAGCACTGAAAGAAGCGCTGGATTTCTTTGGAAAAGAAAAATAATCACACCTTACCTACCACACAGCCCGTAGCCTTTAGACTGGTAGGTAAGCGAAAAATTGTTTAGTTATTTACAGTAATGGCAGATAGTAAATTGATATTGAGTTTTTATGGAGATGACTTCACCGGCTCTACCGATGTAATGGAATCGCTGTCTTTAAATGGCATACCGGCAGCTCTTTTTTTAGATGCGCCACAACCGGAAGAAGTAAAAAATTTCAGGTTAAAAAATACAAACGTAAGTAGAGATGGTATTTTAAAAGCCTTTGGCGTTCCGGGTATCAGCAGAAGTTTAAGTCCTGCACAAATGGATAAGGAACTGCCCGCCGTTTTTGAAACCTTGTCCAAAATACCTACCCGTTATTTTCATTATAAAATTTGTTCCACCTTCGATTCATCGCCACAGGTGGGTAATATTGGCTATGCTGTAGAAATAGCATTGCGATATTTTCCCGGAACATTTATTCCATTGATGGTAGGCATTCCATTGCTCAACCGCTTTTGTGTTTTTGGCAATTTGTTTGCCCGGGTAAATGATACTACTTACCGGTTAGACAGGCATCCCACCATGTCGAAACATCCAATCACCCCCATGTATGAAGCAGACCTTCGTATGCATTTAGGTTTGCAAACTTCCCGGACCATTAATCTGGTAGACATTGCACATTTGCACGATGAAAATAAGGCTTTAGTGCAGTACAATAATTTTTCAAAACAAGGAGGTTATATTTTATTGGATGTACTTACAGTTGAGCAGTTGCCAAAAATAGGAAAATTGCTTGAACATGGCCGGCAGCAAACAACACAATTATTAGTTGGCTCATCGGGTGTAGAGTATGCGCTATGTTATTATGGACAGCAAATTGGTACCATACAAAAACCTGTTATTCCAACGTATACAAAAAAAGCAGTACAATACATCATCATTGCAGGCAGTTGTTCGCCGGGTACTGCACAGCAAATTGAACATGGCTTAAGCATTGGATACACAGGCATTCGGATGAATGCAGTGAACCTCATTGAGAATAGCGAAGCAGAAATTAATAGCTGTACCAATACCTGTTTAGCAATATTAAATAAAGGCGGTGTACCATTATTGTATTCTGCTTTTGGCCCCGATGACCCCGGCATTGAAGCCACCGATAAAAAATTAAAATCATCTGATAAAAACGATATTTCCATTGGTGCAATTTTAGCCGGAGCGCAAGGCCAAATCCTAAAAAACGTTATTGACAGAACTGGCAAACTTAGGGTAACCGTAGCCGGTGGTGACACTTCCGGCTTTGTCACAAAAACCCTCGGCATATATGCGTTAGAAGTGTTGGTGCCCATTGCACCCGGGGCACCGCTCTGCATAGCCCATGCGAAAAACAGTCAGTACGATGGGTTGGAGATTTCGTTAAAGGGTGGGCAAAACGGTAATTACCGTTACTTTGAATTTGTACAAAACGGACAGGCAGAATAAAATATTTACAACACTAAAAATATAAATCATGATACATGTAACATTAGTAGGCGCAGGAGGAAAAATGGGTGTGCGGCTAACTCGAAACTTGATTGCATCTAACTACAGCGTTAGCTATCTGGAAGTAAGTCCCGAAGGGCTTGAAAGAGTAAAACAAAATGGCGTAACTGTTTCATCAGCCGACGAAGCAATACCGGTAGCGGACGTAGTAATTTTTGCAGTACCCGATGTATTGATAGGAAAAGTGGCCGCCTTGTATGTACCAAAAATGAAAGCCGGCGCCATTGGCATGTGCTTAGACCCTGCTGCTCCACTGGCCGGCTATTTGCCTGCACGAGATGATATCAGTTATTTTGCTGCACACCCGTCGCACCCATCGGTGTTTAATTGGGAGGCAGATGAAAAAGCGCACTACGATTATTTTGGCGGCATTGCGGCCAAGCAAACCATTGTTTGTGCATTAATTCAAGGCAAAGAAACAGACTATGCCATAGGTGAAAATTTAGCTAAAACAATTTACGGCCCGGTAACCAATTCGTACCGCATCACCATTGAACAAATGGGCATTTTAGAACCGGCCCTTTCAGAAACATTTGGGGCGTCCATGGTTACGATCATGAAAGAAGCGGTAGATATTGTTGTGTCAAAAGGGGTTCCAAAAGAAGCTGCTTATGAGTTTTTTTTAGGCCACATAAATATTGAGCTGGCACTGGTATTTAACCAGTTGCCTGGTGGGCAATTTTCGGATGCTGCCAAAAAAGCGATTGAAATAGGAAAGAAAAAAATCTTTAAAGATGATTGGAAAGATATTTTTGAAACCGATAACGTAAAGGAACAAATTATAGCCATTACATAAATCGACAAATTAGCTACATTGAAACAATTTCTGAGGGTGGAACTTGAACTGCAACATGCAGCCTATTTGCTACCCACGGACCTTATCTGCATTACCAACACCCGTTGCAGTAAAAGCAGGCAACTTGTGTCGGGTTTAGATGCAAATCCGATGGTTACGTTTTTAAGTAAAAAACACCCTTCTTGACATTTTATCGTGTGCGGTTCAGGAAGAATTGGTCGATGTTATTGTGCTTGTACATCGAGCAAAAGCAGCTGATACAAAAGAAAAATAAAAGTCCTCATCTTCAAATATATTCACTGCTTGGATGACGAAGACGTATTATAGTGCAACGTTTTAATACTTCTTGCTGTATGTCAGCTCATAATTCAAAAATCTAAAAAAGTGGAGAGGGCAGAAGTTTTTCAAGTATCCCAAAAAACAAGCCCGTTCGTTAGTGGTAAATCTACCCGAGAACAAAATATACAACGATCAAGTTTTCTGTTTCGCTTTAAGTTGCTTTATTAAGGATTCCGCTCACACTTTTTCAGCCGTTTCCTGCAATATCCTTACCAAAATTTCCAGATTTATCGGTTTCGAGATATAATCATTCATTCCGGCTCTGATACATTCTTCCCGATCTTCGGGGAGAGCATTGGCTGTCATGGCTACGATGATCGGTTGATGTAGCGAGTTCTTTCGAATATATCGAGTTGCTTCCAATCCGTCCATTTCCGGCATCAATACGTCCATCAGAATTACATCGTAGGATTTTGCTTGCAGCATGTCTACCGCTTGGCGGCCGTTGTTGGCGATCTCGATTTCGAAACCCAATTTGTTGAGTACTCGGGTGGCCAGCTTTTGGTTGATCAGGTTATCTTCAGCTAATAAGATGTTCAGCGGGAAGGCTTTGGCGAAGTCTTCACTCAGGATGCCTTGTTTCTTCTGTTCTACCGGTGCTTGGCTTGAGCCTTGTTCTTTCAACTCTTGCTGTACGAGTTTGTAGAGTTGTGCCTGTTTAATCGGTTTGGTGAGTACAGCGCTGAACAGGTGCGGGTACTTCGATCTCGTTTCGTCGCCGACGGAGCTTAAGAGCATGATCGGAAGTTTAGGCTGTCTCTTCTTGATTTCCGAGGCTACTTCGATTCCGTCCATCTCCGGCATCTGCATGTCGGTGATGACCAGATCGAATTTCACTTCTCCTTTTAATATCTCTAACGCTTGCTTGCCGGATTGGGCCAGTGTCGGGATGAGTTTCCATTGTTCTAACTGGGCTCTTAGTATTTCCAAGTTAGTCATGTTATCATCTACTACCAATACCTGCTTGCCTTCGTTGGCTTCGAAGTTTACATTCGCGTATTGTTTCTTCGATTCTTGTCCGGCTTGGGTTTGTATATTAAAGCTGAAGGTAGTGCCTTGGCCTTCTTCGCTCGCTACCCAAATCTTGCCGCCCATCAGTTTGACTAATCGTTCGCTGATTACTAAACCTAATCCGGTTCCGCCGTATTTCCGTGTAGTTGAACTGTCTACCTGAGAGAAGGCTTTAAACAATCGGGGCAGCTTCTCTTTAGGGATTCCGATGCCGGTATCTTTGATATCAAAGGTGATTTCTACCTCTACGTCGCTTAAATAGCTCAGTTCTGCCTGCACCAAAACTTCACCTTCTTCGGTAAACTTTATAGCATTGCTAATAAAATTTAAAAGAATTTGCCTCAAACGCATACTATCGCCCAAAATTACTCCCGGTAACCGAGGGTCCAGCTGATAGATTAAATCAATTCCTTTTTCCGATGCCTTTATCGAAAATACATCCATTATATCTTCAATAAAGTTTTGCAACGAAAATTCTTGGAGGTCTAGTTCCATATTACCCGACTCCATCTTTGAAAAATCAAGTATATCGTTAATTACGGTTAGTAGGGCTTCACC
>JAYULL010000129.1:0-2455 GCA_043763625.1 Sphingobacteriaceae bacterium | reverse complement strand
GCCTAAATCTCGAACAAAAAAGACGGTTTTAGATTGGGTAGAAAAATCACGATCGGCAAAAACACCGAACCGATTGCCGATTATTTCATAGGTCGTTTGTAGCCCGGCATCCGTACCGAAGTATGCTTCCGGAGCCTCCCATGGCACAGCATCTGATATAAAAAACCCGGAAGCAAACGTATTTCCTTCTCCTGGCCCCTCTCCCCCAATTTTAATTTTTCCGTGTGCTTTAATAAGCTGCATGGGAGGATAATACCGAGGCACAGGAATGCCGTTACTTATTGTAGTATAAGTTAAACCCAGGAAGCTCCCGTCGATATTTATTCCAAAAATATTGCTTTGAATCACTACATCTGAATATTGGAAAGACTGGATGGTTTCAAGAGGGGAAAGAAAGCTATTAAAAATATTCCCTTTTCCGGGCATGCCGAGTTGTATATTATTGCCGCGAAGTATTAAGGGGGGAAAATCTCCGACAGTACGACTTCCTATATATTTAAAAAAAATACCAAAAATAGAAACGTTAGATTCTACGGGAAAGCTAAATGCCCAACGATTTAAAACACTCTCTCCGTAATCAAATGCTAAAATAATTTTAGTATTGCTTATACCAAATTTTTCGCCGGGTTGCGTAGTTCCGTCAACCACAAGATTTTCTGAAAAAGAAACAAATGGATTAGGACCATTCGGAGTTGTTATTGTAATAGTTCGCTCAGCTTCGCTCCCACCTAATCTGAAATGAATAGAATCTCTTTCGTCGATGCCGTTTTCTTCAGCTAATCTAAGGGCATCCCGAAAGGTTCCCGGTCCTCTGTCTTGGTTGCTGGTTACTACAAAGTTTTCAGCTTTTGCAGTAATCATCACTGAAATAACAAACAGAAGTAGTATAATTCTTTTCACGGTTATTTCTTTAATTATTCAATTTTATCTTATCAATGTTAAGCTCCCCGTTATCGGTTTGCATTCTTTGTTCAGTTCAACTACATAGTAGTACGTGCCGGCGGAGAGATCTTTACCGTTAACCGTGCCGTCAAAAGGTTTCGAATAACCCATTTGCTTAAATACAATAGCCCCCAATCGGTTAAAGATCTGTACAAAGGCCAAGGAATAGCTTTCTATATTGGCAATTTGCCAGGTATCGTTAATACCGTCGCCGTTGGGGGAAACAAGATTGGAGAACTTAATATCGGCTGCAGAAACAGTTACTTTAACGGGAGTTCGCGGGCTCTCGCAACCGGCATCTTTAATACTGATGTAATACGTTTTTGCACCGGTTGCTTCAATTTGGAAAAAACCTTTGCCGCTTTCTGTCAGAGCAGCGGTATCCGTTTCGCTTTCATATAAACAGTACCGGCCTTTTTCCTTGCTTTGAATGTTGATAACTGCCGGTCCCGGCGTACATAACTGCACATCACGAACTTTGGGCGCTTCCAATACTGTTGTAAAGGGTTGCAGCGTGAAAAGCTTTGAAGCGACGCAGGCCGTACTGTCCCTAACCTCAAGCCGGTAAGATCCTGCTTTTACCGGCCCTAAATTTAATGAAGTATCTATCAAAGCATCTGCTTCATCCAACCACCTGTACGTATACGGTCCTTTACCTCCGCGAATGGAAAGCTTGGATACCGATCCCGTATTTTTGGTACAACTATCGGCTGCGATCAGGGCCAAACTTTCGTCTATTTCGGCAGCGCTTACGCTTTGTAAATAAATGGTGGCAGCTTTTATCCTGCACGCGTTGGGGGCAGTAAGATACAGCTCATACATACCCCCGGGGATATTTGCTGCTACAGCATCCGCAGAAACTTGTTCACCGCTTTGTTTAACCCAGCTTGGTTTAAAAACTCCTTCTCCCGCTTTAACCGACACTTTAAGTTGTCCACCGGTATTTTCGCAGGGGTAAATTTTGCTTATCTCAAATTCCGGGAAGTTTGGTACCGTGTCTTTTTTAAGTTCGAATGGCCCCAAATTTTTTACACAGTTTGAATTGGTAAGTTTCAGGGTATAAGAACCTTCGGGTGCATTTACTAAGTCGGCAGAGTTGGCTCCCGGAACCGGTACATTGTTTTGGTACCACTTAAAAAGCTCGGTATCCGGAGATCGTATTCCTCTGATAGAACCGCCCGTATTGTTGCAATCGGGGTTTTTTCGTTGGATAGAAGTTGTATCGGCAACAATGTCCGGCAATTCCTGAATTTCGTACAGCGGGGTTCTGAAGGTGTTACATGCATTTCGGAGGGTTATTTCTAAATAATATTTACCCGGCATAACATCTTGTAAATTGATCGACTCGCCCACCAAAACTCCTCTTTCTGTTTTCCATTGATAGGTGTAAAAATCGGGGCTTTGGATTTGAAGCCCCGTAAGCCTTCCGACATGTTCGGATTTGCAAGTGGGATAAGGAAGCGGCGCCTGATCAATAGTAACCGAGAGAAACGGAGGAGAGAATTCGCTCGAA
>JAYULL010000128.1:0-36083 GCA_043763625.1 Sphingobacteriaceae bacterium | reverse complement strand
TAAAGAGTATAACGGGTATAAAGCTTATGGAGCAGACGGCGGACAATTTGTGGCTCCGGCGGATAAAGCAGTTTTGGTTGAAGTTGGAAAAGTGACTTCTATTGACCAAGTAAAATTTGCTGCGATAGAGTCAAACATTGAGAAAATAGGCGGAGAAATTGATGAGCTTTATCTTCAAAAAATTACAGAGCTTTCTGTGTCACAGGAGGCAATAGGCCGTCAAAGCGATCTTAAAATAGTTTACTCGCCTATTCATGGCACAGGTATAACGTTAGTTCCCAAGGCTTTGAAAAGCTTTGGTTTTAACAATGTTATTTTGGTTGACGAACAAACAACACCTGACGGCAATTTCCCCACGGTAGTTTATCCCAATCCTGAGGAAAAAGAAGCCCTTACTTTAGCGCTCAAAAAAGCCAAAGAAGTTGATGCCGATTTGGTTCTTGCTACCGACCCCGATGCGGATCGTGTAGGTATTGCGGTTAAGAATAACGAGGGTGAATTTGTGCTTCTTGACGGAAATCAAACCGGTTCTTTATTGATAAATTATTTGCTGACTGCCTGGGAACAACAGGGGAAACTAACCGGAAATGAATATATTGTTAAAACCATTGTTACTTCTTACGTCATCGACGCGATTGCCGCTGCCAAAAATGTAACATGCTACAATACCTTAACGGGATTTAAGTTTATCGGCGAGTTAATGACCAAGTTCGAAGGTCAAAAGACCTTTATCGTGGGAGGAGAAGAAAGCTACGGTTATTTGATAGGTGATTTAGTTCGAGACAAGGACGCAGTTATTTCTTGTGCTTTCATAGCAGAAATGACGGCTTTTTATAAGGATAAGGGAGTTAGCTTATATGGGGCCTTGGTTGAAATGCACCTGAAGTACGGCTTTTATAAAGAGAAACTGATATCCATTACTAAAAAAGGTAAGGCCGGCGCGGAAGAGATTAAGGCGATGATGGAACGCTTCCGAACAAACCCTCCGGCAACTTTGGGCGGTTCTAAAGTGGTTACCTTAAAGGATTACGAGCTGAGAAGAGAAACTGACCTAACTTCCGGAACTTCCAAAGAAATTGAACTTCCTAAATCTGATGTTTTACAGTTTATTACCGAAGACGGCAGTATAATTTCCGCCCGTCCTTCAGGTACTGAGCCTAAAATTAAATTTTACTGTAGCGTAAATACTAAGTTTCGGGAGAAGGCGTCCTATCACGAAACCAGCCAAAAGCTTGAAGACAAAGTATCCGCAATAATTAAGGATTTAGCGGTTGAGTAATCACAACCTCCGGTTGCTGTAAAACTAATTTAACAAAGCAACCGGTTTACCTTCAGGCAACGAAGTATCTACCTCCAATTCTAACTGTCAAACTTCTCCAAAAGCTTCAACAGAGTTTCAAAATCCTTTGGATAAGAGGCAGTTACTGTAATATCCACTCGTTCCGGTGTTTTAAACGTTACTTCTCGAGCGTGTAAAGCAAAGCGTTTTATTATCGGTAATTCTTCTTGGTCTTTTCCTAACCGATATCCTCGTTTTATTTCCGACAGGAAAACAGGCTTCCCACCGTACATCTCATCCCCTGCAATTGAAGCCTTTTGAGTCCCCAAGTGGATTCTGATTTGATGCATTCTTCCCGTAACAGGAATGCATTCTACCAAAGTATAATGTTTGAAATATTTAATAGAATTGAAAATGGTAAGGGCAGGCTTGCCTTCCTGTCTGTTGATAGTCACATTTTTATTTCCCAGGTTCAGGATAGGAAGATTTACCTCGAAGTTGGAAAATTGATGCAGTCCGCTAACAACTGCGTAATAGGTCTTTTTGATTTGTCGCTTTTCGAACTGTATTGAAATTGCTCGATAAGCATCGGGGTTTTTAGCAAAAATTAAGGCTCCGGAAGTCTCCTTATCCAACCGGTGACATACTTGAGCGTCTTCGGAATAGCCTTTCGCCAAACGAAGCATATTTACCTCTCCTCCTTCACGTTCATCCAGCGAACTGATAAAAGGAGGTTTATTAACTACAAAAAGGTCGCTATTTTCAAAAAGAATTAAATCCGCAATTTTAGGAATCTTCACACCCATAATTTAAGGTGCAAAGGTAGTGATATTGAGTGGGCAAAAAGTACGAGTTACAGTTGAAATTTGTAACCTACGCCTTTTACAGTTGACACGTAATGATCCCCTAATTTCTCGCGTAATTTACGAATGTGAACGTCGATTGTTCGGTTTGTTACTACTACAGAATCTTCCCAAATGTTCTTTAGGATAACGTCGCGGGTGTAAACTTTTCCGGGTTTAGAGGCTAAAAGGTAAAGCAACTCAAATTCCTTTTTGGCTAACACCACTTTTTCGCCGGCCTTATACACTAAAAAGGCTTCTCGATCAATAACCAAATCCAATATGTCTAATTTGTTATCGGAAGCTTCTTCGTTTTGGTTTGTTCTTCTAAGGATCGCGTTAATTCTGCTTATTAGTGCCCTGGGTTTAATAGGCTTTGCAATATAATCGTCAGCTCCGACGTTGAAACCCGCTATTTCTGAATATTCTTCGCTCCTTGCCGTCAAAAATACCATAAATGTATTTTTAAACTCAGGCATGGTGCGCATAATCCGGCAGGCTTCTATACCATCCATTTTAGGCATCATAATGTCGAGGACAATTAAATCAGGAAGATTTTTTTTTGCTTCGGTTACAGCCTCCTGACCGTTTCTGGCAGTAAAAACTTGATAACCTTCTTTCTTTAAATTATATTCAATTAATTCAAGGATATCCGGTTCATCGTCAACTATCAGAATTTTTTGCTTATTAACGCTCATCTAAATATTAAATTTATAGTGCTAAAGTATACACTGCATAGCACCGAAACGTTAGGTCAATATTAATAAATTGTTAAGAGCTGCTATTCCTTAACAATTTAGGTATTTTATCTTAAAGTTTTAGATAAAAAATCCGGGAGTTCCGGGCCACGCAAGTTTTTTGCGGCTATTTTTCCTTGAGGATCTATTATAAAAGACGCAGGAATACCTTCTACCTTGTATTTAGTTGCGGCTTCGCTGCTCCATTTTTTCAAGTCGGAAACATGTGTCCATGTTAAGCCGTCTGCTTTAATTGCTTTAAGCCAGGCTTCTTTATTATCATCTAGCGATACACTAAAAATCGTAAAGTTCTTATCCTTAAACTTATTATAAGCGTTAACAATATTCGGATTTTCTTGGCGGCAAGGACCGCACCAAGACGCCCAAAAATCCAACAATACGTATTTACCTTTAAAGTCCGAGAGCTTTACCTGCTTTCCATCGGGAGTTGGAAGAGAAAAATCAGGAGCCATTTGTTCTACCGATACTGCCTTTAGGCCTTGCATACGCTGTACAAAACTTTGCACGGTTGGATTTTTAGTAAAATCGCCTTTTATATCTTCAGCATACTTAATCATGTCGCTTTCGTATTTTGCAGGATCAATCATTCCGATCGCATAAAATCCCGCCAAATTATCTTTGTTTTCTTTCGCGAACTTAATAGCTTCTTGAGAAAAGTCATCGGCATTTTTTTGAAACCGAGGCATTAAAATATTCAACAGCGAATCTTTTATTCCCGGATTTTGAGTGACCTGAAAGTTAAATTCCTTTTCGATTGCTTGGGATATTTTGCCGTACTTGTTGCTTATTTGGTTAAATTTTACAACTTTCTCAGTGTTATCAGAACCCTTTACTTCATATGATCCGAGGGAGTCTGAAAGATTAGTTTTCAACTCAACTTCCTCCCCGTTTTGGGTAATAATCAGATAATTTTTATTTCCGAGCACGACCGTGTAAAAATCAGGTTCGGGCGCCGCCCTTTTAAATCTGAATTCGCCCGTTTCATTTAAAAAAGCAGAGTCAATAAGTTGATCGGTTCGATACAAAAGAGCCTTTTTTAAGACTCCGGGATTTTCTACTTTCCCTTCTATTACAAATTCATTTTTATTTTTACATGATGCTATCGCAACTGAAGCGATCATTATTAATATTAAACGTCTTTTCACTTTAATGATTCTAATTTTTCTATTACTAACTTATTTGCTGTTTTAGGATCAATTTTCCCTTTAGAAAGTCGCATGATTTCTCCCATAAATAATCCCAAAACACCTTTTTTGCCTTTATGATATTCTGTTACTTTATCAGGAAAAGAGCCTATAGCTTCTTCAATAAATTTACCCAAATCATCTGTGGGTGTGTCTATCTGTAAATTTAGATCTTTTACTACCTCCGCTACTTCTTTCTCCGGATTTTTTACCAACGCAGCAAATAAGACCCTGTAAGCAGCCGTATTATTTATTACTCCCTTATCAACTAACGAAATTATTTGGGCAATTTTCCCCGGCTTAATATTAAACTTGGAAATACTTATTCCGGTATCGTTTAGATAGGATTGAATGTTTTTAATCATCCAATTAGCGGCGGCTTTGTAATTTGGTGTATGCCGGATAACTTGTTCAAAATAATCTGCAAACTCCTTTTGACCGGTTAAAATAAGGCTGTCTGTTCGGGAGAGGCTATAAGCACTTAAATATCTTTTAATGCGCGACTCCGGTAATTCGGGCAAGCATTCTTTCAAATTGTCAATCCAGTCCCGAGTAAGATGAAGTGCCGGTAAATCGGGCTCCGGAAAATAGCGATAATCGAAGGCCATTTCCTTCGACCTCAGCACCGAGGTTTTTCCGGTTACCGCATCAAAGTTTAACGTGTTTTGTTCAATTTTTTCGCCTGCTTCTATTCGTTCAATTTGTCGATTAAATTCAAAGTTTACTGCCCGTTGCAAATTTCTTATAGAATTCAAATTTTTTACCTCGCACCGGCACCCTAATTCTTGGTTTCCCTTTAATCTGACAGAAATATTTGCGTCACAGCGAAGACTGCCTTCTTCCATATTCCCGTCGCAGATGTTTAAGTATTGAACAAGTTTCCTAATTTCGGCAAGGTAAGTTGCAGCTTCTTCTGCAGAACGAATATCCGGTTCAGACACAATTTCAATAAGAGGAACTCCTGCCCTGTTTAAATCTATCAGCGAATACCGGTCGTCTTTATCGTGCATACTTTTTCCGGCATCCTCTTCCATATGAATCCGGTTAATCCGAATCTTCTTCTCCTCATCCTTAACTAAAATGGTAATAAAGCCGGCTTGGCAAACGGGTAGCTCGTCCTGAGTTATCTGATAACCTTTCGGCAAGTCTGCATAAAAGTAATTTTTTCTGTCGAAACGATTTACGAGGTTAATGGTGCAATTAGTTGCCAAACCCATTTTGACGGCAAAGGCCACCACTTCTTTGTTAATCTTAGGCAAGGTACCGGGCAAACCTATAGAAACGGGACTTGTATGATGATTGGGTTCCGCACCGAAATGGGCAGGATCTGAAGAGAAAATTTTTGTATTAGTTGATAGTTGAGCATGAATTTCTAAGCCTACAACAAGCTCGTATTTATTTAGCACACTTTCCGAAATTGCCATTCTTAAATTATTCCTCTTTGTAACCTCTATACTTATCCCGCCAAACTTAAAAAATTGTCTTTAAATGTCGACGTAATTTTCCGACTTAGGCAACTTAGATACTTTTTATATTACTGAATGCTTTAATCGCTTATAATATAGCTTCCCTTACCCGTATAAGCTTAGTAAGCAAATTTTCTAATTCGCTTAGCGGAAGCATATTTGCGCCATCAGATTTTGCATCCAAGGGATTTGGATGAGTTTCGATAAAAAGTCCGTCGGCACCCACTGCAATAGCTGCTTTTGCGATGGTTTCTATTAAAGCCGGCTTACCTCCTGTAACTCCGCCAGATTGATTGGGTTGTTGCAGTGAATGGGTACAATCCATAACGACGGGAACACCGAAAGACCTCATTTCCGGAATGTTTCGGTAGTCTACAATCAAATCCTGATATCCGAAGGTATTTCCTCTGTCGGTTAGTATTACTTTATCATTGCCGGAATCAATGACTTTATCCACAGCAAATTTCATTGAGGCAGCCGAAAGAAATTGGCCTTTTTTTATGTTTATCGTTTTGCCGGTTTTTGCTGCGGCAATTAATAAATCAGTTTGGCGGCAAAGGAACGCCGGAATTTGTAAAACATCAACATACGCGGCAGCGGTCGCAGCTTCTGCACTTTCGTGAATATCTGTTACAGTCGGCACGCCGAATTCGCTGTTTACCTTCGCAAGAATTTTTAATGCCTTTTCAACGCCGATTCCGGTGAAAGAATCAATTCGAGATCGATTCGCTTTTTTATACGAAGCTTTAAAAATATAAGGAATGCCAAGCTTATCGGCCAGCTTTACAATTTTCTCTGCAGTTCTTAAAACAATTTCTTCTCCCTCTACTACACAAGGACCTGCCATTAAAAAAAAATTGTTCGTATCGGTGTGTTTAATTCCCGGAATTTGATTGAGATGCATTTAGTTCCCTAATTCTGATAAAAATTTGATTCGCATCAACTGGAGTTCTTCACGAGTATAATCCTCGCCTCCCAATTCTTTTAAGGCATTATCAATCGAGTCTACTTCCGCACCTCGGAAGTAGTCGTAAACTTCGTCCTGCCTATCTTCGTCTATCATTTCATCCACATAATAATTTAAATTGAGCTTGGTGCCCGAATTAACGATAGACTCGACCTCCCGAAGAATATCTTCATAAGAAAGTCCTTTTGAAGCTGCGATGTCTTCCAAAGCAATTTGCCTATCTATATTTTGAATGATGGAAACCTTTAAAGCTGATTTATTCGCAGCACTCTTTACTACTAAATCTACCGGCCGGTCGATGTCGTTTTCTTCAACGTATTTTTTAATTAACTCGACAAACGGAGGGCCGAATTTAACTGCTTTGCCTGTACCGACTCCCTGAATTTGTTTTAATTCGTCGATTGAAACAGGATAGTGCGTACACATCTCGTCTAAAGAGGGATCTTGAAAAATAACAAACGGAGGCAAGGTCTTCTGTTTCGCAATTTTTTTCCGCAAATCTTTAAGCATTTGCAAAAGCCCGGTATCTAAACCCCCGCCGGCGTGTACATTTTCTTCGTTATCATCTTCTGCAGATTCAATAGTATAATTTAAAATAAATTTAACTGCATGAGGGTTTTGTATAAAATTTCTGCCCGATTTGGTAAGCTTTAACAAACCGTAGTTATCAATATCTTTTGATAAATAATTATTTAAAACAGCTTGCCGTAAAAGCGATTTCCATAAGTTAATACCGTCTTCCTTTCCTGTTTCAAAAAGCGAATGCCTATTATGGTCGTAGGAAGTTATTTGCTGATTCTCTACCCCCATCATAATATTAATAATATGGAGATCATCGAACTTTTCACCTAATTCTTGAACGAGCTTCAGAATATTTTGAAGTTTCTCGGTCCCGTCGAAATAAGTTTTAGGATGCCGGCAATTATCGCACATGTTATTACATCCGGCCTCGTTAAAGTTCTCGCCGAAATAATGAAGGATTTGCTTCCGCCTGCATACAGAAGATTCGGCATAATCAATTACTTCTTTCAATATTTGTGTTCCGATTTCACGTTCCGAAACCGGCTTATCTTTCATGAATTTTGCCAATTTTTCAATGTCCTTTTCCGAATAGAAAGCTACACAAACACCTTCTGCCCCGTCGCGTCCGCTACGTCCGGTTTCTTGGTAGTAACCTTCCATGCTTTTTGGTATGTCGTGATGGATAACATACCGCACATCAGGTTTATCGATTCCCATACCGAAAGCTATTGTGGCTACAATAACCTCTACATCCTCCATTAAAAACTTGTCCTGTGTATCGGCTCGAGTTTTCGGGTCTAACCCTGCGTGATATGGAAGAGCTTTAATCCCGTTAAGGTTTAAGACTTCAGCTATTTCTTCAACCTTTTTGCGACTTAGGCAATATATAATTCCCGATTTACCAATGTTAGACTTTATAAAGCGTACTATTTCTTTAGCTACGTTGCGCTTTGCTCTTATCTCGTAAAAAAGATTTGTACGGTTGAAAGATGACTTAAACAGCGTTGAATCAGTCATCTGCAAGTTCTTAATAATATCGTGCTGAACCTTTGGGGTGGCGGTTGCAGTTAAAGCAATAATAGGTATATCCTCTCCTAAGTGGTTAATAACTTGGCGAATTTTTCGGTACTCCGGCCGAAAGTCATGGCCCCATTCCGAAATACAATGTGCTTCGTCAACAGCTACAAACGAAATGGTTATTAGTCGTAAAAAATCAATATTTTCAGGTTTAGAAAGCGATTCGGGAGCTACATATAACAATTTAGTTTCGCCGTTTATTACATCCTGTTTCACTTTCGCTATTTCAGTTTTATTTAAAGATGAATTTAAAAAGTGAGCAATACTGTCGGTGCCGCCGAAAGCCCGTAATTGATCTACTTGGTTTTTCATTAAGGCAATAAGCGGAGAAATAACAATTGCAGTTCCTTCGCTCATTAGGGCGGGTAGCTGGTAGCAAATAGATTTACCACCCCCTGTCGGCATAATTACAAATGTATCTTTCTTCTGAAGAATATTTGTTATGATAGCCTCCTGCTCGCCCTTAAAATTATCAAAACCGAAAAAATTCTGTAGATTGTCAAAAAGTGTTTTCTTTATCTCCATGTCCTCCTGAAAAATTGTGCTAAAAGCAATTTGGAACTCCAAAATAACATATTTTTGTGGAATTTTAATACTTTTAATTGAAAATTTTCAGGTGAAAACGTCCGAGGATATAATAGAAATTGCGCATAAAACCTTAAAAGCAGAGGCCGACGGTATAGCAGGGTTATGCGATAAATTAAATAATGACTTTCCCTTGATAATCAGAGCAATACTGGATATAAAGGGCCGAGTAATAGTAACCGGAATAGGCAAAAGCGCAATTATAGCTCAAAAGATCGTAGCCACCTTTAATTCTACCGGAACGCCTGCGGTTTTTATGCATGCGGCCGATGCTATTCACGGCGATTTGGGTATTATACAAAACAATGATTTAATTATTTGTATATCAAAAAGCGGCAGTACTCCCGAAATAAAAGTGCTTATACCTTTATTGAAGCTGGCCGGAAATACACTGGTTGCTATGTGTGGGGATGTAAGTTCTTTTTTAGCAAAACACGCTCATTATATTTTGGACACTACGGTAGATAAAGAAGCTTGTCCGCACAATTTGGCTCCTACTACAAGTACAACAGCACAGTTGGCAATGGGAGATGCTCTTGCCGTGTGCTTGTTAGAATGCAGAGAGTTTACAGCTCAAGATTTTGCCAAGTATCATCCCGGAGGATCTTTAGGAAAAAGACTGTATCTCAAAGTAAAAGATCTTTCTGTTCATAACGAAAAACCTTCTGTGGCTACTCAAGCTTCCATCCGAGAAGTTTTAGTACAAATAACCCAAAATCGGCTCGGCGCTGTAGCGGTATTGGAAACTACCGGCAGTCTTGCCGGAATTATTACTGACGGAGACATTCGGCGGATGTTAGAAAAATACTCTAATATTGAACATCTTAAAGCGGCGGATGTTATGGGTAAATCTCCTCGAATAATTGATGAAGATGAATTTGCAGTAACCGCTTTAGAAATAATGCGGAAGAGTAATATAACCCAACTTTTAGTTGCAAAAGCCGGAGAATATTCCGGTATTATTCACCTTCATGATTTGCTGAAAGAAGGAATTATTTAACCTTTTCATATACCCTTTTAATGAAAAACTCTTATGCGATTATTATGGCCGGCGGGATTGGAAGCCGCTTTTGGCCCGTAAGCCGCACCTCCTACCCAAAACAGTTTATAGACCTTCTCGGTACAGGAAAAACATTAATACAAAGCACATATGAACGATTTTTAAAAATTGTTCCGCCTCAAAATATCTACATTGTAACAAACGAAAACTACAAGAATTTAGTTAAAGACCAGTTACCCGCGTTAGATGAGAATCAGATTTTAGGAGAACCCGTAATGCGCAACACAGCTCCTTGTATCGCTTACGCCAGCCATAAAATACATAAACTTAATCCGGATGCGTCAATAGTTGTAGCCCCTTCCGATCAACTAATTTTAGACCCTGAAGGTTTTATCGGTGATGTTAAAAAGGCTCTTCTTACTGCTTCAAATCACAATTGCCTTTTAACTCTCGGGGTTAAGCCTTCAGGGCCTCATACAGCCTATGGTTATATTCAATATACAACGCATGCTATCGAGGCTGATTTCTATAAGGTGAAAACTTTTACGGAAAAACCCAACTTGGATATAGCTAAGACGTTTATTCAAAGCGGAGATTTTTTATGGAATGCAGGCATATTTATTTGGTCCTCAAAAGCAATTTTAGAAGCTTTAGAACGACACCTTCGTGATATTAACGACATTTTTAAGGAAGGAGTTGAGGTTTTTAATACGCCTAAAGAAAATTCTTTTATACAAAATGCTTATTTTCAATGCACCAATATCTCTATCGATTACGGCATTTTAGAAAGAGCAGACAACGTGTATGTATTACCTACAGACTTCGGCTGGTCTGATCTGGGGAATTGGGGTTCTATTTATTCCGCAGCAGAAAAAGACTATGTAGGAAATGTGGTTATTCCCTCGGAGAAGGTAATGATGTACGATTCATCAAACTGTATGGTTAACGTGCCGAAAAACAAACTGGTTATTCTTCAGGGTCTGCATGACTTTATAGTTGTAGAATCTAACGATACAATACTGATATGTCCGCGAGATAAAGAAAGTAATTTGCGACAAATCGTGGGGGATGTAAAATCAAGGTTCGGAAGTGAATACCTCTAACCCTGTCGCTGTCTTACCGCTTCATACAGAATAATTCCTGCCGAAACAGACACATTTAACGATCCAATATCTCCATAAAGGGGGATTTTAGCCAAGTGATCCGCAATGCGCAAAAGTTCATTTGAAATTCCGTCTTCCTCAGAACCCAAAATAACAGCGGTTGGAAGAGTATAATCGGGTCGGTACAAAAGGTCATTAGTTTTTTCTGTGCATGCCACTAACCGGAGCCCTGATTCTTGTAGAAACTTGGCAGTTTTTAAAAGGCTTTCGTGTCGGCAAACAGGAATTTTAAATAGGGCTCCTGCAGATGTCTTTACAGCGTCAGGATTGATCTGTGCAGAGCCTTTTGCCGGAATAATTAAAGCATGTACGCCGGCGCATTCTGCGGTTCGAGCAATTGCACCTAAGTTCCTGACATCGGTTATTCCGTCCAAAATTAAAATTAGCGGTGTTTCCCCTTTTTCGAAAACCTGAGGGATTATATCTTCGACCTTCTGATAAGTTACAGGAGAAATAAAGGCTATAATACCTTGATGATTCTTTTGGGTAACGCGATTAAGCTTTTCAACGGGTACGGATTGAAAGGTTAATTCTCGCTCTTTTAACAATAACCGCAGTTCCGATAAAATTTCTCCGGTTAAACCTCGCTGAACAAAAATTGATTCAATGTCCTTGCCGCTTTTAATTGCTTCGATAACCGCCCGCATCCCGAAGATCATTTGATTCCCTTCTCGTTTCGGCTTAAAAGAGTTAGTGTTCATACTATAGTTTTTTGCAGTGTCGAAGATACTCAAATTCTTGTTTCTGCTTATTCCCGAGTAAAAGTCACTCACATTTGCTGCAATTACTAACATCGCCTAAAATTGTTGACATCTTATTTTTGGAGCTGTACGTAAAGATTTATTATCCGGTTTAACAGCTTTTCAACATAAGCTGTTGAAATCATACCGGCAAATTTCGCTGAAACTCAGTTAGTGTACTTTGCTAATGTTTTTAGATTGTGAATAACCGGGGGACGTCTTTCATGTATCTTTGTTGCTATGAGTTTAGAAAACGAATCCGATTTTACACGAAACAGGAATGCTTTTCAAAGTACTGAAAGAAGAACAAGATTAAATAATTTGGCGAGTGGATTAGGGAAGCTGCCCCCGCAAGCTGTAGATCTTGAAGAAGCTGTATTAGGAGCTTTAATGCTTGAGAAGGACGCACTTTCTGCAGTAATTGATATTTTAAAACCGGAACTTTTTTATAAAGAAACCCACCAAAAAATATTCCGGTCTATACAAACTCTGTTTCAAAAATCGTCTCCTGTCGATATCCTGACTGTAACCGCTCAATTAAGGCAGCAGGGAGATTTAGAAATGATCGGGGGGGCTTACTACATTACAGAACTTACTAACCGAGTTGCTTCTGCCGCAAATATTGAATACCATGCCAGAATTATATCCCAAAAATATATACAACGTGAGCTTATCCGCATTTCTACCGAAATAATTAACAGTGCCTACGAGGATACAACAGACATTTTCGATTTGCTTGACAACGCGGAGAAAAATCTGTTTGATATCGCCCAAAACAACTTAAGACGTGATTCAAGAAAGATGGATGATATCGTGCGCGAGTCACTCGAATCCCTTGAAAAGCTTAAGGATAAGGTTGACGGATTAACCGGAGTTCCATCCGGATTTACCGCTTTAGATAGAATGACTTCAGGATGGCAACCATCAGACTTAGTAATTATAGCAGCAAGACCCGCAATGGGGAAAACTGCTTTTGTATTAAGTTGTGCACGAAATGCGGCGGTTCAGTTTAACAAGCCTGTTGTCGTGTTTTCTCTTGAAATGTCGTCAGTTCAGTTGGTTAACCGCTTAATCTCCGGCGAGACCGAAATTGAGCAAGAAAAAATCCGAAAGGGAAATCTCGCAGAATGGGAATGGCAACAATTGCATTCTAAAATAGGTCGCCTTACCGAAGCTCCGATTTTTATTGACGATACTCCCGCATTAAATATTTTCGAATTTAGAGCTAAATGCCGGCGCTTAAAAGCCCAGTATGATATCCAAATGATCATTGTGGATTATTTGCAGTTGATGCACGGTAAGGGCGAAGGAAAAGGTGGAAACAGAGAGCAGGAAATAGGCAGTATTTCTAGAGCACTAAAATCTGTAGCTAAGGAATTAAATGTTCCGGTAATAGCACTGTCGCAATTAAGCAGAGCGGTAGAAAGCAGGCCGGGCGCTAGTAAAAAACCAATGCTCTCTGATTTGCGTGAGTCGGGTTCGATTGAGCAAGATGCCGATATGGTATTGTTTTTATACCGTCCGGAATATTACGGCTTAACCGAAGATGAAGAAGGACGCTCGACGGTGGGAATCGGAGAAGTTATTATTGCAAAACACCGGAATGGTGAAACCGGAAGTGTTCCCTTACGCTTTGTAGGAAAGTTTGTAAAATTTACTGACTTAGAAGAAAGTTTTTCTTCACCTACTTCTTTCGGTAGTCCTGATCCGTTTGCCGGGATGGCTCCTTCTACAGATTTCGATAAACCGAACAACTTTATAATTCGACCTTCGAGAATGGATGATCTGGACGAGGACCCGCCGTTTTAATTTTAAATAAAACTTCTATAAAATTAATCCTGTAAGAACTCCTGCTATAATCAGGTAAGGAGTTCTTATTCGTGTAAAGTTGAGTAGAATAAAAGTTAGTATAACAATACTGATAGACAATATGTTGAATCCTAATGGCTGAAGTAAAAAAAGAAACGAAGCGATTACAAATCCAACGGCTACGGCATTAATTCCGGAAAGAGATGTTTTAATTCGGGTTATTTGTTTTAAATCATTCCAAAACGGAACTATAAAAAGAACTAAAAATAAACCCGGCAGATTTATTCCTACGGTAGCAACCAAACTCCCGATAATCTGACCCAAAGGCATATAGCCGAATTTCTTCAGGGTCATGGCTCCTAAAAAAGATACGAACGAAAAAGTAGGCCCGGGCAAAGCTTGCTGAATAGCAAATCCGGTGAGGAATTCATTTGCAGACAGGTAATGTTTCATTTGCACAAACTCAGTAAACATTAGCGAAACCAAAACCTGCCCCCCTCCAAAAAGCATAATGCCGTTTCGGTAAAAGTTTTCGAAAAGCCGGATTGGCAAACTGAAAGGTGATGTTCGATTTATTAAGGCTCCCAATGCGGCAAACAAAATTAATACTCCTAAAAAGTAAATAACTTTTCTCCCGTTAATATTAGAAAAAAGCCTGACACGAAGTTCAGCTTCTTCAGCCGGCGATTCCAAAGCTGAAGATACTATTCCCCCTACCAGTATCGAAATAGGAAATACATAAGCATTTCGTAAAATAAGGGTAACTAAAACTGAAGTAGCAGCTAACCAGAACGAAACATCTGTTTTTAAAATGGATCGGGCGAAAGTATAAGCTGCGTATCCTACTGTACCTACAGCAATAGGCTGAACAAACTTTAAAATATGTGCAAAGTTTTCTTTGCTGCCTAATACCTCGTAGTTAATAGCAAAGAACGACATTAAAGCTGCAGAGGGAAATATCCAAATTACAAAAGTAATAAGTGATAAGGGCAAGCCGCCAACCTTGTAGGCAATTCCCATTAGCGTTTGGGTTGACGAGGGGCCCGGTAAAATCTGGGTGAGAGCGTTGAGCTCAAGAAGTTCTTGTTCCTGCATATAAGTTCGCCTGTGAACAAATTCTTTTAACATGATGGCTAGATGAGCCTGCCCTCCGCCGAAGGAAAAAAAGGTGAAACAAACTACATCACGCAGAAACAAAATTTTCTTCGGACTCATAGCTAATCGTCTTCGTAATCTAACCCCATAGCAGAATTATAAACTGCTTGCAACTCCGTGTAAGCATGGCTATCTCCGGCTTTTCGGGAAATCTCCATTCCCTTTCGGTAGATTTTTAAAGCATCGTCTTTTCTTGATAAAAGCTCAAGTAATTTACCTAAATGATAATAGGTGCCCACATAGTCTTCATGATTGTTCACCAAGTCTTCGAAATATCTTAGTGCAGTTTCGGCATCATTACCTGAAAGATATTCAGTAGCTAATGCATATTTTAAAAAGGGGTCATCCGGCTCTGTTTCCAAAAAATTCAAAAGCTGTTGCAGGCGTACACTGTTCATTGTATAAGTAGGTTTTTTAACTAAATTTGCCAAACTTGGCGGATATGTTTATTTATAAAAAAGAGAGGGCTGCTTTACAATACAAAAGTAGTTTTTACTACGATATTACCTAACATACTTGGTTGCCGGCCATTACCTAGATATTTTAAATTAAACAAATAAGGCAGGCTCTGTATTATAAAAGGGCTTAATTAAAATGAAGAAGATAAAATTAGATATTGTGGGTTTATCATACAGCCAAACGCAATCCGGAGCTTATGCTCTGGTTTTAGGCGAAGTTAACGGGAGACGACGTTTGCCTATAATAATCGGAGGGTTTGAAGCGCAAGCTATTGCAATTGAGATTGAAAAAATGACTCCAAGCAGGCCGCTTACACATGATCTTTTTAAATCTTTCGCTCAACTTTACTCGGTCACGGTTCAGGAAGTAATTATTTATAATTTGGTTGACGGAATTTTTTATGCCAAATTAATTTGTTCCGACGGGAAGAAAACTTCGGAGATTGATGCCCGCACTTCGGATGCAATTGCATTGGCAGTACGTTTTGAATGCCCGATTTATACATACGAATTTATTCTGGCTTCCGCCGGAATTGTTATTGAAGGCAATGATTTTGTTTTCTTAGAGAATATTGATGCTCCTGCGGAAGAGAAGATTGCTACTACTTCCGCAAATTACTCTTCGCTTACAGATGAGGAGTTGAAAGAAAAACTTCAGCAGGCTATAACAGACGAAGCTTACGAGAAAGCAGCAAAGATTAGAGATGAAATTTCTAAAAGAAAATAGTTCAGACGAAATTACTGTAGTAATATCAAGACTCTGAAAGTTGAAGAATTCGATCAAATTCTTCCGATTTTAAAGCTACAACAGATAGTCTGCCCTGTTTAACAAGACCAATATCTTTTAATTGTTCGTCTCTCTTTATTTCTTCTAAGGTAACCGGCCTTTTCAAGCTTTCTACCGGCGCAAGTTCTACCACTACCCAATTTGGGTCGGTAGTGGTGGGATCTTGATAAGATTCTTTTACAACTATAGCAATACCGACGATACATTTGCCTTCGTTGCTATGGTAAAAAAGAACAAGATTGCCTTCTTTCATCGCCTTCAGGTTATTTCTTGCTTGAAAATTTCTTACTCCATCCCAAAAAGTCTTACCTTCTTGATTGAATTTTTCCCAGCTATATTTATATGGTTCTGATTTAACGAGCCAATAATTCATAAAAAAACTTTTGCGTTAGATTTTGTTCCGGCTTTTATATAAAATACCTCACTATTGAAACCACTAAAATAATAAATCCTAAATATTTAAAAGATTTGCACCCAAGAATGATGTATGGTGTCTTCACTTTTATATAAAACCGCTGCCAATATAACAGGATTTCAAAAATTTTTGATATTACTTTTAACGGGGAATATAATTTAGATTAAAAGGAAGGTAAAAACCGGATTATTTAACCTTTTCGGTTTCTTTTTGAAGTATATCTACATATGCGTTCAATAAAGTCTCGTACTTCTTTTTCCAGTCGTATAAGCTTTTGAACTCTTCTAATGCATAAAGTGAACTTAGAAGTTCGCTTTCATTAGGATAGATTAATGAAACAGAAGGATGTATATCTTTCATAGAAAAAGTAATAAGTCAGGTTTTCGTTTTCACTACTTTTTTTACGTTTTTATCGAACTGCGAGTTATTGTTTGTTTTCAACAAAGTAGTAAACATGTTAATAACTCTGAAAGCTTTAAAAGGGTCGCAAATTTATAACTAAAATTGAAGTTCTAACATCAAAAGATTTTATAATTGGTAATAAAAAGTCAGTATAGGTATAAAGCTGTAGCAAATATTATTATTGCTCTACTAAAAAATATACACTCATCATAACCATAAAAGAGAGTACAAAGAACACGATAGTTACTATTCTATCGCTCTTAATTCGCGTCTCAGTATTTAAAAGAGGTCTTTGGGCAGTCGCAGAATTTTGATTCTTGCTGCCTGAAAGTAACGTGAGAGGATTAATTGCACGGATAATCATGAGATAATTCGATATATTTGTAATTAAGACAAAATATGAGCCGGCCTCTTTCACATGCTGTACACTAATGACGGATTATTACAAAAGACTTGGAATTCCCACTACTTCATCTGCCGATGAAATTAAAAAGGCCTACAGGCAGTTGTCGAAAAAATATCATCCCGATGTTAACGCCGGCAAATTACAATTCGAAGAGCTTTTTAAAGAGATTCAAGAAGCCTACACTATTTTGAGTAATCCGCTTAAGAAAAAAGACTACGACCTTAAGTTGCAAAATTACAGGTTAGCTAAAATAAAAAGTATAAAAGCCGGGAAAGGTATTCCCCATAACAGGTATTCGAATACACAAAGAACTAAGCAAATAGCCCCAAAAATCAATTCGTTTTTTGTAGGTGGAGGAATTTTTTGTTTATTAATAGTAACAATTCTAATAACATATATGGAGAACCGTTTTGATGAAAATACAAGTGCTATTCATACTATAGACATTAGTACCGAGCAGAAAAAGCCCGATTCTCTAAACTTAATTCAGGGATTTAAACCTGAGCCCTTAAAATACAATCCGCCTCAAACCAAAATAATTACTAGAGAAGACCTCAATTAAAGGAATTCAATTTCAATTTGTTACTTCTATCAGTTTTTTGGCACGAAACTTATAGTTCCGGCAGCTCGTACAAGAACCCGACTTAAATCGGTTGGGCATGAGCGTATCAAGTAGGACTCTTCTTTCTATACTATTATTTGCAATTTTCCCGGGCTGTAAAAAAGACGTCGGCAAGAAAAAGCCCGATCCCGGTACCACAAATAACCCGCTCGCCGATAGTCTTGACAAAATTGCTCCTGATAATTTTAAATATACAACTTCAAAAAACATCCAATTAAATATTTCGGTTCTATCAAACTCAAATACTGCCCTTAAAGGTATTTTAGTCAATATTGCATTTCCTTCCCCCAATTTAAATGAAATAATTTTTAAGGGAATTACTGACGAAAACGGTAAAATTTCAGGTTTTTTAAATGTTCCTCATTATATAGACACGCTCATCGTTGATGCCAAATATATAGGTTTGTTGCGTAGTGCCAAGGCATTTATAGTAAACAACTCCTTAAATTGCACCTTGGGCGGGAAAGAAGGATTTAGTGGAAACATTGCCCCGAATTCGAATAGCTTAAAAACCTCTTCTCCAAAAATTAGTGGTGCAGGCGTAAGCGGTGCTACAATGTCTGAAATTTTATATATGGGTTCCTACGATTCATACGGAAGGCCCTTGTATCGAGAAGGAACTCAGGACAATATAAGTGCTCAAATGCTTTCAGATATAAATTCAAATTTGCCCGAAGAGAAGAATATTAAAAACACGCACCCGCAATTTATTTCAGATCAAGCTTCATCTTGTCTTCAGATTGTTTCGCAAAGCGATGTTTATGCTACTTTTATTTCAGAAGGAAGCGAGCAATTAAGTGCTCTTGGCTTTTATTCTTATCCTACGGCAAATCCTCCACAATCTTCTTCCGAAATTTCGAACATTAAATATGTTTTTCCAAATGCTTCTTTGCCTATGCAGGGCGGGAATCTAAAATCAGGAGATAAAGTAAAATTGGGAGATTTTGCTGCCGGAACATCTATCGGTTTTGTGCTTATTCCGGGCGCTTGGAATCCGAGCTCAAAAAAGGTTAACAACAGTAAAACAATGTTTTATTCAAACTACAACCTTAACGCGGAAAGTGCGAATTTAAAACGACATCATGTTTTATTAAACTATAAAGCAGAAAATAGATTTATTATTGGTTTTGAAGATGTTGAAAGGGATAATGTAAAGAGCGACCACGATTTTAACGATGTAATGTTTTTCGTTAGTTCCGGTAACTCTAATGCAATCTCCAAAGAAGGTGTTGAATCACTACAGAGCGCTAATGATACTGATAGCGATGGAGTACCCGACAATATAGATCAGTTTTCCACTGACGCTGCCCGTGCCTTTGTTAACTATTTCCCTTCCGAAAGCTCCTTTGGAACTATCGCTTTTGAAGATAATTGGCCATCTACCGGTGACTATGATTTGAATGATGTTGTTTTAAATTACCGCTATGTGTTTGTAAAAAACGCTAAAAATGACGTCGTTGAAATGACAGGCAATTTTTATGTAAAAGCGGTGGGTGCGAGCTATCAGAACGGGTTTGGGGTGCAATTTCCTTTTAGTCCGGCTTTAATCAGTAAGGTAAGCGGACAAAAGATCTTAAACTCTTACATAGAACTTGGCGCAACAGGTTTAGAAACCGGACAAAGTAAGGCTGTAATTATTCCCTTTGACAATACAAATGCCCTTATCTCTAATTTCGCAGGTGCATATTTTGTTAATACTAAAATGAATATGCCTAGAGTTCAGGGCGACACAGCTCATGTTAATATTAAATTCGTGTCCCCTGTTTCTGCAGCTACTTTAGGCAATGCTCCTTTTAATCCTTTTTTGATCAGTAATATGCGGAGGGGGCACGAAATTCATTTGGCCGGATATGCTCCCACTGATAAAGCTGATTTAAAACTACTTGATACCGAAAATGATAATTCAGATACTAAAACCGGGCGCTACTATCTGTCAAAGGATAACTGGCCTTGGGCTATAAGTTTTATTGAACCATTTGACTATCCTACAGAGCAAAGCCCGATCACTCAGGCCTACCCACAGTTTTTGAAATGGACCGCTTCCGGAGGAAATCAATTCGCAGACTGGTATAATAACACAAGTTCGGGCTATCGCGAGAACAGCTTTATTTATAATAAATAGTCGGGGTTCAATGGAGGATTTTGTAAATCATTTCTCTAACAAGTTCATAATCTTCAGTGTTGCCGGTGCAGTCAACGCCTTTTGATTTTACATCGCAATCACGCAAATAACCAATAATATTAAACGACTTGTTGAGATTATAATTTCTTGCGGCCAGCTCATAGTCTTTCACAAAAAATGGATTAATCCCGAGCTCCTTTGCAATGTTGCCGACCGATTTATCGCTTATGTAATGATACTTCAGCACCTTAGTAAAATAAGTATTTAAATTGCCAAGAATTAACTGTAAAGGATTCGTTTTGGGATTGGAGGCGAAATAATTAAGTATACGAGTTGCTTTTAGAGAGTCCTTTTTAGCAATAGCGTTTTGTAGCTCAAATACGTTGAACTCTTTGCTGATGCCAACGTTATTTTGAATATCCTCTACACTTATTTCGTGTCCTTTATTGAAGTTGAGTATCAACTTTTCTAATTCATTAGCAATTTTAGAAAGATCATTGCCAAGAAATTCAGATAATAAAACGGATGCTTTAGGAATTATTTTAAAAGACTTTTGCTTTACAAAATCTTCTATCCAAGCCGGAATTTTGTTTTCATAGATTATCGAAGATTCAAATATTACCCCGTTCTTCTCTATTGCTTTATAAATTTTTTTACGCTTGTCAAGCTTTGCGTTCTTATAACAGAATACTAAGATCGTTGAAGATAAAGGTTGCTCAAGATAAACCATAAGGGGGTCTCTAGCTTTCTTATCTTCGTCGTCTTTTCCCCACTTTAAATCCTGCGCTTCTTTTATCATTACCAATTGGTACTCGCTCATCATCGGGAAACGCTTTGCCGAATTTAAAATCGTCGTAACATCTGTATCTCGCCCATATAAAACAGTTTGATTAAAACTCCTTTCGCCTTCAGAAAGAACGTTCCTTTCAAAGTAATGGCTTAAAAGATCAATGTAGTAGGGCTCCTCGCCGTGCAATAGATATATCGGCTTAAATTTTCGATTTTTTAAATCATTCAACAATTGAACAGCATCCATAAAGCAAAGGCTAAGCGTGAAAATTTACTTCCTGTAAAAGTATAAGTAATATTGTAGATGTTTAACCCCGTTCCGCTGAACCTTCCCTCCTATCCTTTCAAGCTGAAAAATGACGGTGATAAAACCTATATTTTCGATCCTTTTAGAAAAAAATTTCTTGTATTGACACCGGAAGAATGGGTGCGACAGCATTTAGTTCAATATCTTGTGAACTATAAAAATTACCCGGCGGGCTTAATTAAACTTGAAGGAGGTTTAACATTGAACTCGCTGCAAAAACGAACAGATGTTATAGCGTTTGATGTTGCCGGAAATAAAGTTTTATTGGCGGAATGTAAAGCCCCTACTATTAAAATTAGCCAAAAAGTATTTGATCAAATAGCCCGCTATAATTTCATTCACCACATCGAAGTGCTTTTGGTGAGTAACGGCATAGAGCACTTCTGCTGTCGAGTTGATTTTGAAAAACGCTCCTACGAATTCCTTAAAGAAATCCCGTTTTATTGTAAGAAATAATTTTCGCTGCGTCTGTAACCTTTTGAGTTTGAGGGTCGTAAAAACCTTAAACTTATCACCTATTAAATACAGTTATAAAAATATTATGCAGTATCAGGTTTATCGCGAAAGCAATTTCATTCAAATTGAAGAGCAAAAGTTATTTTTTCTGATTAGAGGCCTCTCTTTACTTGTTCTTGCAAGTACTTTAGGAATAGTTCTTGGATTTATCTCTGAATTTTATTGTATTATAAACAGTTTTATTTGTGTGTTCGTGATACTTTTATGTGGCAAAGCTCACGCGTTTTTCCATGACAATCTTCTTATTAAAGTAGACAATAGAGGAGTAGAATACTTCTCTCACGAAGAAGGCAGATTAGTGACGGTAAATGCTGAAGACATCATAAAAATTACAACAGGGTTTTGTCAACTGCATGTCCATACCAGAGACTCTGTTCATCTTATTAACATGGAAACTATTAAAAAAGAGAAAATTCGTTGGGAAGTTAAAGAAATGGTTAAGCAGATGGCAAAACAAGCTTCTTTTTCTGTAGCGAGTTAGTTGACACTGTTGTGCTTTAATAATTGGCTTCCGAATTCCGGAAGGCTCTTTTTTAGAGATTATGCAAACTCTCTTCCATTATCTTAATTTTTGTTTCAGTATCGGCTTTCTTTCGGCGTTCGTTTTCTACAACTTCCGGCTTTGCGTTTTGGACAAAGCGATTGTTTGATAATTTTGAATCTACTGATTTTAAAAATCCTCGCAAATATTCCAGTTCCTTATTTATTCGATCGGCTTCTGCTTCGGCATCAATATTTTCTGCCAAAGCGACGAAGAATTCATCTCTCCCACATACGAATGACAATGCGGCGTTCACGTGGTGTGTCACAAATTCTATTGTGCTTATGTTAGCCTGCTTCTTAATTACAGTAACGTATTCTGCATAATCAACATCCGAATTAACTTTTATGGCAAGCGGTAAGGCGTCCTTGGGCGATATTTGCTTAGAACTGCGAATATTTCTTACTTCTGAAACAACTTGTTTTATAATTTCAGTCTCCGTTAATATCTTTTCATTAAAAGGTTTCGAAACCGGATATTCGGCAACCACACAGCAATCCCTTTCATTTCTCGTACCAAAAAGTTCGCTATTATACAACTCTTCAGTGATAAAAGGCATGAAAGGATGCACAAGCTTTAAAATATTAAGAAAGAAAATTTTAGTGTGTTCCAACGTTTGGCGATCGATGGGACTGCCGTAAGCAGGTTTTACCATTTCTAAGTACCAAGAGCAGAAATCATCCCAAACTAGTTTATAAATTGACATTAATGCTTCCGATAGACGAAATTGCTCGAAGTTCTGTTCAATGTCTACCAAGGCTTGGTTGAATCTTGCTTCAAACCACTCAATTGCTTTTGTGTTCGGATTTGGAAGATTTTCATCTACTTGCCAGCCATTGACTAGTTTAAAAGCATTCCACATCTTGTTCCAAAAATTTCGTCCCTGCTCGCAATAAGCTTGGTCGAACATTAAATCGTTGCCGGCGGGCGAACATAACAACATTCCGACCCGAACCCCGTCTGCACCGTATTTTTCTATCAAACTTAAGGGATCAGGAGAATTTCCAAGCGACTTTGACATTTTTCTGCCAAGTTTATCACGAACAATGCCGGTCAGGTAAACATTTTTAAATGGCGGCTGTGCTTTAAATTCGTGACCTGCAATGATCATTCTTGCTACCCAAAAGAATAAAATTTCCGGCGCAGTCACTAAATCGTTTGTGGGATAATAATAGTTTAAGTCTTCATTTCCTTCATTTTCCGGGTGCCCGCAAACCGAAGGATCAAATACTGAAATCGGCCACAACCAGGAAGAAAACCAAGTATCTACAACATCTTCATCCTGTTTAATAAGGTTTGATGCCTGATGCTTCAAGTCTGATTTTTCTTGGTGCGACATTCGACTCGCAAAACTGGATTTCAGCAATTCTTCTACTGCTTGCTCTTTTGTTTCAGCCACTACAACTTGGTTTTCATAGTACCAAGCCGGAATACGCTGTCCCCACCACAATTGCCTGCTTATGCACCAATCCTTAACATTCTCCATCCAGTATCGATACGTGTTTGTAAACTTATCAGGAATAAGGTTTATGTCGCCTTTTAGCACATAGTTTAAAGCGGGTTTCGCAAGTTCTTCCATTTTGAGGAACCACTGCATAGAAAGTTTAGGCTCTATTACCGCATCAGTGCGTTCAGAAAAACCTACTTGTGACTTATAATCGACGACTTTTTCCAGGTTTCCTGTTTCTTCAAGTAGCTTTACTATTTTTTTGCGGGCTATGAAACGATCTTCGCCGACCAGAATTTCTGCTTTTTCGTTCAACGTTCCGTCGTCGTTTAAAATATCAATGACTTCAAGATTATGCTTTATTCCTAATTGGTAGTCGTTTAAATCATGAGCCGGAGTAACTTTTAAGCATCCGGTACCGAATTCAATGTCAACGTATTCATCTTCAATAACCGGTATTTCGCGGTCTACTAACGGGATGAATACTTTCTTTCCTTTTAAATGCTTATAGCGCTCGTCGGTCGGGTTGACACATATAGCGGAATCTGCCATAATAGTTTCGGGGCGAGTAGTTGCAATTAGAATATAATTTGAATGACCTAAATCATCTTTGGAGGAGGAAACTTTGTATTTGATGTAGTAAAGTTTCTGATTTACTTCTTTGCGTATAACCTCTTCGTCAGAAACTGCAGTCTTTCCTTGCGGATCCCAGTTTACCATCCGAACGCCGCGATAGATTAGACCCCGTCTATAAAAATGAATAAAGGTATCAATAACAGCTTTGCTTAAATCCTCGTCCATAGTAAAACGAGTTCTGTCCCAATCGCAGGAAGCTCCTAACTTTTCAAGTTGTTTTAAAATTATACCTCCGTATTTTTCTTTCCATTGCCACGCATAATTCAAAAATTCGTCGCGACCCAGCTCCTTTTTATCTATACCTTGCTCTTTAAGCATAGCTACTACTTTTGCTTCTGTAGCTATAGAGGCGTGATCGGTTCCCGCAACCCAGCAGGCATTTTTCCCTAACATTCTTGCTCTTCTGATGAGTACATCCTGAATCGTATTGTTTAGCATGTGCCCCATGTGCAATACCCCGGTAACATTTGGCGGAGGAATTACAATAGTATAAGGTTCGCGGTGATCAGGCACGGAACGGAAGAATTTTTTATCTATCCAGTATGAATACCACTTTTGTTCAGTTTGTTGCAGATTGTATGGTAAAGGATCACTCATAGAATTTAAGAAAGAAAGTTAGGCACAAAAATAATTTTCATGCTGACAAGATTTAAGATATACTTAATTTGAATTAGAAGATTGCGGGAAATTTGGCGGGATTAAATTCGTTCATCATAGCATAGGCAGTCTCCACTACATCGTCGGCTGATGGTTTTGAGAAATAATCTCCGTCTGAACCATAAGGCGGACGGTGTTCCTTGGCCGTTAAGGTTCGAGGAGCCCCGTCAAGTAGATAATACCCTTTTTGTTTTTCAAGTACTTGCTGAAGTATAAAGGCTGAAGCGCCTCCAGGAACATCCTCATCAATAACCAAAAGTTTGTTGGTTTTCTTTAATGATGCGGCACACAACTTATCTATGTCAAAGGGATGCAAGGTTTGAGGATCGATAATTTCAACCGAAATACCCATTTTTTCGAGCTCCTCTGCACCTTCTTGAACAATTCTCAAGGTTGAGCCATAAGAGATTACAGTTAAATCTGTTCCTTCTTTTATTACTTCAGGTTTACCTAACAGCACTGTAAACTCCCCCACGTTAGAAGGCAATTTTTCTTTGATGCGATACCCGTTCAAGCATTCGATCACTAAAGCCGGTTCATCAGATTGTAACAATGTGTTATACATTCCTGCAGCCTGGGTCATGTTGCGAGGCACACAAATGTGCACACCTCTCATCGATCCTAAAATCATTGCTAAAGGCGATCCTGAATGCCATATTCCCTCCAAACGGTGTCCTCTTGTTCTTATAATCAACGGTGCCTTTTGCCCCGCCTTGGTTCGATAACTCAAGGTAGCAAGATCATCACTCAGCACATAAAGGGCATAAAGCAAATAATCAAGATACTGAATTTCCGCAATGGGACGCAGCCCCCTCATAGCAAGCCCGATTCCCTGACCGATTATTGTACTTTCTCTAATCCCGGCATCAGCAATCCTACTTAATCCAAACTTTTGCTGAAGACCTGCAAAGCCTTGATTTACATCGCCTATATTACCCACATCCTCGCCGAAAGCAATAATTCGAATATCGCGTTCAAAATTAGCATCAAAGCAGGCGTTCAATACCTCCCGACCATCTAAAATCTGCGGATTTTCATCGTAAATTGGATCAATCAGCGGAATATTTGCGGGCGATTCAGGTCCTTCTGTAAACAATTTAGAGTTGTACCTTTCGGCATTTAACTTCATTTGTTCTTCATGCCATTTTAATAAAATGCTTCTTACTTCGTTGTTTGATTTTCTTAATAAGCGCAAGGCTTTTCTAACAGTACCTACAATATCCTTTCTGGTAATGTCTACCGAATTGCCAAGCTTGGTTGACAAAGCATCGAGTTCAGGAACACCCGAGTCTTTAAGCAGTTGTACTACTTCTATCGTTTCTTTTTTAATGATGATTGAATAATCGTTCCAAGCTTCCCTCTGTGCCTCGCGAACATATATTTTTGCGTTTTGCTCTAATTCTTCGAGTTCTTCTTCGTTAGCAATTGCAGTTTCTGACATCCATTTGCGCATTTGCAACAAGCAATCAAATTCTGCCTCCCAGGCCAAACGTTCTTTTGATTTGTATCTTTCGTGAGAACCGGAGGTAGAATGCCCTTGTGGCTGGGTGACTTCAGTAACATGAATCAGAACCGGGATATGTTGCTCCCGACAAATTTGTATTGCTTTTTCGTAAGTTTCGCATAAACCCGGATAATCCCACCCTCGCACCTTGAAAATTTCAAGACCCTCTCCTTTTTCATCCCGTTGAAATCCTTTTAGAATCTCCGAAATATCCTCTTTAGTGGTTTGATACTCAGCCGGTACAGAAATACCGTAAGCATCATCCCATATTGATACGGCCATTGGAATTTGTAAAACTCCGGCAGCGTTTATTGCTTCAAAAAATACACCTTCCGACGTTGAAGCATTTCCGATTGTGCCAAATGCGACTTCATTTCCGTTTATCGAAAAGTTTTTAAGGTGAGAAAGTTCTTTATTGTTGCGATACATTTTGGAGGCCTGAGCCAACCCGACTAATCGAGCCATTTGCCCGCCCGTTGTAGAAATATCAGATGAGGAATTTTTTATTTTAGTTTGATCTTTCCAACTCCCGTCATCGTTAATACTACGACTTCCAAAATGTGCATTCATTTGCCTCCCCCCGGAAAAAGGTTCGGCCTTTACATCGGGATGGGCGTATAATTGAGCAAAAAACTCTTTTACTGTTGCCATTCCGGCAGCAAACATGAAAGTTTGATCGCGATAATATCCTGAACGCCAATCTCCTTCTTTAAAAGATTTGGCCATAGCTATCTGCGCCACTTCCTTTCCGTCGCCGAAAATGCCAAATTTCGCTTTTCCGGTAAGCACTTCCTTTCGACCCAATAAACTTGTTTGTCGACTTTCGTAAGCAATTTTATAATCGTTAAGAACGATTATTTTAAAATCGTCGAACGAAAGTTCAGTTATATCAAAACGGTTGGTTTGGGTGGTCGACATAAATTTTCTCGTAGCCGTCAAAATTAATAAAATCTATTCGATCTGAAACTATGGATGTCTGCCATCGTATACCGGAATATTTTTTGTATTACTTTATTAATAATATATTTGTATAAACAACTCGAACAATGAAAAAGATAATGATTTTATGTGCAGTTATATTTGGCTTTGCTGCTTTAGCTGCTTTCAGAATTGACGCACAACCGGAATTTAAGTTTCAATCAGAAACCCACGACTTCGGTAAAATTACTCAAGGCAAACCGGTAAGCTTCGAATTTAAATTTACAAATATCGGCGATGCGCCCCTAATTATTAGTAATGTAAAACCTGCCTGCGGTTGTACAATTGCGGATTTTACTAAAACTCCCATTAAAAAAGGTGAGTCGGGAATGATTAAATTAACTTATAGTGCTGCAGGAATGGGTACATTCAGTAAAACCGCTACTGTTGAGTCGAACAGTAAAACTCCTACCAAGTATCTTTATATTAAAGGTGAAGTTCTGGCTGCCGATGCAGCCACATCTGCAAGTGCTGCTAAATAAAATACTTTTATAATTTGTTAAGAACCCCTTCTTAAACGATGGGGTTTTTTTATTTTTGCCCAAATGCCGAAAATTTCAAAAAAAGGAGAACGAATGCCTGCTTCTCCTATCCGGAAACTTACTCCCTATGCCGACAAAGCAAAACAGGAAGGAAAAACTGTGTATCATTTGAACATAGGGCAGCCGGACATAGAAACTCCGGAGCTGATGCTAAATGCAATTAAAAATATTGACTTCAAGGTGTGGGCTTACACCCCTTCGGAAGGTTATCTTTCTTTCCGTGAACGGCTTGCAGAGTATTACAATAAGATAGGCTACAACATTAGCGCAGATAATATTATTGTTACCACAGGCGGTTCGGAAGGATTTATAATTGCAACACAATCTTGTTTAGACCCCGGAGACGAAATCATTGTTCCTGAACCGTTTTACGCTAACTACAGCGGTTTTGCTTGCATGAGTGATGCTGTAATAAAACCTGTTCTTTCTAAAATTGATAATGGTTTCGCTTTACCTCCCATCAATGAATTTGAAAAGCTTATTACATCCAAAACTAAAGCTATCTTTATTTGCAGCCCGAATAATCCTACCGGCTATTTATATTCAAAAGGAGAGTTAGAAGATATAAAAGAGTTGTGTTTAAAATACGATTTGTATCTATTTGCAGACGAAGCTTATCGGGATTTTTGCTATGACGGGAAAACCTTTGTCTCGCCGATGCATTTAGAAGGTATTGATGAAAACGTAATCGTTATTGATACAGTTTCGAAACGCTACAGTGCTTGCGGAGCAAGATTGGGTTACTTAATTACAAAAAATAAGAGAGTTTTATCAACCGCATTGAAGTTTGCACAGGCCAGATTAAGTGCCGGAATGGTTGAACAAATTGCCGGAGAAGCGGCTATCGATACGCCAAAGAGCTACTTCGAAGCTGTAAAAAAGGAGTATTCTGAAAGACGAAAAATATTAGTAGAATCTCTAAATAATATCCCGGGCGTTTTTTGCCCCAATCCCGGTGGAGCTTTTTATGTAGTGGCCCGTTTTCCTGTTGACAATGCCGAAAAATTTTGTCGATGGATTTTGGAAGAATTTTCTTACGAAAACCAAACGGTAATGATGGCTCCCGCCTCAGGATTTTACAGTACTCCGAACAAAGGGATAGACGAAGTTCGCTTGGCATACGTTTTGAACAAAGAAGATTTAAAGAAAGCTATTGTTTGTTTGGAGAAAGCTTTAATTGAATATCCGGGCAAATTAACTGACACTGCTGATTTGGCTGTAAAACAAAAGATAGAAATTTTATAACTTTGCAGATAATAATGGGGTCGACCGGAATTGACAGGATGGCGACAGGTAGGTAAGCATGCAGCGCATTGTGAGTATAGCGCTAAAATCCTAACTCTCAACTTATAATTGGCGAAAATAACTACGCCTTAGCTGCCTAATTTAGAATTAGAATAGCTTTTGTCCCGCTAAGCTGTTTTTCTGTTAGTTTAGCACTCGGGGCATCGATCTACAGAAATAGCTTGGTTAGAGGTGTGATAATCAAGCAAAACAAAGCACCTACGGAAGACGGTACAGGTGAGCAGCTGACCTTCCCCTTCCCGACAATTTAATAGTAGCTAAGCATGTAGAAAGCGTATTAGGTCCCATGTTTGGACGAGGGTTCGAATCCCTCCGACTCCACAATTAAACACAAAAGCCCTTTAAATAGCAATAGAGGGCTTTTTTATTAATAGTATCCATAACAATCCGGTTAGAATTAGGTTATTCAGACAATTCCACTAAATGTATTATCAACTTTCTTCCAAGTACAGCAATAAAAAATTAGAAGGGAAAACATAGTAAAAACTCAATCTTAACTTTCATGAAAGTGTATTTTTTTATTGTGTTAATTCTTGTTTCTAAGGCCGTGGATGCTCAGGTATCTGTGAAAGATGAACCAAACCATGCTGTAGTGTTTGAAAACCAATACGTTCGTATTTTAGATGTTCGTCTAAAGCCGGGCGATACTACTTTATATCATATGCACCAAACGCCCTCAGTTTTCCTGTGCTATTCCAAAACTCGGATGGGGAATCAGGAACAGGGCAAAGAGCAAACACAATCCGAGTCGCAGAAAGGAAGTGCTTGGTATCGCTCTTTTGCTAAGACAGTCCAAATTCATCGTGTTTGGAACAGGGACTCAGTACCCTTTCATACGGTAGATATCGAAATTCTAGCTTCGAAAACGGGAATTGCTGTAAAAAGAATAGAGAAAGCTAATTTGGAATTGATAGCAGATGAAGAAAGGGTAAGAATTTATAAAATAGAACTCTTGCCCAAAAGTATTTTTCAATTAAAATCGAATCCGACTCAGTTTATTTTATCACCCGTGGAAGGTAAAATTGAAGTTAGCATTTTGAGGGGACGTAAAAACAAATTGAAAGGCGGAGAGTGCTTGTGGATTGACAGAAATCAAAGCTTCAAAGTCACGAATATCAGTAATATAAAGGTATTCGGGTATTTGTTTGAGATAAAGCCTTAATGGTAATACAAATACACCCTTCATTGCTCGTGACGGAGCAAATTTGGCTACGAAGCTAAAATTTACTCTTTTTCCAGAAACCGGATCGGTGCTGTATAGTGGTTTCCCTCTATTAGAGCTCCCCGCTGCTCTCATTAGGCTAACAGAAACTTAAATCGGCGATTCGTCATTTTTCATCCTTGAGTTAAAGCAAGAATTTTAAAAAGTTATATTTCGTAATATTGCGTTTTTACCGATTATGGCTTCAGGTTTTTTTGCGATTTTAGATGATATAGCTGCTTTGATGGATGATGTTGCCGTAGCAACTAAGGTAGCAACACAAAAAACCGCAGGTATTTTGGGCGACGACTTAGCTGTAAATGCAGAAAAAGCGACGGGCTTCCTATCCTCAAGGGAAATACCTGTTCTTTGGGCCATTACTAAGGGCTCTTTCATCAATAAACTGATTATTGTTCCTATCGCTTTATTACTCAATGCATTTTTCCCCGCAGCGGTTAAAATTATTTTAATTCTCGGGGGACTTTATCTTGCGTATGAAGGTGTTGAAAAAATATTTGAATACTTTTTTCACAGTTCAAAAACAGGGCATGTGTTAAATGAAGAGGTTAAACAAGACGATACGTCTGCAGAGCAAACAAAGATTAAATCTGCCATTGCAACAGACTTCATCCTTTCTATAGAGATAGTAATTATTGCTTTAGGAAGCGTTTCCGAAGAAGCCCTTACGACACAGATCGCGACGGTTGTTGCGGTGGCATTACTCGCAACAATCGGTGTTTACGGTATAGTGGCCCTAATTGTAAGAATGGATGATGCCGGCTACCGGCTGATAAAACACACCGGTAATAAGGGTTTATTATCGGTTTTCGGTTCCTTGCTGGTTAAGTCGCTCCCTATTCTTATCCGCCTTTTAGCCGTGGTCGGTACCATCGCCTTACTACTAGTTTCAGGGGGCATCTTTGTTCATAACATAAAATACTTCCACCATCTTTTTCCTCAAGTACCGTCATTAATAAAAGAATTTGTGTTTGGGATAGCGGCCGGGTCACTTATAGTAATCATCTTGACCGGGGCTAAAAAAGTAATTTCCTTTAATAAGCGATAGGATCAAATACATCCCAACAAAAAAATCGGAAAGTAAGCGGTAAATTGGAATTGAAAGTAGGGAAGTGATTTGCGGCCTTCGGGTGGAAAACATCAAAGACAATTTGATGCAAAGGATACGGCATCCGGATAAGCCGGTAGACAAGTTGGCCAGAGAAAACTATTGGAGAAGATTTTAAGACAGTAGAAAAACTAGCTATCTTATGCAGATACTAATCTGCTTGTACTCCTATATACATAGGCACTATAAATGTGCCTTCGTGCGAATCTTCCCGGCGAATCTGCGTTAATAAGTTTTACATAAACAGCCTTCGGCACATCAAAATATTCATATTCGTTGCCGTCCAAAAAGCTGATTTTAAGTACTTGAGATTTGTACTCGAAATCGGCAATAGCCGAAGTAGTGGTAGTTAACGTATAATCAGCAAAAGTTTGGTCGCGTGTTTCAGGAGCTATGCTAACTAAAAAATGGTATGCCTCAATAATTGTCTTGCTTTTGCCCTCAGCGTCTAGTTTGCCTTCTTCATCATTGATAAATTTATCCGGATGCCAGTTCTTCATGAGGGTTCGGTAAGTGCTTTTTAATTCCAAAAGTCCGGTTGCTTCATTAACCCCTAACAGCTTCCTGTAATCAACTATTTTTTTCATTCAATCTTTATCTATCGTTAGTCGCAAAGCTGTATCAAACTGCTTTTTCGAAAATATTCGGGCAAAGGTACCACTTTAGACGATAAAAATGGAGTAACTTAAAAAGGATTTTGGGACGGTCGAATTCGGCTCTCATTTAGACTGTAAAATGTACTTTGAAAGTATGCCTTTCCAACCTTTAATTGTATCTTTTTAGGTGGAAATTCGTTTAATACGAACTTTGGAATTTAAAATTAGAAGTCACGAGATAAAAGCTTTAGAGGTTATCGCCAAGAATAATAACCTTGCAGAACGTTATTTAAGAAAGTTTGCACCTTTGCAAGCGGGGAAAAAATTTATTGTATTTAACCTTACCATAGACGGCGTAGGTCGTTTTTATTACAGTCCGCAAACCAATATTCTGGCAGTATACATTCTTCTTGAATTCAGCGTTGCTCGCGAGTCATTTTTTTTGCTTCCCGAACTAAAGAAACAGCTTCAAGATAAAGAAATCAAGAACTTAAAAAATTTTTAACTTCTCCTACAAGCTTATAAATATCAAAAGGCTTAGTAATATATTTACCGGAATTACCTAAAGTTTTCGTCTCGCCGGGATTACGTGCAGTTGAAACTAACAGCACCCGGATATGTTCAGTTTCCGGGTCTTCATTTAATTCCTTGCATATAACTTGGCCTAAAGAGCATCCTAAAGAGTGATCGAGAAGGATAATATCAGGATTAATTTCCATTAACGAATTTAAAGGCTCTGAATTGGTTGAGGATATCACTTCAAATCCTTCTTCCGTTAAAGCAGTCGCAATGATGCATAGAAAATTCGTGTCCTCTTCAATTACTAGTATACGTTTCCCCATATTAAGTAAATATGAGGATTAAATACGTTCAAGGTTTGCGAAGGTTATACCCGATTTTAACAAATCATACCTGTATAAATACTCGGTTCATTTATTAACAACCGGATTTCTAGTAGGTTTCATAAATGCGAACACTTAAAAACGGCGTAAAGAGGCGCTCAAAACTAGCCACTTATAAACCTGTGAATAGTTACGGGATAAATTCTTCTTTGTTTTAATTAATTGAAAAAACACTTAGAACGCAGGACGTTCGTTGTAATCCGTTTCCTTATTGGGCCTTACCAAGCGAATTTCGTAATCGCTAATGGTAATGAGCTTTTGTTTATAAAGTCCTCCAATTACTTGCTTAAACGCCTTTTTACTCATTTTAAGTTCGTCCCGAATAGCGTCAGGCGTACTTTTATCGCCTAAGTGCAATACTCCGCCATTTTCTTTAAGCACGTTGAGCAGAGCATCTTTTGAGTTAAGAATAAAATCAAAGCCGATTTGCCGGAGGCTAAGGTCGATTTTTTCAATATCGTTTCTAATCTTTTTAGTATAGCCTATTCGTGTGTCGCCGATATCGAGTTTTTCGTAAACCTCATCTCGATAAAGCAGACCCATATATCTATTATCGATAACCGCACTGTAACCCAAATCGCTGATGGCATAAATCAATAGACTTACTTCGTCGCCTTCTTCTAAATCAGTAAAGTCAGCTTCAGTGTAATCTTCTAATCGAGTTGTGCCTGTAATTCTCCCGGTAACCTCGTCAAGGTATATAAACACAACGTAGCTCCTTCCCTGTTCCAAATGAAGGCCCTCTTTCGGCGGGACAAATAAATCCTTGTCGATACCAAGGTCGAGATACACACCTGTATCCGTTTTATCAATAACTTTTAAGAAAGCAAAATCCCCTACACAGGCATAAGGTTGTTTAGTAGTCGCCACCATCCGTCCGTCTTTATGATGGTACACAAAAACTAGAAGTTCTTCTTCCAAATTAAGATGCAACGGCACTTGGCCTTGCGGTAAAAGGGCTTCGTCCACACCGTCTGAAAGCATTAAACCTTCCGTTGTGCTTCGAATTAACCTTAAATGATTATATGATCCAATTCTCATTATTAATAAATAGGTACTGTCTTGAAACTTGACTCGGGATACTAACTTGAAATAGCCGGTAGTAGAAAACCGGGAATTATATAGCTAAATTACTCCAATATACTCCCGGCAACAACGCGTTTGTTTTTTATGCAGATTATGCTCGTTCACTTACCGCAATAGCTAGTACGTAACACTTTTAATGCTAATGAATATTTCTGTAGCATAAAGAAGTTTAAGAAAAGGAAAAACAAAGTAAGAAAACACCCTAACGTAAAAAAGCCACTCTTAGTGGCTTTATAATTACTTATCTGAAAGCTTATTTAGGGGCTTTTTTAACCTTTACCGCGTTAAGTCCTTTTTGCCCCTGTTCGGTTTCAAAGGATACTTTGTCGCCTTCTTTAACCGAGTCTATCAGCCCGTTAATGTGGACAAAGATGCTTTCTTGGGTTTGTAGGTCTTTAATAAAACCATACCCTTTAGATTCGTTGAACATTGTTATAGTTCCGTTTCTGACAATATCATGTACTACTGCTTCTTGTCTGGCAACACCTATTTGAATATCTTCCGAATTTATTTTTTTCTTCTTATCAGGATTAGGCGGAGTAGAAGAAATGTTGCCGTTCTCATCAACATAGGCAAGCATCTCGTCTAAACTCTTACCCTTATCAGAGTTAGCTTTACGATCTTCTGCTTTTTCCTTTTTATCTTGTTGCTTTTTTATTCTCTTCTTCTCTTTTTCTTTTTTGCTGAAGGTTTCTGTTGATCTTCCCATAGTTTTAATTTACCGCATTAGTTGCCGTGCCCGGCACTTAAAAGTTAAAAAAATATTTGCAATAATCAAATTTATCAGATTTATAATTTCTGCTCTTTGGCAAATTTTCGAATAAAGTATCAATTTATTTATTCCTTTAAATTAGAAATATTCCGATAATCATAAAGATAAAATTTATAAAATAAAAAAGCATCTTCCTGTTTAAGGAAAATGCCTGCGAAGTATTTTATAGTATTTTAAGCTATAGTCACATTTACCGCGTTAAGACCTTTTCGGCCTTGTTCCACATCGTACTGAACACTATCGTTTTCACGAATATTATCAGTAAGGCCGGAAGAATGAACAAAGATTTCGTTTCCACCGTCAAGTGGGGTAATGAATCCGAAACCTTTAGTTTCATTAAAAAATTTTACTGTTCCTTTTTGCATTATTTTATATATTATTTCATAAAGGTAGTCTTTTTTTTCAATAAACTCCTATTACTTAAGAAGAAGGCTTATATTAATTCGGGCTATTGTTTTATCACTCAGCTGTAAGAATAAGTAACTAAATTTGTTTGGGGCAAACAAACTTACCTTGGAAATGAATTTCATCCGTACAATATTTTTAATCAGTCTTATCGCGATAAGTACATCCACTTTTGCACAACAAGGTGGGCAAATTTATAAAAAGTATTGTGCGGGATGTCACGGCGGGAATTTAGAGGGAAATTCTGCTTCAGCATTAACAAAAAAGGATTTTAAGTACGGACGAGACCAGGCCGGAATTTTTAAGAATATTAAACATGGTATCCCAAATACTGAAATGATCGGTTGGAGAAAGTTTTTAAACGATAATGAGATTAATGCAGTAACGCAATTCATTTTAAGCTTCCAAAATAAAAAAATAGAAAAGAAATCCGTAATTCCCGCGACTCTAATTACACAAGCATATGTATTAAAGGTAGAAAAGCTAGTTACAGAAGGTATTAAAACACCTTGGGGGATTGAATTTTTGGATAAAAACAGGGCTCTGTTTACGGAAAAAGCAGGAAAAATCAGATGGCTGATAAACGGCAAACTTGATCCTGTGGAAATTACAGGGATGCCCGCTACGCACACTAAAAGCAGTACAGGCGGGTTTATGGATATTGCTTTAGATCCTAAATATCCGGTAAACGGCTGGGTTTATTTGGGATTTAGTCAAACTAACGGCGATATTAATGATAAAAATTCTGCCGGAATGACCAAAATAATTTGTGGTAGAATCAAGGGCCATCAATGGACTAACGAGCAAATACTATTCGAAGTGCCCGACTCGTTAAAGATTGTCGGCGGCGACAGATGGGGATGCAGATTGCTTTTTGATAAACAAGGATACCTGTTTTTTACTATCGGAGATATGGGCAAAGCGGAGGATTCTCAAGATTTAACCCGGGCAACCGGAAAAGTATTTAGAATTAAGCCTGATGGTTCAATTCCCGACGACAATCCTTTTTTACAG
>JAYULL010000127.1:0-36446 GCA_043763625.1 Sphingobacteriaceae bacterium | reverse complement strand
GATTTGTCGGCTTGCTTCCTGCTAAAAGCAATATTAAAATTCTTACAAACCAAACCGGCGATTTTTATCGCTCCCGACTCAATCTCATCGTCATTAATCCCGTAATTCCCGATGTGAGAATTAGTGGTTACCATGATTTGACCGAAGTACGAAGGGTCCGTAAATATCTCTTGGTAACCGGTCATTCCGGTATTAAAACAAATCTCGCCGGTTGTAGTCCCAATCTTTCCTGCAGCTTTACCGTGATAAACAGTTCCGTCTTCAAGAAGCAATACGGCGGGTAATTTAATGTACATAGTCATTATGCGATTATATATGTAAGAAATCTAAGAAAATTCGAAAAAGGGAAAATTCGAGTAGAATCGGAGCCGATTCCTTGTTTTTGAGGTTTGTTAATGAAGTTAATTACTTCAATTTTCACAAGGCACAAAAGTATAAATTTTATTGAGATACGGAAACGGGAATTTTAGAAAGTTGATAGCATCTAGTCACAATGTATTTGAATTCAATGGGTTTTTGACTTTTATTTTCAACTTTTAACTCTTTCCACAATTCGCACTGCTTCAACCGCTGCTTTCACATCGTGAACACGAAGAATACTCGCACCTTTCATCAAAGCAATTGTGTTAGCTGAAACGGTTCCATTTAGCGCTTCTTCGGCATTTGTGTCTAGTGTTTGATAGATCATTGATTTGCGGGAAAGGCCCGCCATTAACGGATGACCCAGAAGCTTGAACTGCTCTAAATTTTTCAAAAGTTCAAAACTATGTTCCGGCTTTTTGGCAAATCCAAATCCCGGATCTATAATTATATCTTTAATACCACAATTGGTAAGTATCTTAATTTTTCGTGAAAAATATTGGAAAACTTCATACACAACGTCCTCATAAAAAGCTTCTTGAAGCATGGTTTGAGGACTACCTTTCATGTGCATCAGGATGTAGGGAACACCTAGTTTCTTTACAACTGCAAACATTTCGGCATCCAATTCACCTCCTGAAATATCATTAATTATATGAGCGCCTTCTCCTATGGCGGCATTAGCTATGCCCGAACGAAAAGTATCTATCGAAATCACAGCTTCCGGAAATTCCTTTACAACCGCTTTTAATACAGGAAGCAAACGGCTTAACTCTCCTTCTTCAGAAATATGTTCTGCTTTAGGCCGCGACGAATATGCCCCGATATCAATCATATCTGCTCCTTCACTTAGCATTAATTCAATTCGCTTCAAGGCAAATTCACGTGAATTGTTCCTACCTCCGTCGTAGAACGAATCGGGGGTTAGATTTAAAATGCCTGCTACTTTAGGAACTGAAAGATCAACTAATCTTCCCGCAACATTCAAAGTTTTCTTTACCGGGAAAACTGTATTTTTATCCGTCATTATTCGGCAAAATACACGTTTATTTATCGCGTAAGCAAATACTAAAATCATTTTGGCAACTAACACAGCGGCAGAATACGAAGCAGTTATTAAGGTGTGCAAAGACCTTTTTATAAAAAAAACCAAAGATTACGGAACCGCTTGGCGCATTCTACGATTGCCTTCTATTACCGATCAAATTTTTATTAAAGCACAGCGCATTCGTACATTGGAAGAAAAAAAGGTGTCGAAAGTAGGCGAAGACGTGATATCCGAGTATATCGGAATAATTAATTATTGCGCAATTGGCATGATTCAAAGGGAGCTGCCTGAAGAGTCATTAATGGAATTTCCGGTAGAACAAGTTGAGCAAGAATTCGATAAAAAGATCGAAGAAACAAAGCAATTAATGTTTGCAAAGAACCACGATTACGGCGAAGCTTGGCGTGATATGCGTATTAGTTCTTTAACGGATCTGATTCTCCAGAAAATTTACCGCGTTAAGCAGATTGAAGATAACGAGGGACAAACTCTTACTTCTGAAGGGATAAAAGCTAACTATCAGGACATGCTGAATTATTCGGTTTTTGCTTTAATAAAATTAGGATTGTCGTAATGCGAAATACCTTTTTAACCGTTTGCAGATGGCTCGTCGGGCTGCTGTTTATTTTCTCAGGTTTAATTAAACTTAATGACCCACTTGGTTTCGGCTATAAGCTTGAGGAATACTTCGAGGTTTTTCACATGCTTTTTCTAAACGATTATGCTACCGCAATTGCTATTGTTCTTTGTGCTTTGGAAGTAATCTTAGGTGCAGCGCTGCTTTTGGGAATCAAATCCGTCAAAGTTGCTTGGGGATTACTGTTGCTGATTGTGTTTTTTACTTTCCTTACTTTTTACTCGGCTTACTTTGATGTAGTGCGAAGCTGCGGATGTTTTGGCGATGCAATTCCGCTTACTCCGTGGCAGTCGTTCAGTAAAGACCTGATTTTATTTGTACTAATCGTTTTCATTTTCATCAATCGCAAAAAAATAAGTGCTGTATTCAAAACCGGTTCTACGGAAAACTATGCTCTTGTAATAGTAATCATCTTGACATTCGGGTTCGGATTATACACCTATTCCTATCAACCTATTTTGGATTTTTTACCCTACAAAGTGGGGGCGAATATTCCGGAAAATATGCGAATGCCTCAGGGAGCTAAACCCGATGTTTATGAAATCACCTATACCTTGAAAAATAAAAAAACGGGTGAAACAAAAAAGTTAACCGATAAAGAGTACTTGAAAACCGCCATTTGGAAGGATGACAATTGGGAGATTATTGGCCAACCGGAAAATAAATTGGTAAAAAAAGGTTATGAAATCAAAATCAAAGATCTTAAAATAACAGATAGCCAAGGAACTGACTATTCGCCGGAACTTATTGAAAATCCGTATTACAACCTTGCAATTATTGCATACGATTTAAATAAAACAAACCTACATGCGGTTGGTGATTTAAATGCTTTAGCGATTAACGCTGCCGAAAACTATAACATTCGAACCGTTTTACTTACCGCCAATTCTGCTGAAAGCGCTGAAGTTTTTGCTAAAAGGAACAAGTTGGTGATGGAGACTTTTTATGCCGACGGAGTTCCACTCAAATCAATGGTTCGGTCAAATCCGGGTTTGCTGTTACTAAAAAACGGAACGGTAATTAACAAATGGCCCTTCAGGCTAATACCGTCATACGCTGAACTCGAACAAAAGTATTTTTCAAAAAACCGGTAATCGAAATGTTTTCTGAACTACTTAAATATAATCACTGCGCCAATCGGATTTTTATTGAACAGTTTGATGCCTGCGATCAAGAAATGCCTAAAGCCGAACAGCTTTTTAGTCATATTTTAAATGCTCAACACGTTTGGATTTCAAGAATTAATCAAGTTCCGTCAGTACTTGCCGTTTGGGATATTCACCCCAAACAAAAATTCAGACAACTGGAAGAAGAGCATTATGCCGGCTTCAAAAATATTTTGTTAGAATCGGACTTTATGCGCCCGGTTTACTATAAAAGTTCGGTTGGAGAATTTACTAATACCGTTTCCGAAATCCTGTTTCAAGCCTTCAATCATGCCACCTATCATCGCGGCCAAATAGCAACTATTTTTAAAACCAACGGTATAAATCCGCCGCTAACAGATTATATCTTCTTAAAGCACGAAGGCAGATTATGAAGATTTTCCTAATCGGATTTATGGGTGCCGGGAAAACAACTTTAGGGGGTAGGCTCGCCATAAAGCTGGGTTATCCGTTTATCGACTTAGACAAATTGATTGTAGAAAAAACCGGACAAACTATTGCAGAGTATTTTGATGCATTCGGAGAGAAAGCTTTTCGCAAGTTTGAACGAGATACATTACAAGCTGATTTTTTTCCGAATGATTGTGTAATTGCCACCGGAGGCGGAGCACCTTGCTTTTATGACAATATTAATTGGATGAACGAGGCCGGAATAACTGTGTACCTGTCCTTATCTCCGAAAGCATTAGCCGCAAGGCTCGAAAAAGGAAAACATAAACGTCCGTTGATACGGGATCTAAGCCAAGAAGAACTGATAACATATATTGAGGAACGACTACAAGAGCGGGAAAAATTTTACAACCAAGCAAAAATAACAGTAAAGGGCATTGATTTCACTGCCGAAAAAGTACTCGAAGAAGTAGACGCCTACCTTAAATAAACTGCGTCTTCTCCTGTTTCCTCGTCTAAAACTACGTCTACATGCTCTTTTAAAACCGTAGCTAGCTCCATCCCGGTAAAATCTGATGAAATCGGGAAATTCCGGTGGCTGCGATCAACCAAAACAACAGTTCTAATTTTCTTTAAGGGCAGATCGAGGAAAATCCCTAAACCGTAAGCCAATGTACGTCCGTTATTTAATACATCGTCTACCAATACCACGGTTTTTCCGGCGCATAGGTTAATATTAACGTCGGTAGTTGCATCTAAATGAGTGCTTGCCTTGTTCATATCAATTTTAATCAACGTTACTTTCACTTCCGAGATTTCTTCCAATAACGTTTTAAGTCGCCCTGCAAGTGTATAACCTTGATTCGCAATTCCGGCAATTACAATCTCCTGCTCGTCAAAATTGTCTTCCAAAATTTGGTAAGCTATACGTGTTATCTTCTGTTGTATTTGTTTTTTATTTAGGATAAGAAGTTCTTTTTCTGCCATTTTGCCTTTTTTTCTAACGTCTGAGCGGAATAGAAAACGAGCGTAATTAAAGTACTTGTCAAAGACTCTTCGACTTCGCTCAGAGTGATAATAATCGTATTAATGATAGGGGAAAAATACGAAATTTGCTCCTTCCGGCACAACTACAAATAAACACATAAACTCGTATGCATTTTTATAATGCTTAATAAAGCGCTCCTTTTTTTCGGGATGAATAATTCCTTTTTCTACAAACTCTTCTAAAGTTGATGCTTGTATGGACCATTCCGTATTTAAATCTTTCCGATCTAAAATCAACTCTCCGAGGTTAACCTCATGCTGATGAGCAACAAAAATCGGATGGGGAGAAATACCTTCGGCTATTATTTCAATAGCCACTTCTTTAAGTGATTCATTGTAAAGTTTCAAGTCGCTTTCGAGGCTTTTTAACGGACTTTCTTTCTTCGGAGTGTTCCCGTCTTGCCCCTCTTCCTTGTTCATCAAATCTTCCAAAAACATGTCTTAATCTTTTAACGTTAACAAAACAACATTTTCTACATGTTGTGTGTGCGGAAACATATCTACCGGTTGTATTTTTTTCAGTTCGTACTTCTCCTTTAATATTCCAATATCTCGAGCTTGCGTCGCGGCATTGCAACTTACGTATACTATTTTGGGAGCTTCAATTTCCAACAACCGTTGAACCACATCGGGGTGCATTCCGGCACGAGGCGGGTCCGTGATAATAACATCGGGCTTACCCTGTTCGGCAACGAAATCGGCTGTTAAAATATCTTTTATATCACCCGCAAAAAAAGTAGTATTATCAATATTATTGATTAAAGAATTTACTTTCGCGTCTTCAATCGCATCGGGCACGTATTCAATCCCGACTACGTGTTTTGCTTTTTTGGCCACAAAATTTGCGATAGTTCCCGTTCCGGTATATAAGTCGTAAACCAGTTCGTCACCCTGCAATCCTGCATATTCACGAGCTATTTTATACAATTCGTACGCTTGAAGCGAGTTGGTTTGGTAAAAAGACTTGGGCCCTATCTTAAATTTAAGCCTTTCCCCTTCCGGGTGATCAACCGGCATCTCTTCAAAAATGTGATCGTTGCCGGAATACATTATTATCTCCTGATCGAAAATAGTATCATTCTTTTTTTCATTTATGATATAAAGTAGCGATGTAATCTGAGGAAAGTTTTCCTTTAGAAAACCCAATACCAAATCAGTTTCTTCTTGAGAAGGATACGCAAAAACAACTATTACCATTACCTCACCGGTTGTAGAGGTTCGGATAATCACATTACGTAATGTTCCTTTATGAGAACGTAAGTCATAAAAAGATATAGAGCTTCGTTTAGCGAAATCACTTAATCGGTTCCTTATTTCGTTAGAGGGATCCGTTTGAAGATAACACGTTTCTATTTGCAAAATTTTATCAAACCGCTGCGGAATATGAAAGCCCAAAGCGTCCATATCTTGTGTTTCGTTATCGCGGATATCGTCGTCTGTAAGCCAGCGTTTGTTTGAAAAAGTAAATTCTAATTTATTCCGGTAATACCGAGTATCAAAGGAACGAAGAATAGGATCGGCAAAACTAGTATCTACTTTAGCTAAACGTTCAAGAGCATCAATCACGCTCTTTTGTTTGAAATGAAGTTGCGCTTCGTAATCCATGTGTTGCCACTTGCAACCGCCGCAAACCCCGAAGTGCGGGCAAAAGGGCTGAGTACGATAGGCGGAAGGCTTTATTAAATTTTGAATTTTAGCTTCCGCGAAGTTTTTTTTCTTTTTAAAAAGTTCGATATCAACCACATCTCCGGGTATGGCTTTTTCGATAAATATGACCAGTTCTTCGGCTTTACCTACGCCTTTACCGTCTTCGGCAATATCAATAACCTCAACATTTTGAATAACCTTTTTATCCGCCGGAATTCTTTTCATCAGGGGCGAAATTAAGCGAAATTTTTGAGGGTAAAGGTTTTGAAAAGCCGATCGGCAAATTGCGTCAGCATTTTACTTCTCGTTTCCTTAATGTTTAAAACCTGTCGTTTTTCTTTAGGAGCAAGAATTTATTAGAGTCGGCCGCAAATTGCGACCGGCTTTCAATTTATTTGCCTTTTATTTTAAAACCGATAGTTTCTCGAGGTTTGGCTTCTTGCTTTTTATCTAAAAGTTCGTCCAAGTATTGAAAAAAAATTTCATATTCTGCGTATGGTTATCTACCTTCTTCTTTATCTTTTCAATCTCTAATCGTATTTCAGTGTTATCGGTTAACATTTGCCGCATTTAAGTAAAAACTCTTACGATTTGTATATTAACATCAATAGCCTTTTCACTGTTCAAAACGCTTGCAAGCATTACTGCTCCATGTTCAGTAAATACGTTAGGCAAAGAAGAAGAATGCTTTAGAACGTTTAAATGCTCAAACTTTTGGATGATATGCTCTTTTTCAGGCTCAGTAATTTTAAACATGAAATCTTCGGGAAAACGTTTGCTGTTCCGTTTAACCTGTTCATTTAAACGTTTGGTGGTTACTCCGTAAAGTTCTGCCAAATCCCTGTCGATCATTACCTTTTTATCCCGAAGTACAATTATTTTATTCAATATTACCTCGTCAGGTATTTTAACTAAATCTGTTTTTTGAGAACGCATTTTAAACTGTATGTAAAAAGAACCGGTCGCAAATTGCGACCGGTTTAAAACGTTAAATTATAGTTTTTTACAGAAACTTAAAACCATACTTACCAAAGCTACTTCTGGATTTGATTTTACTCAGGCAACTCTTTTTTATACTCTTCCAAATCCATTTAAACCAAAATACGTTTTGTATTCTTCCGCCAAAGTAAAAACTTGGGCAGTTTTATAACAATGATTAGCTCCGAACTTTTCACACTAAAAAGAATTAAAGGTATTTGCATATTCAGAACCGGTGTTTTAATATAAAAAATGATTTATGAAAGAAAAAGTGAAACGGGATCGTAAAGAATTAACCCTATCAAGATGCCTCGGCTACTACCGGCAAAATAAAAGCAAGTTATACCGCCGCCTTAATCAGATACGGCAAAATCTCTTTTTGGAAAGAGACAAAATTCTTGCGCACGTCAGCATCGCTTACAGAGGTAAACGCAAAAGAAAACACGATGCTTTTACTGGCTTTAATCAAAAAGCGAAGTTTTTCCGGGTAACCGGCATCGTTTTGAAAACGTTTGCTTTGAAGAAAAGATTGAATTAGCAGTTGCTCCAAATCATCCGACAACACCTTTAAAAATTCCTGAGAGTTGGTGGATTCACGGATAAAATCCCATCCGATAAATTCGTTGCAGACCGTGTAAGAAAGCCGACTGGTTTTTAAAATCAAATTGGTGAGATAATTTTCTTTGCTCAACTCTTTGGAAGTAGAGTGAACCAGTTCATCTACACTCATCCTAATATATTGCATTAAAATGGAGTGCAGCAAAAGCTCTTTACTGTCGAAATATTTGTAAATAGTGGCTTTTGCAATTTTGGCTTTCTTCGCAATTTCGCTTACGCTTGTTTTGTGATAACCGTATTTTTTAAACAGGTCGTGGGCAGCTCGCTTTATAATATCAACATTTTTATCTGCTTCCATAATTACTTAAAACCCGTTTCGAATATATATTACAAATTGATCTGCCGTTACGTTATATTGCTTTAACGACTTTTTTGCCGGAGCTTTCTGCGGCGTACCGTCGAACATTGAATATTTTGCACCGCTGCAAGAATCAGTAGCAATTATCCCGGATTCATCCACAGTAACCGCACAACGTTTTTCGGGATTTACCGTACTGCATCTGTCATAAGCAACAAATCGATTATCCAAAGTTTTATAAAGAATAATTCCGGCAACACCTCTATTATCGATTAGGTAAACGCTGTTTTTATTTTTAATACCAAATTCTTGGATGGTAACCCTAATATCTACTATAACTTCCGGCACTCCGGGACCGCTCTCTTTTGTGCAGGCGGGGAGAAATAATATAAACAGATAAAAGATGCTCCTAAAGAACCTCATCTAAATCAGTTCTGATTGAAATTGCTTTAAAAAGCGAATATCGTTTTCGGAAAATAAACGCAAATCTTTTATCCGGTACTTTAAGTTAGTGATACGTTCGATTCCCATTCCGAAAGCAAAACCTGTAAACCTTTTATTATCGATACTGCAATTCTCTAAAACATTCGGGTCTACCATTCCGCAACCCAAAATCTCTACCCAACCGGATTGTTTACAAAACTGGCAGCCCGAACCTTTACAAATAGTGCATGAAATATCCATTTCTGCAGAAGGCTCGGTAAACGGGAAATACGACGGTCTGAATCGCACCTGCGTTCCTTCTCCAAACATTTCCTGAACGAAATAAAATAAAGTTTGCTTTAAATCGGCAAAAGAAACGTTCTCATCTATATACAATCCCTCTATTTGATGGAAGAAACAATGAGCTCGAGCAGATATCGCTTCATTTCTATACACTCTCCCGGGCATTATAGCTCGGAAAGGCGGTTCGCCGCTTTCCATCATCCGGACTTGTACGGATGAAGTATGAGTGCGAAGGGCGTAGGCAGTCTCAGCCCGATCCACTTCTAAGGAGAGGGAGCTTGCTCCGGTGCTCCCCTCTCCCTCCGCAGAGGAGTTGGGGGCGAGGCCTACAAAGAAAGTATCTTGCATGTCTCTTGCGGGGTGTTCCGGGGGGAAATTAAGGGCAGAGAAATTATGCCAGTCGTCTTCGATCTCCGGCCCTTCCGCGACCACAAATCCAAGTTTTTTAAATATCTCTATAATCTCTTTTCTTACCAGCATAAGAGGATGACGAGCACCAAGCTCAACTCCTTCTCCGGGAAGAGTCAGATCTGAATGATTTTTTTCCGACTCTGTATTATTTTCAAACCTCTCTTTAAGTGATTGATATTTTTCTTCTGCAAATTTCTTAAACTCGTTTAATATTTTACCAAATGTTCGCTTGTCTTCGGGTGATACCGTTTTAAACTCTTCGAATAAATCCTTAATGATCCCTTTTGTTCCTAAAAATTTAATGCGAAAAACTTCGAGGTCCTGCGCATCAGCAGGTTGAAAATCTTTTATTTCGGCCGTATACAGGTCTATTTTTTGTTGCATGTAGGGTAAAAATTGCCACCGCGTACTGTTACCGTTATTTGTTTGTAACAGAGCCGGATATACTTATAGAAAATAACAATTTATTCACCAAAAATACGCTTTAATAGCTACAGCAGCAAAGATTTAAATTGCCTTGTATTAAACCAATCTAAAAAATAGAGTATCTTAAGGGGATATTTTAAATGCGGCCGATTCTTCTATATATTGTTTTATTTGTCAGTTCTTTCAAACTGTTTGGTCAAGAATACTCCATTTCCGGACAGGTTACCGACGTACACGGCGACGCAATCCCGTTTGTGTCTGTTTACATTAAGAACACAATTTTTAGCACTATTGCCAATGAGCGGGGCAATTACAACTTCAATTTAGCAAAAGGAACCTATACATTAACCTTTAGATACGTGGGCTACAAGCAGCAAGAGCGAGATATAATGCTAAACGAGTCTAAGGTTTTAAATATTGCGTTAGAATACGATGTGTATAGCTTAGAGGAAGTTAAAATAGCATCAACCCGAAAAGATCCGGCACGAGGCATTGTGCAAAAAGTTATTGATAATCGAAAAAACCTCCTCAAAGAATCTTCCTTTTTTACCTGCGATGCTTACACAAAACAAGTTCAAAAGCTTATTAAAGCTCCAAAAAAGTTTTTGGGTCAGGATGTAGTGAAGACGATGAAATTAGATTCAAATCGGCAAACAATTCTTTACCAGAGCGAAACCTATTCGAAGTTTTATTCTAAAGGAGATAAGCAAAAAGAGGTTATGAAGGCTTCTAAAATTGCCGGCGATAATCAAGGTTTTAGCTTTAATCGAGCTTTAGATGCTCGTGTAAACTTCTATAACAACTACTTGCACTGGGAGGCATTGGGTAAGCAAAACTTTGTATCGCCGGTTGCTCGAAATGCTTTTTCGTTCTATAGTTACAAGCTTGCCGGCACCACAAAGATCAATAAAAAAACAATCTACAAAATTCGCGTAACACCTCGCTATCGCTACAGCGCCTCCTTCAGAGGGGATATCTATATAGTTAAAGATGAGTGGCGCCTTTACAGTGTTGATTTATACCTTACAGGAGAAACCCGAATCGAATTTGTTGACACGATGAAAATAAGCCAGCAGTTTGTTGAGCTGAGACCAAGCACGTGGCAGCCGTCAGACATTACTTTCCGTTTTAGCGGAAAAGTGCTCGGATTTCAGTTTGCAGGATATTTTGTTGCGGTTTACAACAATTATGTATTAAACCCCCGCTTGCGTTGGAACTTCTTTAATAACGAAATTCTTAAAATAGAATCAACGGCAAATAAGAAAACTAAGGCATATTGGGATACAACTCGTCCCGTTCCGCTCACCTTTCAAGAAGAAATTAACTACTTTACCAAAGATAGCTTAGAAGCTAAAAAAAAATCTAAACGTTTTCTTGATTCATTGCAACGAAAACAAAATAGGTTTAAACCCGTAAAAGCATTAATTGCCGGGTATCAATTAAACAATTTATCCAATAACAGTTATTGGTATTTCTATCCCTTGCAAAGGATAGCTTTTTACAATCCGACAGAAGGACTCGGAATAAATTTAAGAGCCAGATACAACAAAAAATATTCGTATCGCAGGTATCTGGAATTCGAACCGAGCGTACGATACGGCTTTCAGAACAAAGTTTTGAATGCAAACGCCGAAATCACTTACCAGTACGATACTTTAAATCATGCCGCCGTATCATTTAAGGGTGGAAGCGACTTTCTTGATCTAAACAATAAAGGAACAATAAACCTTTTCTACAATACACTTACTAATCTGTTTAGAGGCCGAAATTATTTGAAGTTGTACAGGGCAAACTTCGCCTCTGTTAGAACTCAGCGTGAATTGATTGACGGATTACAGGTTACCGCAGGAGTTGAAATGTCTCGGCGAATGCCGGTCCGCAACTCTCGTTATGCAACTATATACGAAAATGCCGCAAAGCTTTTTGAACCCGACAAACCTTTCAATCCCGAATCGTTTAACGATACAGAACTGTTTCCAATCAATAACGCTTTTGCTGTCGAGATGAAAGGCTCTTATACCTACGGGCAAAAATACACTACCCGGCCCGACGGGAAAATTTATGAACCGGCAAAGTATCCGACAGTTCAGGTGGACTATCGAAAAGGGTTTAAAACCATTTTCAACTCGGCTGTTGACTATGACTTTGTAGCCTTAGACGTTTTTCAAGATAAAATAAAAGTAGGCCTAACGGGATATAGTTCTTTTTACCTATCCGCGGGGAGATTCGTGAATGCTAAATCTGTCTTTTTCCCGGATTTAAAACATTTTACAGGTAACCAAACTGCTATTTATAACCCTATATTTCCCAATTATCACTTTTTAGATTACTACGCTTTCAGCACCAACAATAAATACTTTGAAGCGCATTATGAGCATAATTTTTCGGGCTTGCTGATAAATAAGCTTCCGCTGTTGCGAAAACTAAAACTGGAAGAAATTGTAGGCGGAGCTTATCTGGGTCAACCTTTACACAACTATTCCGAAGTGTATTTGGGCATTCAACGTTTAATCTTTAGGATAGATTACGGAATGTCTTGGGTTGACAGCAGGAGAGTAAGTCACGCAGTTCGTATATTCTATGGGTTTTAATGCAAATCTGAATTCACGTAACAAGACACGGGGTTTAGTATCCCCTTTAACCAACTTACTCGTCCTTTAAATCCCTTTTAAATCTTCTTCAAAATTTAATTATAAAAAAAGCAACAGATTTATAAATCCTTTTTTCCTAAATTGCGTTTATATTCTAAATTATTAAAAATTTAAATGAACATTTTTATTGCCAGCCTTCCTTTTAAATTAGAGGAGTCTGAAATCAAAGAAATCTTTGAAGACTATGGCGAAGTTACTTCAGCCAGATTAATTACAGACAAAGAATCGGGCCGAAGTAAAGGTTTCGGGTTTGTTGAAATGCCCAACGAAGAAGAAGCATTAAAAGCTATTGAAGACTTAAACGGAACCGAAATTTACGGTAGAAACATTGCCGTAAGTAAGGCTCAGGAGAAAAAGGAAGGAACCGGCGGCGGCGGCAGAGGTGGTTTTTCGGGCGGCGGTAATCGCGGCGGCGGCGGCGGTTTCAATCGCGGTGGCGGTGGCGGCTTTAATCGTGGAAACAGTGGTGGCGGCAGCGGTGGTTTTAATCGCGGTGGCGGTAACCGTAGCGGTAACGGCGGTGGCGGCAGAAGCTACGAATCGTAAATATAAAGTGACTGTAACAAAAAAAGCCGGAAAAATTTCCGGCTTTTTTGTTATTGCATTTAATTAGGTACTTAGACCTGTCAGCGTACGCCTGACAGCAGCATTTTAGCGACTACTTTATAAACCCATACGGAGATAAAAGCATTTTCACCCATAAGTCTCCTAACCGCTTTTTTTCCTTACTGTAATCATTAATTTTTTATCTTTGGAGCTCATTTTACGCCGTTTACACCGGTATCAATGATTATGACTAGATATCAAACTTTACTCTACTATTGTTATTCAACGATAGAAAACGCAGAGCAATTTGCGGAAGATCATCTTAAATTTTGTAGAACAATAGGACTTGTGGGCAGGATTATCATTGCCGACGAAGGTTTAAACGGGACTGTTTCCGGCACAATGGAAGCCTGCAAAACTTACATGGAAACCGTTTTAGCAGATTATCGTTTTTCGAAGACCGATTTCAAGGTCGATGAAGTGGGTGAACCTTCCTTTATAAAAATACACTGCCGTTATAAGTCTGAAATTGTTTATTCCGGCTTACGCGATCCTAATCTTATTAATCCTCAAAAGCAAACCGGTGTTCATTTGGAACCGGAAGAGTTTTTGAAGATGAAAGACCGGGAAGATGTAGTTATTCTAGATGTTCGTTCTAACTACGAACACTCGTTGGGCAAGTTTAAAAATGCAGTCACTCTTGATATTGAAAACTTTCGCGAATTTCCGGAAAAGGTAGCCGAGTTGGCGCAATATAAAGACAAGAAGGTTTTAACCTATTGTACCGGCGGAATAAAATGTGAAAAGGCTTCTGCTTTACTACTTCGCGATGGATTTAAGGAAGTTTACCAGTTGCATGGCGGTATAATAAAATACGGGAAGGAAGTCGGAGGAAAAGATTTTGAAGGAAAGTGCTATGTTTTTGATAATCGTGTAGCGGTAGAAGTAAACACAGTTAATCCTATTCTTATTTCTGAGTGCTACAACTGCGGCAAGACCACCGCTAAAATGATTAATTGTGCCAATCCTGAATGCAACGAACACTTTACCCAATGCGATGAGTGCGGGCAAAAACTCGACGGCTGTTGCTCTGATTCTTGCCGACACCATCCGCGAAAACGCTCCTACGACGGGACCGGCTACTACGTAAAAGTTCCTCAACAAATTAATTTGAATAAAAAAGGCAGACCGGAACTTATTGAAAGCTTAAAGCTGCAAGACCCAGTCTAGGTTCGAGTTTGATTGTTTTGTTGGTGAATATGTTCGCCGCTATGCAAAACGCTCCTGCATAAAACTCTGTTTTAACAACTTTAAACTCGCTCCTTTAGTTACCCTGCCGTTACGAGCTTGTTACTTTACAGGCTTTCAGATCTCCAACTTCCAAACCTATTTTGTAAATTTCCGCCAAATGGAACCTCTAATCCCGGACTTCTTACATCTTCGACTTTTAGATTTGGCAGATATTGTACTTGTCGCCTTTATCTTTTACTACGTTTATAACTTGATTCGGGGCACAATAGCAGTTAATATAGTTCTGGGTTTTATTATTATTTACATTGCTCACCTCATTGTAGCACAGGCACAAATGCGTTTGCTTTCAGAAATTTTAGGGGGATTTGTAAGAGTTGGCTTTTTAGCAGTTATAGTAGTTTTTCAACCCGAGATCCGACGATTTCTTTTATTGATAGGAAAAAACGCTTCCATTCATAAAAATAAAGTGTGGTGGACGTTCTTTATTCGCCGTAAGGAGACAAATGCTGAAACCTTTTCGTACCTCGAGCCGGTTATCGAAGCTTGCATAAATATGCAAAAAACACGTACAGGAGCATTGATAATTTTTGCAAAGTATTTTGACGAGCAGTACTACCGGAATACCGGCGAGCCCATGGATGCACTTGTGTCGCGAAGATTAATAGAATCCATCTTTCAAAAAAGCAGCCCGCTCCACGACGGAGCCGTGGTAATTTCTGAAGGAAAAATAAAAGTGGCGAGCTGTATTCTTCCTCTAACGGATAATGAAAAATTACCGATACAGTTCGGTTTGCGCCACAGGGCCGGAATCGGGATATCTGAAATGAGCGATTCGGTAGCAATTATCGTTTCGGAAGAAACCGGAGAAATTTCCTACGCTAAACAAGGCCAAGTAAAGATGAGCGTAAGCAAGGTTCAACTACAACAGTTCTTGGTAAGTGAAGTGGTATAAAAGTCGGAAGAATCCCTCCCGACTTTTTACTAACAATACTGTTCAAACGCTCCTGCCAAATTATCTGCAATCATTTGGGCAGGCCTTCCTTCAATTTGATGACGTTCAATTATATGAACCAACTTGCCGTCTTTAAATAAAGCCATTGAAGGAGATGAAGGCGGGTAAGGCAGCATATAAGCACGTGCTTTATCTACCGCGTCTTTTTCCATTCCTGCAAATACCGTTACTAATTTATCGGGATGTTTTTCGCCTTGAACAGCTATTCTAGCTGCCGGCCGAGCATTTGCAGCCGCACAACCGCACACAGAATTCACAACTACAAAAACCGTTCCGTCAGATTTTATAGCATGATCTACATCTTCAGGACTTTTTAATTCCTCGAAGCCCACTTTTGTAAGTTCTTCGCGCATTGGCGCTACCAAATATTCAGGATACATATCTTAATTCTGATTAATGTTTACTATTTGAAAGTGCAAAAATAAGCAATCCCATCAAAGCGGAAACAGTTCTCTTTCAGCAGGGTGTCACAATTGCAATCAAGCAGTTGGAAATACTATAAACTTTTGACTTTCAAATACGAATAAGGTAGTTTTGTAATTCATTTTAAAAACACAACTATGTCATCAGTAGTGGCATAGCATCCCGTTTACATCCATTTACTTTCCTTTAAATAGTATTAAAATCAGCGTCTTAGCTTTACAGGAGCATTTGCAGACATTTAGAAATATTTACGAATGTTCGAATAATGTTTGCACATGTGTGTGCACATGCTTAAATTTATAGCATGGCGAATGCTTATTTATTTTTAGACAAGCGAAGAGCTTTATCAGACGGAAGTTTCAGAGTTCGGATACGAGTTGTTGAAAATCGACAATCAGTTTACTTTGCAATGCCTTATTCTTTTGATGAAGCAATGTTTGTCCGGATTATTGAAGGAAAATATTTGACTAATCCGGACCAAAAGAAAGCTCACAAAAGACTTCAAGAGGAGTTAAGAAAAGCACATGATATAATAGAGGACTTACACCCTTTTGATTTTGCCTCATTCAAGGTTCGGTATACTACCAAAGGTGACCGAAACGACATAATAAATCTACTAACGCTCAGAGCGGAAGAGCTTACCGAAGGAAACCAGTTCTCGAGCGCTAACCTTTATAAGCAAGCGGCAAATGTATTTTCAAGATATGCTAATGAGATAAAAAATCAACCGTTTTTAAAGATCGAAAGCCTTACTACAAAAGAGTTAAATGCAATTGAAAAATGGTGTGTAGGTAAAGGCTACAGCTTAACAACCGTAGGAATGTACATGGTGCGCACCAAAGCAATCTTAAATACGCTGATTAGAACCGGGGAGCTTCATAAATCCGCTTTTCCGTTTGGCAAGAAGGAACACGGGTTGTACAATCTACCGAAAGCCACAAACGCGAAGCGGCCCCTAAAGCTGGAGGAAATAATGGAGATATATAATTACGAAGCACCTACTAAAACTCAAAGGTTTGCAAAGGATATGTTTCTGTTCTCTTACTTGGCCAGCGGCATGAATCTGTACGACATTTTCCGTTTACGGTATGCAGACTTTGATAAAGACCGATTTTCTTTTATTCGTAAGAAAACAGAACATAAAAAATCAGATAAAATTACCGTCTTGCTAAATGAGGACTTACGATCAATTATTGACCGTTGGAGCTTGCGGAAAATCGGAAATGATTTTGTGTTTGATGTGCTACGGCCCGGTATGACGGCCAGCGAAGAAAATAAAGCTATCCGATGTGCAGTAACAAGCGTCAATCAATCATTAAAGTCCATAGCTAAGAAACTCGGGTTACCGGAAACAATAAGCTCTTATTACGCCCGGCATTCATTTTCCAATATACTAATGCAAAGTGAGGCTCCTTTAGCTTTCATAAGCAAGAAACTCGGTCATTCCGATTTAGCCACTACTCAAAATTATTTAGATCAATTTACCAAGGATAGTGAGGAACAGTATACGGCGCAATTATTAAAGAAAGGCAACCATGTTTAATTACATACGGGATTTCCAATCCCTGTTCGAGTTTGTGGGATTATCAGAAACGTTGGCAGATAAAAATTTTGTCAGAATAAGGGAGAAAATACAGTTATTAAATAATATAATCCTTTTTCAAGTTAAAGAGGAAATAGAAGCGACGATTTGGAAATTAACAACTAAAGAAGATAGAGAATTATTCATAAGAAAACTCAGTCGGGATTTATTACGAGTATCTAAAGGCATTGACAAACACCATCCTTTACTAAATAAATATTACAGCGGGGAAATAGATTTGGATCAAATGACAATATTTGAAAATTATATTGTTCTATGTGTTCAATTAAGGTACCAATTTCAGGAGCACTTGAATCTTATTTGCGCCGATTTAAATTTACCATTTCCATTTAAAGTATCGCCAGAGAACTTACTATACTTCGGACATAATCACTTGTTCCAAAGCAAGAGTTACAATGGCGTAGAAATCTTTAAGTTAAAAGATTATGAAAATAATCAGGAGGCACCAGATGGAAATAAAGCAACGGAATTTTCAAAAATTGAGGCGTCTCTTAAGGAGTATGGTTTTTTCGACCTTGAAAAAGTGAAAAAAGTTGAAAATAAAGATGCACTCATTGATTTTCTTTTTAAAAGTGATACCCCTTACCAAATTGCGATGTTAGATCACTTGGACTTTATTAAAACAGTCGGCAATAAATACGCTGAAGGGAACCTAATTAAAAACAGAAATAAAATTATAGCGGATATACTGCAAGCTAAAGTAGAAAATGTTAAAAACAATATAAATGCCTTAGTAAACAAATCTCCTAGATATACCTCATGGCAGCATAACATTGCAGTCATAAATGACTATAATAGTTTGCGATAAAAAAAGGTAGTACTACCCATTTCTGCCCCTTAATTGCCCCCTTTATCATTGCATCGTTATCTAAAAACGAAATGCAATGGCAACAATAACACACAGTAATTTTCCGGAATACTTAGAACACCTGTTCACGAAAATTGAACGGATTGAGCATGTAGTTTTAAATCTTCCTACCAAATCTACTACGCCCCTACCTCGGTACATTCCCATGAAAGAAGCCGAAAAGGTGGCAGGCAAATCAGCTAACGCTCTACGCGTTCAAATTTCATTAGGAAAGCTTAAATCAATTAAAAAAGGCAGTCGGCATTACTTCGATCGGGAGTATTTAGAGAACTGGATCGCGGGGAATGTAAATGAAGAAGGAGCTCCATTGGTATGATAGAAGCTCCTTCAAAATCTTTTAACGCCGGGGGGCGGAACAAAGATACACAACAGCAAATACTAAGAGAATTTTTTCTTTCGAATACTACATCCCGCCGAAAAGCCGGTACCGATTGCGTTATCTACGTGCCGACAGTCTGCCGAAGGGTGAGTGGGAAGTTTGTTGAGTTTTTGGGCGCTAAGTTTTAAGGAGGCATATTAATGGAAGCTAGTATAGTGCCATTAGTTGCAGAGACTAAAACAGAAAATAATTCAATTTGGCAGCAGAAAGATATTGCCGCGGGAAAATGTCTGTATGGCTTTTTTGAATTTCAATACGGATTGGATAAGCGGTCAAATGAACCTTTTTGCAATCTAACCGGGGCTTCGAAGTTAAACATCTTAAGGTTTGTTGGCGAATCAGGATACCGGAAACGTTATTTAGAAGGCTCGAATAATTACATACTTATTCTTGAGCGAGACAATAAAATAGAACCTGTTACTATTGATTTAATTAGAATTGCGGTTTTCAACAACCTATTAAAGCATCGAGAGGTAACTATAACTTATAAAAAATCTTGGAAGTTTAAAGCGGATTTGCTTCAGACCATTTATTTAAAAAACCAAGACCAAATATTCAATAAGAATTTCCTTGAACTACTTCCTGAGTGTACTACACCCGAGCTTAAAGACACCAAGGAAACAGCTTATTTCCCGTTCCAAAACGGAATAATATCAGTTACCAAAGATGGATTCTCTTTTATTGACTATCCGGATTTACAAAATCTTAACATGTGCGTTTGGCTAAGCCATATTCTACAGCGAGAATACCGGCATACAGATGTTCTACAACCGGGCGAATTCGAAAAGTTTATAAACAACATTTCAAATCATGAAGAAAGCCGAATTAGAGCGTTTAAATCCGCACTCGGCTACCTACAGCACAATCACAACGGTTCCCACATGGGGTATGCAGTTTTCTTTTACGATCAAAAACCAACAGACTCAAAGAATCCACAAGGGGGAACGGGTAAAGGAGTAATAACGCAAAGCCTTTCTTATCAACGGGAAACACCAAGGATAGATGGAAAACATTTTAAGAGCGACGATCGGTTTCGATTTCAGGCTGTCAATGCCACTTCTCAAATTGTCATTATTGACGACTTGGCTAAAGAAGTCGGTCTTGAACCTTTTTTCTCGGCGTTAACAGATGGCTTTACAATCGAAAAAAAACATCAGGATTCTATAAAGTTAACCCCGGAGAATAGTCCTAAAATGGCTTTTTCTATGAATACGGTCATTAACGGCAATGGATCTTCGCATAGACGTCGAATGTTCGTGGTTGAGTTGTCGGATTATTATTCGAGTAAGATAAAAACCGGAGTTGAGCATCCTGTTGAAGATGAACACGGGATACTATTCGATCGATTTAAATGGACTAACACTGACTGGAACACCTTTACTCGATACATGCTCGAATGTGTTCAGTTCTACCTGAAATACGATTTGCAGCCATATGAGTTAATTAATGTAAGTCAGAACCTCCTTATCCAAACAACTGGAGAAGACTTTGCAAACTGGGCAACAGAAAAGGATTTTAAATTAGGATTCCGATATAACACTAAAGATTTTTTCGAGGAATATAGCGGAAGATACTACGGAGGCGACCCAAGCTTCAGACAACGCACCTTCACAAACCTACTGGGTAAGTATGCTGACTCCAAAGGATTGAAGCGTAAAATCGAGACTAATAATTCCTCCAAAACAAGTCAGTTTTTCTTCATTTCAAATAGTTAATTCCAAAAAAATATGCCCTCACATCATTTAAAACAAGAATCAAGAATTAACGAAATAACTTTTACTGTATTAAGGGGGGTATATAAAATATACCTTTTTAATAACCCCCTCCCTAAAGCTCATAGTGTTATTTCGTTAATTCGGAAAACAGCCTTAACGATATTAAAAAGCCGCTTTTTATACGAATTAACATTTTCAATATGAGAACAACAACAACGCACATAGGCGAAGCCTTTTTAACCCTCCTTAGAACCAAGCAGTTTTTAAGCCTTCGGCTTCGTGCCGTTAATGACTCTGAGGGTGTTCATATACCCCAAAAAGATGTTATTGAAAGGGAGTATTTTATCTATCCCCTCTACAACCGAAAAGAAGAATTACAAAAGCTTATTGATGCCGGTGAATTAGAAATTACGGAAGAAATTATTAACGGCAAAAAAACGCTGTTTTATCGAGCGTTGCAACCCGGACCGATAGACTTAAGCTTAGTTAAGTTAAAAGATCAACCAGAGTACGGCCCGGATACAGAAACAATGAAACGTAACTTACTTGCAGTCTCGTTAACACAAGGGGCAGCAAGTACCGAATATTTCGACCTATTCCTTGCCAACCGTGATACTTACCTCGATTTATTCTTTACAGTCGATAGGTTTGCAAAAAGAATTCATACTCCGGTTTCCAATTTTCACAGAACGCACCGCCCGGGTATTTTATTGAACGGAGAAAAGACGGCAAGCCTTGATGTGAAAACAATGCAGCCATTAATTCTTGGGCTACTGCTTAAGAAATACGTCGGACACAATCAATTTTCAACATGGATTGATTTGGGGGAAGATATTTATGTGATGCTTCAAAACAAGGCCGGTTTAAAGACGCGAGACGAAGGCAAAAAGAGATACTTTGAAATTGCCTACGGCCCGGCAAATAATGAGCTGGCGAGGCTCTTTGGACAGGCAAATTGGATAAGCTGGATTAACGCCTTTAAATCGTCTGTTCTTGCCGCAAATCCTCACAATAAAGCCAAACGATATTCTAACCTCGCTTGGCTCCTGCAAACCACAGAGGTTAAAATAATGCGAAAAGTTTGGCGCCGGCTGAATGAAGAGAACATAATTTTCCTATCAGTGCATGACGAAATAATAGCTAAAGCCAAGGAACAGGCCAAAGCTGAAAGCCTAATGCACGAAGTTTTAAGTAAAGAATTTAATTACTATAAAATCAACACTAAATGAAAAGTATAAACAGGATAATCCGAGAGGAAGCGGAGGCAGATTGTGACATCGCCGAACTATGCAGCTTTTTGTTAATTGACCCCTTTTTTCCTGAAACAGAGAGCCGAAGAAGGCAGATTAGATATATAGACGGATTGCGAAAAGTATTTCCTGAGTTCACTTCCGGGATTGATGGGCTTTTAATGGGGCTTCGAATGGATGAGGAAGAATCTCGATATATGCCCGGGATTAGTAATAGGGCATTTAGAAAATTGAATAGAGAACTATAAAAATGAACGAACAATTAATTAAATCAACAACAGAATTACTCGCCAGCATGACTGAGGTAATCAGAAAACAAGAAGCTCGAATAAGTGAGCTTGAGGGCAAGGCAAAGGCAAAGGATAAGCATGCTGAAGAGCTCAAAGATGAAAAAGAGACAGAGAAAGTATTAAATGAAACAATGAAAAACCTTAAATTTTAAAACCATGAATTTGAATTTTTTAGATCTGAGAAAAGAATTTGTAGAAGCGGATTCAAACGGCAAAATTTTTAAACGACTGACCTTAGGCTATGGTGGCGGAATAGTTACCGATTGCCGGCGCTCATTTGATTTGAAACCTACGACTCTATACTTCTATCCGGGCGAAATGACATATTTTGTATATGCCAAATGTCCGAGAGACGGCAGCGCGGGAGAATTGATAAGCTCAAATGAAGTCCTTTCCGACACCAAGGAAGACTTTTTCGTATTGATTAAAAAAGGAACTTATTCAGAGTTAGATTTTTAGTATATTTACCTATGAGTCAACGACTTGAAGAATTAACAGACCTTGTTTCTGACGATAATCCCGATAACATAAATCTAGAGCTTTATCGAGAGATATGCGGTGAGCTTTTAATAATGGTCAACTACTTAACAGCTGAATTACTGGAACGTAAGCAAGAAGAAATATTAGCATTTGTGAATTGATGGAAGTGAAAATTAAAGCTCTGTTTACGCATGAAGATTTGAAACAAGTCTTCAAGCAATCCGGGATAGCTATCGAAGAAGAAACCCTTACACGCTTTGCAGAAATCGGAAAAGAGTTTGTCGAAGATGCAAGAACTCGAGGTGCTTATATGAACCATTCGTGGGAATTAAGGAGCTCAATAGCATGTGAAGTCTTGCGGAATGGTAAATCGGTATACAAGAATTATCAATTAGTTGGAGACGGTAAACGAGGTGTTGCAGACGCAAAGAAGTTAATAGCACACTTAAAAACTCAATACTCTAAAGGGATAGCATTGATTGTGGTAGCCGCAGAAAAGTACGCCGGATATGTGGAAGCAAAAGGCAAGAACGTTTTAACTCTAAGTGGGGATTCTGCTATCAGTGATCTAAGAAATTTTTTAAGATAATGGGATTAAAAAACATAACTCAAGGCGGAGTGCCTCTTAAATTTGAGGCGGATTTGGATTTAAGCAAGTTTCAAGTCAAGATTAATAAAGCTTTAGCAGAGATCCGCAAGCTTCACGATGTTAACGGGGGCGCTACGATCAACTCCGCTATGGCTCAGGAAGTTAAAATTCGTGAGCAAGTTATCAAGTCTATTGAGCGCCAACGGATCAAGCAGGAGGAGTTAAATAAAGCTAATGCGGCAGCTAAGAAGCCGGCATTCACGGCAATTGATACGGCTCGTGAAGTAAAATCAGCTAATAACACAGGCGCAGGAGTATCAGGAACCGTAATAGAGCCGGCACGAATAAAGGCCAATGCAGAAGCAAATGAGGCATACGCCCTATCCAACCAAAGGATAAACGAGGGGTTACGGCAACAAATCGCACATACTACACGCTTACAGGATTTACGAAATCAATTATCCTCTTTGAAGAAAGGAGTTTCTGTTGTTGACGTAAACGATTTAAGCACTATTTCAGCTTACAATGCTAAAATTCAGCAGGTAGAAACCGATATTAAGCGGCTAAACGTAGTTGGACGTCAGGGGTTTGATGATTTAGGCCGAGCCATTTCAGATAAGCCGGTTGGGGCTATTGACCGCATGCGTTTTGCATTAGGGAAGTTCAAAGAAGCAGCAGCAACGTCTACTAATCCGGATATAATTAGTAAGTACAATGCTAAAATACAGCAGACTGAGGGGGAGATAAAGCGTTTAAGTAGCGTAGGGAAAGTAGGGTTTGATTCAATGGGAAATGCTATTGAAGGGTTCGGCAAGAAATCGGGCAACGCATTTCAAAAAGCAATTCAAGGGCTATTCCGAATGGCTTACTTGTTACCCGGTATCGGAGTAGCAGGCTTATTGGCGTTTGCGATTGATCCGATAATTAACTGGATTTCGGGCTTAACTGCCGCTCAGAAGGCGCAGGAAAAGCTAAAGGAAAGTTTAGGGGAGACCGCTTCATTGCAAGCTAAGGAATCGGCTGAAACTCAAATTTATATTGACAAAATCAAGAATATTAACGCTCCTTTATTAAAAAGACAGGAACTTCTTGATGATTTCATTCTAAAAAATCCTGCAATTCTTGGTGCGTTGACGCTTCAAAATATTTCTACAAAGGAAGGAACCGGGATTCTAAAGCAATACACCGATGAGTTACGTAAAAAAATCGAACTCCAACAGAATGAGAAGACCCTTATTGAAAGCATCCAAAACGAGGCTAAAATAAAAAGCGGCGCTTTAGATAAAGATTTTAAGCCAAACGTATTGACCCAAGCAATATTTACTATCGGTAATATTGCGACTTTTCAAAGTAAAGAAGAAACTGATAAGGAGATAGCGGCTTACACTGAAATACAAAAGAATAAAGCTATTGCAGTTGAAAAAGGAGTTCAAGAAGGTGCAAAAAAACAGATAAAAGCTACTACAGAGGCCGATGCCAAACTAAAAAAGTCCGAAGATACAAGTTTAAAAGCTTTGGAAGACAGGCTGAAAACTAACTCTGAACGTATTCGCAACCTTCAAGAAGGCGAAAGTTCTAAAGGGCTATTAACAGAAAAAGCGGCTTTAGAAAAGCAAATTAAGGAGCGTGAAAAATTATTAGGTATAAGTGCAAAATCAGATGCAAAAGCGGCATCCACACAAGCTAAAGCTTATCAGAAATCACTTGAATCAGCACAAACGCTTCAAAATCAAATAAACGGCGTCCTCGATAAATACAAACGTAATTCTTTAACACCCGACGAAGAAGCTATTACCGCTATTGATGATGAGTTTAAAGCTATTGCGAATAAGGTTCAGCAGTTCAATGCTAACCCGAAAAACAAAATCAAGATCAAGTCTGATCAACTTGAGGAAGCTAGAGGGTTGGCTGTTCAAAATAAGCAGTATGAGCTTGACACGGTTAGGTTAGAAAAATCATTAGCCGAACAAGAGGCGAAATATAGAGCCTACGAAGAAACAAAGACGGCTTTAGGTGAGGATTACGCACGAGAACGGTTTAAGAAAGAGATTGATTTATCAAAAACGTATTTACAGCAACTTGAAGCGGAACAGGCTAAAATAAGCCAAGAGTCTTTCGGCGGAAAATTAGCAGGTTCGCAACAGGATAGGTTGCGTGTATTAAGTGAGTTAATCAAGAAAGAAAAAAGTGTTCAGGAAGATGCCTATTTCGATCAGATTAAAGCGTTATTGTCTTATGAGGAGCAAAGGGAGTTAATCCAAAAAACTTATCAGGCCACTCTTTTAGAGTTGGAAAAAAACGGAAACCAAGAGCTTATTCCGGAACTTGTTAGGCAGCAAAAAGAAAAATTAAATGCTTTAGATGATGAGCATTTTAAAACTATTGAGTCTTATAAACAACTTATTGAGGGGATAGAAGATTTAAGTTCTGAAGAGGGCAAAAAAGTTGTAAATAACGTAGAGTTTTTTTTGAAGAAAGCCATAAGCGCCAATGAAATAAGTCCCGAATTAGCGAACGATGTAATTAAGCTATTAAAGAAATCGAGAAAAGACTTTGATAATAAAACGGCTGAATCTTTTGATAAGGCATCAAAAGCTTTGTCTGATATGGCTCAATCTGCCGGACTTTTCAATACCGAACTCGGAAAAGCTATAGGAATTGCTGCGAATGTTGCTCAAAACATATCAGGAGTATTTAAAAGCATAGAAGATTCAAAATCGGCTTTTAAGTCTGATGACATTATCGGCGGCATAACCTCAATCGCATCCGCAGCTTCCGGTGTTATCGGAATTTTCGGGTTAATTGACGGGGTATTCAGAGCCAAAGAGGAGGAGCGTAAGCAAAGACGCGAAGAGCAATTAAAACGTGAAATAGAGCTTATAGGCAGCGTAAACAAGCGTATTCAAGAGCAAATTGATCTGAATAAGGAGCTGTTGGGCGGCGAACGTTTGAACGCAAACAAAAGAAGTTCTGAAGAAATAAAAAAGCAGCTTGATGCCGACGCCGCACTTCTAAGGGGGCAGTTTAAGCTGTCGGGGAATAAGGTTATTGATGAAACTGTTTCCGGCATTCGTAGGAATTTATTCGGTAGTAAATTAAATGATATTAAAGAATCATTAAGTCTTCTGAAATTAACCGACGCTGAGATTGATAAGCTAGACAGGGATGGTAAACTTAATGATAAAGCTAAAGCATATTTAGAAAGCATTAAAGAAGGACGTAAGCTGCTGGATGACTTAAAGAAAGACCGCGAGAAAGACTTAACCGGTATCGATTTATCGGAAGTGAGAAGTGAATTAACGGCTTTATTTGAATCCGGAACAACTTCAGCAGAAGACTTTGCAAATAGCTTTGAGAAAGTAATGAAAAAAGCTGTTATAAGGTCTTTTGAAGTTAATTTTCTTGAAAAACAGTTGAAGCCGTTTTATGACAAGTTAGTAGAGTTTTCAGAATCCAATGGCTTAGATACGGGTGAAATAGATATTCTGAAAGGTATTTACACCGGTGTTGCATCTCAAGCAAAAAAAGACTTCGAGGCTTTAAATACCGGTTTACAATTCGGGGAGGACTCGGCTTCAAATAGTCCTGATAAATCCAATACCAATTCCTTACAAGGTTCCATAAAATCCCAATTAACCGAAGAAACCGGGACTGTATTAGCCGGTGTTTTTCGCGGAGTTCAATTAGGGGTTTTGGAAGGCAACTCAATTTCAAAAACCAATTGGGCGGTACAAATCGGCTTAATGAATAATCAGTTAGCCAATCTCGTAGCAATCGAGAGGAATACCGGCAAGACCGCAATAAATACGGAGGAGCTTAAGAGGCTTGAAAAAATTGAGATAGCCTTGTCGAGTATCGATAGGACAATAACTGCCAACAGCGGCGCAGCTCGAGGTAACGGATTTTAATTATGGGAAAACTGTTTGAAAAGGGAAACCCCGGAAGGCCGGTTGGTAGTAAGAACAAAAGCATTCAAAGTCTAAGGCAAAGGATTGATGCCCTACTGGACAGCAATTGGGATCGGATTCAAGAAGATTTAAACAAACTTGATTCCAAGCAAAGACTTGATTTCATAAGCAGTATTTTGCCATATTGTGTTCCCAAACTCGCCGCCTCAACAAGCGAAGTTTCCATCAAAAACAAGCTTGAGGAGCTTCCAAATGAGAAGTTGGAATTATTGATTGAACACATATTACAGGATGACGACCTATAAAGAGCTATTACCCGGAACCGAGGAGCACCGCCAATTAATTGAAGAAGCGGTATTGACAAACGACTTAGACACGCTACAACGCCTTAAGGGAAGATTAAAGGAGCCAATACATGTAATTAAGAACTACAGGGAGTATATCGCCGTTCGTAACGGCAAAGCGGTAGCTGTTAATCCTGATGGTAATCACTTTTTTCTGCAATTACCGGACGGCAGAACTTTCAATTGGGAAGGTTTGGAATGTAATCCTCCTAAGCCGTCACGTTCCTCAATTTCAATCACTATCCCGAACGGCACAGTAAAGGACGTACGAAAGCAGATTTATGGATAAGCGAACTAAGGCAGAGATTATTAATGCTATCGCTGCCGGGGATACGGCCGCTTTACGGGAACTGCGAGAACGTAGAAAGAACTTAGGTTGGATGGATAAGTATATTGGTTTGAAGGGTACTGGTTCGGTGCCTATTGAAGCTTGGGTTGTGGAGATGAAGAAGAAGCGGTTAACTATGTAAGTGGAAGTTACGGAGTTGATAGTAACTGGAAGTTAGGATCAAATTACCGGCTCAATTTTGAGCTCGTTGAATTTTCACTACGGAATATTTGGTAACTGCCTCATTTTCAACGAAAACGCAAAATTGCGCTCGTGCTGAATGGTTACTCAATCCAAAATTGGATTCAGCTTTAAATCAATAAGTATAATCAACCTCCCCAAAATTGGATCCGTCACTCGGCTCAAAATTGAGCTTAGTATGCGAATTAGCATAATGGTTGCGAGCCTCCCCAAAATTGGGGCGGTCTTAAAATTAAGTCAAGTCGGGAATTCCCGTTTTGGTCAACCAACGCAAAAATGGGGCGGTTAAACTTGACCTATGGGAAAATCCCATAGCTACCATTTGACAGTAAGTTCAACTTACTATCAAACCCCGTAAGTACCACTTACTCGGTTTATTCAAAATAGCACATATATATGCTAAATTACTCGCTGAAAAAAGTAATCCTTGCCTCCTAAAGTAAGTTTAAAATACGTCGACTTTTTGAATTCCCTATAAAACCATTGGTAGTTCCGAGCTTCCTTTTCCTTAGCCTCGATTAAGGGCACAAACTTTTGAAGGTTAGTTTCAAATGCCACAACCTCGTTATCTTTTATAGCCACGTAAAAACTTTTTAAATCTCGAATCATAAAACAAACTTAAAAAATAATACGAATATATTTTCACTTTTATTTGCATATGTAAATTAGTACGTATATATTTACATCATAATTCAAAACAAATAATTATGAAAAGTCTAGCATTAAAACTCGCACACTCTTTAAGAAAGAGCTTCGCTTCTTGGGCCTCTTGTTTATCCTACGCATGGAAATTGGCAAAGCTGAAATTCTCGATGTTGAAAGGCGTTGTGGAATTTGCCTATACTAAGGTTGACGGAACCTTGCGCAATGCCGTAGGCACTCTTAGCCAGCCGTTTGTTGATTACGAATTCAAAGGAAAGGCTTCTTCAACAGGCGTATTCAGCTACTTCGATGTTGATCAAGGCGCTTTCAGGTGTTTTAAAATTGAAAACTTAATCTAATGGAAGAAAGCATTTACAGCCTCGAGAGAGAGGAAGAAATTAACCAAGGAATTGAAGAATAAAATTAAACCCCCAATAATTATGAGTTACATAAACAACAACACCCAAACTGAAAAGGAGCTTGTACATGAGCTTAAACAAATTATGTCTATTGATGACTTACGGGACGATTTAAGGCAGATGTTCTCCGGTTATTTAGCGAGCAAAATTTTTACTGAACTGCACGAAGATGACAGATCTGGCCATGCTTTTACCTACTTCGTACTTGATGATTTTTTTAACCACTTAGAAAACCTTAATAAATAACATAATGGAAAATAGAGAATTTACATCGACTGTCGAACTCGACCACGAGGAGGTTATTTGTCTGGCAGATTTTTTAGAAGGGCTGGAAGGCTTTAATAGCGGATATACGGATAGAACTGTTGAAGTGTTAAATAGTATGCTTCAGGAATATGTTAAGTCCTATCCTCACGTGGTGCTTGACACTTTAAACGCTTATACATCAATCATTGAACTTATCCATTTGGTAACCATGTACAAAGGTTACTCTCAAACGAGCTGGTCTAAATTTCGAGAAGTGGCCAATACAATTTAAACGAGATGCTCACTCGATAACAGGCAGCAAAAAAGACGTGCGCTAGTCTATAACGGGGCGCAGTCGATAATCCTCGTCAAGTAATTAATAGGAACTTGTCTAATCAATTTCCCACTGTGTCACATTAAAACCCAAAATAGGCCCGTTTAAATTAAATATATCTATTTTTAAAAAATGAAAAACATTTTTTTTCTACTATTTGCCTTTCTACTTGCAGCTTCCTGCTCAAAAGAGCCTTTAAGCACGCTACGCAACGCAAGCCGTTTATCCAACGCTGATTCTACTGATAGCTTACCGGTTGATACCATACCAATTGACACCGTAACTAACGATACAATTTACGCGGTGCCCGGTGAGGCTATAAATTCCACAATAGGCAGAGCAAAAACAGGTAGCATCATTAAACTTCTTGATACGATTTATAATGAAGTGGTATGGATTAATGCAGATACCGCTGATCTAACCATTGTTGGCCCGGTAACATTTGGCGCCGGTCTTAATATTAGCAATGCTAACAATCTTTTACTTAAGGGATTTAAAGCGACAAACACTTTTAAGCGTCCCTCTTTAAAGATATCAACTGCATTCAACACTACTGCTTTCAATTTACGGTTAGAGGATTTTAATATCACTAATGCTTCTGATAGCGCAGCGAATACTATTGAGATGCTGGAAAAAATCAGCAAGCCGGTTACCTTATCATTTTGCAGAGGCGTGTTAGACGTTAACTACGTCAACAACTCGCAATATATTAAAATGATTAGGGTAACTAATGCAACAGCAGCGATTAATCCGGTGAAGATTTCGTTTAATCGTGTAGAGATACACGGGTTCGCAGACTACTTATCTACAGCAGTAAATTTTGTTTATAATAAGTGCTTACTTATTCAAGATCGTAACATATCAACCGCAGTTTTGAAATTTGGAGAAGATACCGGAGCTCCTAAAGCCGTTGTAGGAGCTATTAATATTGATTCTTGTACAGTGCAATATAATATACCGAACTCGTACTGTAATCACATGTTATTCTTAGGTCGAGGCACCGGAAGTAATCCTATTTTTATAAGAAACACTACGGCTAAGCAATCGCATAGAGATAAAGGAAACGGATTTGTAATTAAATCAATTGGTAACGCATCCAATAGAGTTTTTATTGAAAATTGCGAGGCGTCATGCGCTACCCCTTTCTTGGTCAAGGGGTCTAGTTATATTACAATTTCCGGATGTACGTTACTTTCCACAAGCTTGCTTACAGAGAACGGAACTGCTATAGAGTGTAGTAACCCGAGATATAAAGATGGTGATTTAGCTTCCAATTACAATGAAGTAATCGGATGTAGGATTACATCTGCTAAAAGAATCTGGCAAACCACAACTAAAGACGGATGCTTATTACCGGCGAGAGAATCTTTGAGAACGTGGAGCGTTTCGGGAAATATTCTAAAAGCGCCATCCTATTTAAGAGATGAGAAGCTTTCTTATTCTTGGCTTTCACGCGCTAACTTCTGGGATCAAGATGTCGGATCTGTTTATAAAAAGTAAAGGTAATTTCCCAAAAAGAGAAAAACCACAAATTATTAAAAAACTTAGAGGTCGGAACCGGATTCGAACCGATTTTAAATGTCTTGCGGACAATCGCTTTCCTATCAGCCATCCGACCAAAACAAATTACGAGAAAAGTTACCGCTTGGTTTATATAATGTTTTTGACAATTATTTGCCGGATGCCGGAGGGATTTTCCAAGACTTTTTATTCGGGGTATATTTCGGTTCTACGCCCATGAAGTATTCGAGCACCTTCTTTTGAAAGTGCCGCAGCTTAATTTCCATGCCGGTTATTCTTCTTTCAGCATCTTCAATTGCTTTTACAGGGTCTTGAAGCTCCAGTTTTCTAAGTTCCTCGATCGTTATTTGGGTTTGCTTTTTTCCCTCCAAATCGTCAGGCGATATGAGAAAGTTTTCTTTAGGAAAATAGATCCATAACTTTTGCGCTCGTGCTGCATTCGCGATTTCGTCAATTACTTTATTGCGCGGGGCATAGTCAACGTGATTTATTTGTTCCATAAAAAAAAAAATGGAAACAAATCTAAGCTAATATTTTTAGCAAATCAACGGCCCAACCTCCTCAATACCTCCAAACTTTTTAATTTCAACGGCGGTTAGGAACTCATCTGGCATAGGTTCCAAGGCTTTTAAACGTTCATAAGGAGGCGACTCGGTTTCCAGCAATATCTTCATTGTTTCATTAGTGAGGAAATCAGGTAATAAATAGATAGCCTTTTCTCGTTCCTTCTCACATTTGATTTACTACACGTTTTTTGTATCAAATAAATATTGAAAGGCTTTCTATTCTATTGTTTGATACTTTTACTCCCAATCTACTTCTTCGTAAAATCTAAAAACATGAAAAACAAACTTTTAAATTTAAATCGGATTATCGCTGCTTGTGCCCTATTAGGGCTGTCTTTAAGCATCACCCAATGCAAAAAGGACTTGGAAAAGTCTAACCTCAAAGCCGAACGTTTATCTAAAGTAATGAGTATTAACGCGGTTCCGAAATCAATTAATGTTGATCCGAATAATTATTACAAAAAAAATACGGATACGATAAACAAATATTTGAATGACACTAATGTAAGTAAGTTAACCTTGAATTACACCTCTACCGGGTGGAAAGTGGGAAAATTGATAATGAATGTTGAAGGTCAAGAATTACATATAGCCGGAAACGGTTTATCACCGGGTAAATTAATAGCAGGTGAAGAGACTACGGCAATTAACGACCCCTTCTATGCAATAAACTCAATAATGATAAAAATAGAGGCCGACGGCTGTATTATAAATGGTTATTCAAACGGGTCGGATACCACAGCAGGTATTGCGACTATTCAAATGACCAAATATAGATACGATAGCATAGGAGGCTTCACTGCTAGCGAAGGGAGACATATAATTTCGACCAGTGGAAAAAGTAATATTACTATAAAAGGGCTGCTTTTAAAAAACCCTGCTTCTGACGGAATCTACCTCGGGTCGGGTGCTGGTACACCTACAAATATTGATGTTACTGATGTTACTGTAGACGGTGCCACAAGAAACGGATTAACAATAATTGAAGGCGATCAAATTGATATACTTAGGTCGGAATTTATCAATACTGCGGGATCCTATCAATACATTAAAGCAGATGGTCCGTTTTCGGGGGTTGATATTGAGCCAAATTCGGTAAGCGATATGATTAAGTTAGTCACTTTTAGAAAGTGTTTGTGGTCAGGCAATCAATCTCACCAACTCCAGATCGGCCTAGGGAAATTATACGGTGCAACACCTATTACCGATTCTCTAAAAATAAGGTTCTATGGATGTACAGTAGTGGGCGGAAGTGCAGCCGGCATCAAAATTAGTGGTCTTAAACCTACCGGCCCCGTTGGATCGCTTTATTTTCAAGATTTGGTAGTAAAAAATATTCCTTCAAATGCAATTTATATTAATACTTGGGCTGCGGACAGAGCCAGACTTTTATTTAACGACGTTGAAATTAGGAATACTGCAACGTTGTTGACTAGTTCTGCTCCTATTAAATTTGATCATAATCAGTCGTATAAAGGCGGTGATTTAAATTTCCAAAAGGTTTATGTAGATGATTCGATGAACAGTCACCACCAAGCTATACTCCTTGGCGACGGAAGCAGCCAAGTCGGGTTTAAAGACATAACAGGGACCGCCTCTGCGACTACACCACCTGCATTTGCAATAAAATTAAATAGTACGCAAAATGGTAACGCAGCTTATACAGGTATAATTTTTAAAAACCCTACTCCAAGTACATCAAATCCAAATGACAACGTTACTATAACAGCGACCAAAGTCACCTACTAATTAACAGCTCAGAAGAAGTAGATCGGGGGCGAATGTTTCATTCAGCCCCTTTTTTATTACTAATTTGCAGGACAAACTTATGTAGGGAACTTAATCCACCCCCTCGTTATTTACGAAGAAATACGAAGGTGAATTTCCGATATTTGAAAAGAACAAAGGTTTACAAAAATGTCTAGGCAATAACAACAACTCCACCAAGGTGATTTTGGTACCCGCTAGGATGTCTTCTCGCAAATTGGTTATAGTTGTTCTGAAACCTTTGGCTGTTCTCGACAATTCTAAGCCACTCTCTTGCCCCGGCTAAAATCTCTAAAACAAAAGAATCGACATCTATATCATAAATGTCATTTCCATAGCAGTTATAATGTGTGGAATTAGTTGTTTGACCTGGTTCTATGAAGATTAATTTTTTTGATTTTCCTACCATTCTTCCTTGGTGAAGAAGCGAACACCTGAACTTATAGACATCTTCGCCGTTTAGGGGAGAATTGAAAGTAGGAATTTTATCAATATCATCTTGTTGGAATCCAACTTGTTGTAACTTCTTCCTCATCAGCAAATCCACCTGCTTCAAAACGTACTTATCGTACCAAGCTTTATACTTAGCGGGGGAAGCTGTTCCATCATCGTCCATTGCGCCCGCAATATCAGGAAGAGTAAGTGCCGACATCAAGGAAAGAAAGTACATTCCAGTATTCAATGACTGCTCGATTTGGTTAATGAGATTTTCCATTAGTGTAGTTTATTGCTCTGCAAAACTATTAATTAATGCTTTCCTTTTTCTTACCAGTTTAACTCTTTCGCTTTATCGTAATTTTCCCTAACAATATGAGGAGTGAATCGTACAAACTTCCTGACTTTATAACGTCACTTGGCTCTTTGAACAAAAAGCTAAAGAAAATTATTAGAGTGGGAAAAGGGGAGAATAGCTGATAAGTGTCAGCCATTTATAACACTTACTTTTTATCATCCTTCACACGCAACATTTATACAACTATTACGTAATTTTGTAATAGTTAAGGGATTTGTTTGCACAACGGTGTGCACTACCCTTCAAATCAAAATCATAACATGCTGAAAATCAGCGCTAATTAAACAAACAACTATGTCATCAGTAGAGACAACTTACGTTCCTTACAGAGTTAAGGACATTTCCTTGGCAGAATGGGGAAGAAAAGAGATTGAATTGGCAGAAGCCGAGATGCCGGGTTTAATGGCACTTCGTGCCGAATTCGGGCAATCAAAACCTTTGAAAGGAGCCCGCATTGCAGGCTGTCTGCACATGACGATTCAGACTGCAGTTTTAATCGAAACGCTTATTGAATTGGGCGCTGACGTTACTTGGTCATCTTGCAACATTTTTTCAACTCAAGATCACGCTGCCGCTGCTATTGCTTCTGCCGGTATTTCGGTTTATGCTTGGAAAGGAATGAATGCCGAAGAGTTCGATTGGTGCATTGAGCAAACTTTATATTTCGGAGAAAACCGCGAGCCGCTAAACATGATTTTAGATGATGGCGGAGATTTAACAAACATGGTTTTCGACAAGTTTCCGGAATTAATTGCCGGAATTAGAGGTTTATCTGAAGAAACTACTACAGGAGTTCATCGTTTGTACGAAAGAATGAAGAACGGAACTCTTCATCTTCCTGCAATTAATGTAAACGACTCTGTAACTAAATCGAAATTCGACAATAAATACGGCTGCCGCGAGTCACTGGTTGATGCGATTCGTCGCGCTACAGACGTTATGATGGCCGGAAAAGTTGCGGTTGTTGCCGGCTATGGCGACGTGGGTAAAGGTTCAGCAGATTCTTTGCGCAATGCCGGAGTTCGTGTTATTGTAACTGAAATCGATCCGATTTGCGCTTTACAAGCTGCAATGGAAGGATTTGAAGTAAAGAAATTTGCTACAGCGGTGAAAGAAGCAGATATTGTAGTTACCGCTACCGGGAATTGTGATATCGTTCGTGCAGAGCATTTCAGATCGCTGAAAGACAAGGCTATAGTTTGTAATATCGGCCATTTTGATAACGAAATCGATATGGCATGGTTGAACGAGAATTACGGGAACACTAAGATTGAGATCAAGCCGCAAGTTGATAAATATACTATTGAAGGTAAAGACGTAATAGTACTTGCCGAAGGACGGTTAGTAAATCTGGGTTGTGCAACCGGTCACCCTTCTTTTGTAATGTCGAATTCGTTCACGAATCAAACTTTAGCTCAACTTGAACTTTGGACCAATACCGGGAAGTACGAAAATCAAGTCTATACCCTTCCAAAACATTTAGACGAAAAAGTAGCTCGCTTACATCTTGAGAAAATCGGGGTAGAACTTGATGTTTTAGATCAATACCAAGCAGATTATATCGGAGTTAATGTTCAAGGGCCGTTCAAGCCGGAACAATACCGTTATTAATAACATCTCACTCATATCGAAAACCTCGGCAAAAAAGTCGGGGTTTTCTTATTTTTGGCCTATGACTAAGCTCTCCATCAACATTAATAAAATAGCTACTCTAAGAAACTCACGTGGCGGAAATAATCCTGATCTTGCAAAAGTGGCATTAGATTGCGAACGTTTTGGGGCACAAGGAATTACAGTTCATCCCCGTCCGGACGAAAGACATATCCGATACCAAGATGTATTCGATTTAAAAAAATTAATAGCTACTGAATTTAACATTGAAGGTAATTGCCAAGAACAAAAGTTTGTGGATTTAGTATTAGCAAACCAGCCTGAGCAAGTCACCCTAGTTCCGGACGCATTAGGTCAGATAACCTCAAACCACGGATGGAATACTGTTAAACACAAAGAATATTTAAAAGATATAATTGCTGTATTTAAAGCAGCAGGAATACGTGTTTCCATTTTTATAGATCCGGATTCGAGAATGGTTGAAGCAGCAGCAACAACAGGAACCGATAGGGTGGAACTTTACACAGAAGCTTACGCACAAAACTATTACGCCAATCGAGATATGGCCATTTTACCTTATCGAGAAGCAGCTAAAGTTGCGCATGAAGTAGGTTTGGGTTTAAATGCGGGGCATGATTTGGACTTGCACAACCTCAAATTCTTTGCAGAAAACATTCCCGGGCTTTTAGAAGTAAGTGTCGGCCACGCCCTAATTTGTGACGCTCTTTATTACGGATTAGAAAATACTATTCAAATGTATTTAAGGCAACTTAGGCTAAAATAATTGTTGATAAATTTACAATTCGGTTCATAACTCAGATTGCTTAAGGGCACGGGTTTCCCTACCTTTGCTTCTTCATTTATTCCTGATTTTTAATGACTTTAAATACCGGTTTCCAAGAAAAATTCGAAACTAGGCACATTGCTTCGAATGCTGCCGAAACGCAAGACATGCTG
>JAYULL010000126.1:0-2497 GCA_043763625.1 Sphingobacteriaceae bacterium | reverse complement strand
GGTGACTTTTATAAATTACAAAACCGGAGAGCGAAACACAGGAGAGCATCAGAAAAATGCTGAAAGTTTTGATATGCTTAAAAGCGGTATCGATGTTTTTAAATTGAGTGAACATAAGATTGTTTATTAAAGGTTATTTGCCGGAAAGCCTGTCTCGCCCGTAATCGGACCCTTTATCCGGGAAGTAGTCCGAATTGCTTGCGCCCGCGATACTTTGATACATACTTCTTGCCGTATTTCCTGCTGCATCTGTAGCCATACCTGCTCCTGAGGTTACTGCATTGTGACTAACCGATCCGGCGTTCGCAATGAGCATATTTACTTTTTGAAGGATAGCATTCCCTCCACCTGCATGAACGATATAGTTGGCCACGTTTGGAACAGAGAAATAGCCGATAATGCCGATAACCATGAATACGAGGTAGGCGGTATCCGAAGTGCTGAAAAATGTATCCCCTTGTTGTCCAATTTGTGTGATATCAATTTTCAGCATATTCTCCTGAATTTTCCCGAGAATAGCACCGAAAATGTTTGCAACAGGCAGCCAGAGGTAAATGTTAATGTATCTCCCGATCCACACGGTAAGGGTGTGTTGAAAGCCATCAAACACGGCTATTCCAAATACAATCGGCCCGAGAACGGCAAGAACAATAAGATAAAAGGTTCGGATGGTATTGATGCATAAAGAAGCGGCTGCAAACAAAACTTGGAGCACTTCACTCATCCATTGCTTAATCGAGTTACGAAAATTGTAGCTCTGTTTATCCATCCAGAACTTAATGTCGTTCCCGATTCCTTCAAACATGCTTTCATCCTCCCGATTCGGATCTTTGGGATGCGTGTATTTATACCATTTGTCACTGTCTCCGCGTCCGTCGTCGCCGATATACATCTCGTAGGAATCGCTGTTTTTTACGGCTTGTTCCTTCTTTTTTAGTAATGCTGCGATTGCTTTATTACTGTCGCCGACCATTGCACCGGTAGCCGAAACAGTTGGCTTCAGAATGCCGTTCATTACCGCGATAACGCCGGGAAAAAGAATAATTGCCAAGCCCAAAGCAAAGGGGCGCATAAGCGGATAAAAGTCTACGGGTTCTGCGGCAGCTACATGTCGCCAAACTCGGGAAGCGATATACCAGAGTGCTCCGAAGCCGGCAATTCCGCGAGCAACATTAATCAAGCGGCTGCACAGTGGAAGCATCTCGTTATACACCTTATCGAGTACCGATTGCATTCCCGTTAGGCTTTGGGCATGCAAAATCTGCGGCAAAGCAAGGGCTGCTACCGTAAAAATTACGGCTATTAATAGCTTGTTTTTCATGCTTTTTGATTTTTATGGATAATACCTGCTAAGAGAATTTAATGCCGCCTTTTCCTTTTGCCGTTGAAGACTTAGAATACGTGTTTCTTTGTTGAAGCTTCGAAGAAATTGGAGCTTGTCTTCGGTATCTGCAAAAATTCGGTCAATTGCCTTTAACCGCTCATCGTCGCTCATGCGAAGTTTTGTAGAAGTAATGACCGTTATTAAGTCATCTAAATTTCTGAGGCTTTGACTGGACAGTTCACCATAAACCTTTCCCAAATACTCAAGTTCTCTTTGATTGAATGTGTCGGAATTCTTGAAGCGTTTGTAGGCTGACTTGTACTCCGAAATGATGTTCTTTTGATAAGAAATAATATCGGCTACTCGTTGATACTTTTTTATTTCCGGGTTCACTACAGTTAAGCCGTCTAAAAATGTTTCGTGAAGCGAAAAGTTGCCGGAAGCAATGTCTTTTACCGTGTTATAACCCCGGCTGACAATTTCATAGCCCTTCTTCATATCGGTCAGGATATTTTTAAGTTGGCTGAGCTTCTCCCAGTTTAATAAAAGCTGTTTCGCCTCGAACGATTGTGCATTTAACCGGTAACCGGATAGAAAAAAGCAAAGTGCAAGAATGGTAATCTTCAGCCCCTTATTCGTTTTCATAATACCTCCTTAATTGATTGTCGGATTCTTGATCGTTTTCTTTTTGCCTGATAAAAATGTTCACGCTGCCGGAAAATGATTGAGCAAAACGGGCTTTGTCCTTCATCGAAGCATAAACCTTCTCCAAGCGTTTTAGCCTTTCATCATCTTTCATATCCAATTTGCCGGAGGTTAAAATCATGAAAAGCTCGTCTAAATCTGCTTTGCATTCTTCCAATACTTTTTCCTTGACCTCGGATACATACTGTTGATTTGATGCGCTCAAGTAATAGTTCGAATGTGAATTTTTAAGAGAATTTCTAATTTCGATTTGAAGTGCAATTATTTCAGGTATTCGTAAATCCTTTCTGATTATCGGGCTTATGGTTTTTAGGGAGTTGATAAAGAGCGAATGCAAATTGAACTCGTTGTTAGTAATATCTTTAACAGTATTCAGGCCTTTACTTGCTACTTTATAACCTTCTTGTAAGAATTCAGCATAAATTTTCAGGCCTGCAATCTGTTTAATAGAATATTTCAATTGGGTTT
>JAYULL010000125.1:0-37883 GCA_043763625.1 Sphingobacteriaceae bacterium | reverse complement strand
TTCCCGGAAGGAGTGCTATGGTGTAAAAATTTTAGATTTTCATCGCAGTTACCTATAGCTGAGCGGTATGGGTAGATCAATGTACAGATGCAATAATGGATACATCGGCAGTTATTGCACCCCTACTATAAAAAAAACCGCAAAAAGAAGGGAAAAGATAGAAGTTATTGAAGTTTATTAATAAGATTTAACGATGCATTTCGCAACTTTTCTTCCACTGCAATGTTCATCTGGCTACCCATTACATAACCGGGTTTCATAGCCGCTTAACGTAAATTGCGCTCCGGGGGGAATATACCCTACGTAAGCATTAGCAAGACCTACCGTGAAATAATATTTTGCCGACACAGCCTTTTTAAGCTTTAAATCCGTTTCCGAGAATATTATCGCCCGGCAGCCTGCCAATAATTCCTTCACCGATACGTATTACCCGGAATGGCAAACGCATATAATCAGTAATATTTGCCTATCAGTTGAAAACTACAACTTAATCAGGAAACTGAATAATTAATGTAGTTCCGGTATTTATACCTAATTGCCAAGTTCCCGAATAATAAAAAACAGGACCTGTGAAAGCCCATAATTAACAATTAAAGCGGCGCCGGTAAATACGGCAGAGCTACCGGTAAAAGCTGTGGCCCAATTTGTCTGTTCGAATAAACCGATCTTATTTTTTTCTCACCCATAGATTCTTATTTGATTCACTAAAATTCATTCCATAAAAAAAGCCGACCCTTTTTTTGAAGGACGGCTTACATTTATTTGTTTTTTGTTTTCTACAATTTCTCGTTAGAATTTGTAGCATTAAGATCATCAAATGCTTGAGTTAAACGTTTAACAAAGCTTTCTTCGCCTTTGCGTAGCCATACGCGAGGATCGTAGTGCTTTTTGTTTGGGGAATCTTCGCCTTCAGGATTACCGATCTGCGCTTGAAGGTAAGCCTCTTTCGCTTTATAGTTATCCAGAATGCCTTCCCAAAATGCCCACTGCATATCTGTATCAATATTCATTTTAATTGCCCCGTAAGAAATAGCCTCGCGGATTTCTTCTTGCGAAGAACCTGACCCCCCGTGAAAAACAAAGTTTACCGGAAGCTCGGCTGACATACCATGCTTTTCGCGAATGAAATCCTGAGAATTTTTCAAAATAACCGGTTGAAGCTTAACATTTCCGGGTTTATAAACTCCGTGAACATTACCAAAAGCAGCTGCCACTGTAAAAAGAGGGCTTATTTCGCTTAATTCGCGGTAAGCAAATTCAACTTCACTCGGTTGAGTATATAATCTTGCGCTGTCAACATCGCTGTTATCTACTCCGTCTTCTTCTCCTCCAGTAACACCAAGCTCAATCTCAATCGCCATTTCCAAATCTTTCATTCGAGCAAGGTACTTTTTGCAGGTTCCTATGTTTTCTTCTATCGGCTCCTCTGATAAATCAAGCATGTGCGAAGAAAATAAAGGTTTTCCGTTTTGCTTATAAAACTTCTCGCCGGCATCTAACAAACCGTCTATCCAAGGAAGCAATTTTTTGGCGGCATGGTCTGTGTGAAGGATAACTGTTACGCCGTAGTGTTCGGCTAATAAATGAATATGCTGAGCGGCAGAAACAGCTCCTAAAATACAAGCTTGGAGTTTATCGTTATTTAAAGATTTGCCCGCATAAAACTGTGCACCTCCGTGTGATAACTGAATAATTACCGGAGAATTTACCTTTTTTGCCGTTTCCATTACAGCGTTGAGAGAATTTGTTCCGATAATGTTCACCGCGGGTAAGGCAAATCGGTGTTTTTTAGCCTTCTCGTATAATTCCTGAACGGCATCACCGTTTAAAACACCTTTATATTCTTTTAAATCCATAATTTGTAAATAAAAACCGGAAGCGAAATTATGATTTTTTTTTCAACTACCGGCCGGCTCATTCGGTTTAATAGATTTACCTTTCTTCGGGCGCCTCCTTTTATTAAAAATTTGTTTATTTGCAGAGAATATTCCGATTAAATAAATGGCTTGGTTCAAAAGAGAGAAAAAAGGGATTATTACTTCTACAGAAGAAAAGAAAGAAGCGCCTGACGGGATTTGGAACAAATGCCCGAATTGCAAGAAACCGCTTCATTACGCGGAACAGGTAGAAAATAAATACGTTTGCCATTACTGCAATTATCATTTGCGTATAGGGTCTAAAGAATATTACTCGATACTATTTGATAACGACTTGTTTACGGAACTTTTTGCGAACCTGAAATCGGCTGATCCTCTGCAATTCGAAGATACTAAGAACTATCCGGCAAGATTAGAAGAAAGCTACGCTAAAACAGGACTAAAAGATGCTATCCGTTCGGCCTACGGAAAAATGAATGAGCAGGATATAGTTATTGCCTGTATGGATTTTAATTTCATCGGAGGATCAATGGGCTCGGTTGTTGGTGAAAAAATAGCTCGTTCAATAGATTATTGCATAGAGCATAAAGTCCCCTTCCTTTTAATTTCTAAGTCCGGCGGAGCACGCATGATGGAAGCAGCTTTTTCGTTAATGCAAATGGCCAAGACTTCAGCTAAACTCGCCCTTTTAAGCAAAGCAAAAATTCCTTACGTATCGTTGCTCACAGATCCGACTACAGGGGGTGTTACCGCTTCATACGCCATGCTGGGCGACATTAACATCGCAGAACCGGGAGCATTAATAGGTTTCGCGGGTCCGCGGGTTATTAAAGAAACAATAAAAAAGGACTTACCTAAAGGATTTCAAACTTCTGAATTTGTGCTGGAACACGGCTTTTTAGATTTTATTGCCGACAGACGAGAAATGAAAAATAAGCTTTCTTCGTTTCTGTACATGATGAAACACTAGGCAGACACGCTGCCGTACTAGACGACCTGCTTATTATCTTTCAAAAGGATTTCTTTTTCACGAATTCTGTTCTTTACCTGTTGAATTAAATCCGCTCTTTCTATTAACCTTTTTAGACCTGCTTATCGGAGGCGGCTTCTTCAGTTTTTCGTCGGCAGTTACTTGGTTCTTCCCCATTTTGGTTCTTTCGTTCAATCTTATCCTGAAGACCACTCATAAATTAACTTAGTCGGTATTGGTAGTGAAACCCGTAGTTCCCGGGTTGTGATCTGTCATTCTACCTGTGGTACGGCCATGAGGTCTGCTTTCAAAAACTGTATTAAAAGAAACGTCATGAGTAACGCTTTTTTCACTGCTATCATCCTTTGTTGATGCCACTATATCATCATCTTCTTCTTCGTCATCACTTAAAAGGTCATCGTCATCGTCCCATTCGTCATCCTCAGGCAAGGCATGTGTAGAAACAAGTTCGTCCTCAACATCATCGTCAATGTCATCTTCTGTTTCAATATCAAAATCGTCATCGTCTTCTTCGTCTGTCAATTCCTCGTCATCCTCTTCGGGATCTACTCCGGCGTAATTATTATTGTCTTCTTCTCTCAAATCGTCATCCTGATTATTTAAGATTTCATCTTGGATAATTTTCATACTACTTTGGTTAAGGTTTGTTAAAGACTTTCCCTTCATAAACATTTAATCAATGGCTTTTGTGTTTTAAAAAAAGACAAAAAAGTAGAAAGTAAAAGGACGTTTGTTGCGTGCCGACAAAGGATAAAATCTCATCGGATTAAAGAAAATTTTTTTCTCTCTTCAGCGGTATTCCGCGATCCGCTTTACGTGGCAGTGGCAGGCCCAGGTGAAACCAACGCAGCTCATTTTTTTCCGGTTATTCGGGATACTCGGCAGGGTAAATACAAGCCCCGAAGTTATGTAGCACATGTAGCAGCTTTCGTATTATCCCTTAGCATCAGCTAAAGGACCTCTCAGCAGCTCAACCGGTAAACCTGCTTTTAATGTAAGGCCGGTGTTAAGCTTAAGTACAAACAAAATACTAAGCAGCGTAACGGCAATGCTTACATAACCTGTTATTTCATAGTGTAAGATAGTATTAGAAGGCGTTTTAACTACAATAGCTCCGGCAAGAATAGATGCGAGTCCTACAAAAATCTGTTGAACAGAGGAGTTAATACTCATAAAACTGCCACGACGCTCCGGGCTAACGACAGCGCTCACCATAGCTTGAGCCGGAATCATACGACCGGAAGAGACAACAAACCAGAAACCGGTAACGCATAAAAGGGTTAAAAAAGGAATAGCATGCAGATTTGTAATTATTGCAATAGGAATCAGGACCAAAAAAGCCATAATCACAAACAAGCGGTGTTTACCTACTCTATCCGCCACGCGCCCCAGTATTGGTGAGGTTATCAAAGTAAGACCTCCTCCGATCATATAAACCATTGGGGTTTGCGTTTTACTGAAACCCAGATTGAATTCCATAAAGGGATTTAAAAACGGGATAATTATAAAATGGCCCAACATAATAGTACCTGATAAGGCCAAAGCTAAAAGCTGATCTCTATCTTTTCCGATATCTTTTAACAAAACAAGGGGATTTACCCGACCCGTTTTATCGTGATTTATATGAGAATCCATACGGGGGAGTGAGCGAATCAAGAAGGGAATAAGTATAATGCCCAAGCCGGCAACAAAAAAGAATGGGCCGTGCCAATTGAAAATACTTGCTAAATACAAGGAAAAAGGAACGCCGAATACCGACGCAACCGAAAAGGCAGCCATGATAATTCCCATTGCCGTTCCGCGGCGCTCGTAAGGGATCAAGTCGGCTATTATCGACAATACTTGAGCTCCTATCAATCCTCCGAATACTCCGGCAACAATTCGTGAAAGGAGTAAAATAATATACGACGGCGCTAATGCACAGCAAAGTGTTCCGATAAGAAATCCGAAATACCCGAATAGCAGCACCTTCTTGCGATCGTAGTTATCAACAAAGAAAGCGGCAAGAAATCCGGAAATGCCGGCACTGAAAGTATAGGCAGCCACCAGCATAGAGAATTGTGGGGCCGATATATCGAAATACGGCATCAGGTAATTACCCAAGGGCATCATGATCATAAAATCAAGAATATGAGTAAAATTTACGGCAGCCAGTAATAATAAAACGAGCTTTTCTTTAGATGTCATTCGGAAAAAAAATCTTGCCTGCAAAATTAGTTAAACAGCGGGTAAGGAGGCTTGGAATCTTTAAAATTGACAACAAAGTGTTTAAAAGATGGTGGGCCCTACAAATAACTCAGCCACGAAGAGTTGTTTTTCCTCTTTACTTCGCCAAACCAATTACAAGGGTAGTATAGTGCAGCAATTAAAAACCATCTCAGATACACAACCCGAAGTTCAAAGCCAAAGGACGCCGGCCGGAAAGAAAAGATATTGTTCTCCTCAGTAATTTGATTGCTTTTATAACCGAGTGCAAAAAACAGCATGACATTTAGTAATCGGTAAAGGTAAAAAAGCAGCACGTAATAAAAAAAGGGAACCCGGCCGTATACCTGAAATACGGAGAATATTTTAGACTTCTTGCCTTTAAAACGGGCGCGTGAGGCAACTTCCGGTCCGAGAGTCATAAATAAATACAATAAGGACGGCGGATACTTGGTATTAGCTTTCCTAATCTTGTTGTAAGCCGTTTATTCCGGCCTCTGTTAATCACTCGCTCTGCACTCCCGTTAAGTAACCGCCGAAAACATCTATATATTTCAACTTAAGGTCGGTTCGCTATTGCCTTGTATTGCAGTCTTTGCATTTACCGGCGAAAATTTCTATCATTATAGTTTAAACACCACGACTGTCTATACAATGAATGAAATGTTTACGTCGCTGTTTTCTCGAGGACTTATAAGCGAAACTACTTTAAAAAACCTCGAAAAAAAGTACGCAAGCCTGGTGGTTTCAATTTATTGGGAATTAAAAACCATTCTTTATTTAGGCGTAATGATGCTTAGTACCGGGTTGGGCATCTTGATTTACAAAAATATCGACAGCATCAGTCATCAAGTTGTTTTGCTGTGCATTGCCGGGTTAAGCGCCGGTTGTTTTGTTTGGTGCAATAAACGTAAGCATCCTTTCAGCTATACCAAGGTAAGCTCGCCAAATTCCTATTTCGATTATATTTTGCTTTTAGGCACACTGAGTTTCCTGTCTTTTTTGGGCTATTTAGAGTTTCAATACGAAGCCTTTGGCACTCGATACGGTTTTGCGACTTTTCTGCCGATGGTTGTCTTGTTTTTTATTGCGTATTACTTCGATCATATCGGCATACTTACCCTAGGCATTGCAAACTTAGCTGTATGGATGGGTATTACGGTAACCCCGAAAGAACTTCTTTCTAAAGGCAACCTTAACGAAGAACGTATTATTTACACCTATTTGCTTCTGGGTTTCATGCTTTTAGCGGCAGGATATTTCACAACTCGACGAGATATTAAGAAGCATTTTTTCTTCAGCTATCAACATTTCGGAGTACATGTTACCTTCATCGCTTTGCTTTCTTGTTATTTTTTTTACGACTATAAAGTGTCTTTACTTTTTCTTGCCGCTTTCGCCGGTATCGCTTGGTTCATTTACACCAACGCCTTAAAAAATAGGTCTTTCTACTTTTTGCTTTTAACCGTTATATATTCTTACGTCGCTTTAAGCGCATTTGTGGTTCGAAGTTTAGATTTTTCGCAAGCGGTTTCCGTTGCTTACATTGGTTTTTTATACTTCATCGTTTCCGGAATAGGCTTTATTCTTTTTCTCATCGATCTTAATAAAAAAGTTAAAGCAGTATGATTGCTTACAATAAAACATCGCTTCACAACTTAGCGGTTGTAAAACTTGCAGAAAAAGAATATGACGAAGGCTTAGTTCCGGAGCCGGAACTTAATAAAATAAAGGCTGCTTATCCTGTCGGATTTTATTCGCCTAACATTTTTATACGTGCCGGATTGTTTATTTTAACCTGTGTTATCTCAACTTGCGCCTGCGGGTTTGTGAGCTTGTTGATGATGGAGACCGACATGGTTACCACTTACGGATGGCTTATTTTTTTGGGCATTTTAAATTACGTGGCTTTGGAAGTTATCGTACAACAAAAACATCATTTTAGCTCCGGAGCTGACGACGCCTTGCTGTGGATTTGCGCAGGATTATTTACGGTATCCTTTGTTTGGGCCACCGACAGTATTGATAAAAGCAGTAATATAACTATTGCCGGATTTGTCTTTTTGTTAAGCACAGCCTTAACACTCCGATTCAGCGACAGGCTGCAGGCTTTAATTTCCTTTCTGTCCGCAGCGGCCATAACGTTTTTTTCTTGGCAGAAGTTAGGATCTGTCGGCTTATTAACTATGCCTTTTGTACTAATGCTTTTTTCGGGCTCGAGCTTCGTACTACTTAAAAAAATCAAAGCCAAAACAGAAGCTCATTTTTACAATACAAGCATTGCGGTAGCAGAAATTGCTTCTTTAATTCTGCTCTACCTTGCGGGAAACTACTATATAGTAAAAGAGCTTGGGGATATGCTGGCTGGTTTCTCGTCGAAGTCTATCCCATACGGTGGAATTTTTTGGCTATGGACGATGGCCTTGCCGCTTGTTTATCTTTTTTTAGGGATACGCAAAAAAAAGATTAAGTTACTTCGTCTCGGATTTTTATTGACTGTTTGTTCGGTTTTAACCTTTAGGAATTACTATCATTTACTTCCCGTTGAATATGCACTTATCATCGCAGGTATTATTGCCTTGGTTGTTTCTTATCTCATCACTAAATATCTGAAAAGTCCTAAACACAGCTTTACTTCAGTAGAGCTTAACCGGCATGACTTGGCAGGAAAGCTTAATTTAGAATCCTTAATAATCAGCGAAACACTTTCCGGAACAGGAAAACCCGCTGAACATGAAAACTCGCCATTTGGAGGCGGAAAATTCGGAGGCGGAGGTGCGGAAGGTGAATTTTAGAAGTAGCAATTTTTCTTCAATCATCTAAACGCTTGTTGGTAAAGGATCACTACTGCCTTCTTCTTATAAACCTAAAAATCAAGAAAACAACCGGACCGATTATTAGGGGTATAAAACTAACGCTCCATCCGCTGCGGCTGTTCCAACTGCCCCCAATAACTATACAGGCCTGCAATTGATGAAGCAGAAGTATTCCGGAGAAGTAAAAAACTTTTTCATTATTCTATCGACAGCTTAAAAGGCATTTTTGTTTAAAAAATCCGATAAAACTGTCGATGAGTAATTAAGATAAAAGAAATTTACTATCTCAAATCTTTTCCATTCTATACACCAAAGAAACTCTAAGTTGAATTTCGGGTTATATGAAAAATGGATTTTGTTAATTTCGACTATGTATTATCTGATTTATCGCAGCCAAACTACTAATCCTATGCCTGAAGAAGACTTGAACAACCTTCTTGGCCAAGCTCGCGACCGGAATAGGAGTCTAAATATTACCGGAATGCTGTTGTTTTTCGATAACAAGTTTCTTCAATTGTTAGAAGGTGAAGAAAGAGATGTAAAACTGGTTTATGACAGCATTCGGACTGATACCAGACATAAAGATTTACATATTTTGAAAGAAGGTCCGGCCGAAAAACGGCTCTTTCCGGGCTGGTCTATGAGCTTTCGCTTAGTTTCGCACCAAGATTTTGCAAACGAACAGGCTTATAAAGACATATATAAACCGGGTACTGCCGGAGCGCTTGATTTGGTTTCTCTTTTCAATTTGTTGCGAGGAAAAACTGCCTCAAGGAAGTAAGCTGCCAACGTTTTAATTTTGCATGCTAATGCGGAAGATTATATTTAACTATTCCGTAGAGATAGGTTCGGGCAAGAGCACTATTATAACAATTAACATTGTCAAGTACCCGGCTCCAATAGTCACAAAAATCGGCCACGGGCAGGCGCCGGTTATGAAGATCACGGCCAGATCGCAATATTTCGGGATGAAAAGAGCCGTTCTTATTTAAGTGGCTGGCGGGGCCCTGCTGTTGATTCTATTTTAGATAATCCATGGATGCCAAGTGTAGCGTATGAATCTCATTTAATGGGAACCTATTGGGCACGGGTACCATTAAACAGATCCGGTTTGCCTTGGGATGATTATGTTTTAACAGATATTACAAATCCTAAACTGCCGAAATATAAAATCTATGTTTTTTTAAATAGCAACACCTTAACTCCTGAGCAAATAAAGTTTATCCGGCAAAATTTGCAACAGGATGGAAATGTATTACTGTTTTTCAACAATGCCGGATATTCAATTGGTAATTATGAAGAAAATATAAAAAACCTCACCGGCATGAAGGTTAAGTGCAATTCTCAAAAAATTATTGGGAAAGGGAGTAGTTATAATGAGTTAAAAAATATCCCTGTAAAAGGGCTGTCGAATTTACCTACAGCATCCACTACTCCTCTTTTCTATGTAGATGATGCAACGGCTATTCCAATTGCAAGTATCTCGGGAACAAAAAAGATAGGTGCGGCAATCAAAAATAATGGAGCCTGGACATCAGTTTATCTTTCTTTACCCGGAATTATATCGCCGGAGTTTATAAGGGGAATTGCAAAGCTGGCGAATGTTGTACCTGTCGGTCCACAGGAGGATGTTACTTATGCGGGCAACGGTTTTGTTGTAATTCATGCGATGACAAAAGGCGAGAAAACATTGCGCTGGGAAGGTAAAGCCGACCTGTTTGATATTACGACAGGCACTACTGTTGCAAAAGCGGTGGAAAGCTTTACAATGAATATGGAGGCATTTGAAACCAGGTGGTTTAAGCGAAGAATTTGTAAATAAAATTGATGCATTTTTCCAAACCTAAAAAATAGAATGTAAAACATGTTCAATATGGCAGAAACGATAATCAAAAAAAAATTGAAAAAAACTACGCTTCTTTTTAATATTTTATTTCTCTCAACAATAAATATTTACGCTCGGGGATTTCTTGTTACTTATCCAAAGGAACCAAATGCAGCGGTTAGTGAAAACTATACTGTATATGTTAATGAAACTCCCATTAACGTACATAAGGTTGCAACAAATAATGATGTTTCGTATGCTCATTTTTCATTTGCAGGAAAAATAACAGTTCGTGTTCACATAAATGCGTTGGTGAAAACGTATAATCTTAGCCCTCATGGTTATGGTATCGTCTCTTCAAAATCGGGCCGGGATATTGTTTTTGAGTTAGCCAGGCCAAGAAAGCTTGTACTCCAAAATGTAAATTCTCTTAATGAATCGCTATGTATTATCGGTGATCCTATTGAAGATAATATACCGCTACCTGATGGATTATCTATAATTGATGTTACCACAATCGGTATTGACAATACCGGAGCAACGGATAATCTTAATCAGATAAAGACAGCATTGAACAATTTACCTGCTAATGGTATATTATATTTTCCTGCAGGACGATATACGGCCGGTGGCAAAATTCCCATGATAAGCAATAAATCTATTTATTTGGCCGGCGGTGCTGTACTGCAGGCTTCTCAAGGAGGAGAGCTATCACTAAATTTTGATAATGCCAGCAATGTCAAAATATTTGGTAGAGGATCTATTGATGGTTTGGGTGATTCAAAACGAGGCGCATACAATGGGGAGGGTGGAGCTTGTTTGCTAGCTAAGGCAGACAGTACAACATCTGACAATTGTATTATTGATGGTGTTATTCTTAAAGGAGCTATAAGCTGGACAGCCATTATTATGGGCACCACTAACTGGACAGTTTACAATCTAAAAGTAATTAACGGTTCCCGATATCCTAATCATGATGCATTGGATCCTCATAATGCAGTAAACATGATGTTTGATAATTGCCTACTATATGGAACCGATGATGGAATTGCATTTTCTACAACACGTGAAAATCTTAACCTTAACACCACTTTCAGAAATAGCGTAATTCTAAATAATCATTATGGGGCTACTATACGTATTGGCCCATGGATAGCCGATAACACCTCAAATATAAAAGTTGAAAATAATGATCATTTATTATCAGGAATAAACGAGCATGCGCTGGCTTTTTGGATTGGAGGTTCAATAAGTAATATCAAATATTTGGGAAACAGGGTTGAGAAAGCAAGGTCGGGATTGATATTAATGAGAACCAATTGGAAAGATTATTATGCCGGATTGCAAAGCGGAAGCGTTGATAATGTACTGTTCGATCGCTTAACAGCAGAAGCTGTTTCACCCGGTATTTACGACAGTTACAAAAATCAGCTGGAAGGGCCAAATGCTATCCATTTTGTAAAGAATATTACATTTAAAGATTTTTATCAGGGAGGATCTTTGATAACTTCTATCAAGTCTGCCAACATGAATTTATTAGGACCCAACGTATCTAATGTAACATTCGGAGTAAGCAGTACTCCACTGGTTCAAATTTCAGCAAGTTCTCCTATTGCCTCCTGGAGTGGCGAAAATCCCGGGAAATTTGTTATTTCCCGTAGCGGTGGAAGCTCTACAAATCCACTCAGGGTAACTTATAAAATTCACGGTAATGCTACAAACGGAACAGATTACAGCACTATTCAAGGTTCAGTAACCATTCCTGCCGGTACCGGTTTCGCTGAAGTTATTATTTCACCGGGATCAACACCTTCTACCTCTCCCTATAAGACAGTCTATTTAAGCCTCAATAGCGCTGATAATTACATATTAGGTCCCAATTATGATGCTGTGGTAACAATAGTAAATTGAAACCGCTGTTTATGTCCCACAGCTATTTGCTTATTGCTGATAAAGAGGTAAAAAGTAAATTAAAGAATATGAGACCATTTCATTTTAAATGCTTCAATTAAGCTTATTTTTCATAAAAAAAGTATTTAAATACCCGATATTATAAAACACATTTTGCCAATGCATACACAATCTATAATAATACTATTTACCGCTTTCCTTTTATGTTCCAACAATCTTTTTGCTCTTTCATTTGATGGAAACAAAGCATTGGTAGCACGCGTAGCCCCATGGCCATCAAAGCATATAACTTTTAAAGCTATTAACTCCGATAAAGACGAGTATCGGATCAAGAGCGTTAAAGGCACTGTTGTTATTGAAGCTTCTTCCCCTTCTGCAGCTTCAACGGCTATTCATTATTATTTAAAAAATTACTGCCGGCAATCATATGCATTGATGGGTTCTAACTTGCATCCGATATCGGCTATTCCTGCAGTTGCTGTTCCTGTTGAAAAGTCATCATCCGTAAAATACCGGCATGGAATGTATCACTGCACCTATAATTATTCGGCCTCCTTTTGGGAGTGATGGAAGGGTGTGAAATAAGGGCGGGTTTTACATTCAATCGCTAAACATGATTATGAGCAGTGTAGAGAAACATTTTTTTAGTATAACAATTTATAGCGTACCATAAAAAAGCTTCAATTGTCACCGGCTAACGAAGTAAACTATACACTTGCTTTTGGGTTAGCCAATAGAAAGAATACATACCAAAACAAACGCGAAATGATTGAGGTAAAAAAAGTTGACGACCAAGGAAAATTGGAAACGGTATTCGCCATTCGGCGAAAGGTTTTTGTAGAGGAGCAAAATTGTCCACCGGAGCTTGAATGGGAATTTGAGGAGGAATCAACTCATTTTCTTGCTTTATTTGCCGGAGAACCCGCAGGAGCGGCTCGTTGGAGACGAACAACCAAGGGCTATAAGTTAGAACGCTTCGCCGTATTGAAGGAGTTCAGAGGAAAGGGATTGGGTATCGCTTTAGTAAAAGCGGTGTTGGTAGATTTACCCCGGGACGTACACTATATCTATCTGCATGCGCAAGTGCAAGCGGTTAGTCTGTATGAAAAAGCCGGCTTTGTAACTGAAGGAGAGGAATTTGAAGAAGCCGGGATCAAGCATTATAAAATGGTTTTAGAGAGGCAACTATAAGAGGTTTTGAGTATCATCTTTGTTATAATTTCTATGGCGTACTTTTAAATATATTCTTGCCGTTTATTATGAAACGAAGATTTATGGTATGCATAAAAGTGTCTTAGTTATACATATTTTCATATTCTTATTGTTATCAAGTCTCAACAAATTGCATGCTCAATTTAAGACGCTTACTGTCTCGGGTTTAATAAAAGATAAAGTATCGGGAAAGGCCTTATCCTACGTTAATGTTGTTTTGAAGACTGAGAAGGAAGGCGCCTTTATATCCGGAACGGTTAGTAATGATCAAGGGCGTTTTGCAATTTCGAGTGTAAAGCCCGGAACTTATCAACTTGAAACTAGCGTAATCGGGTATATCGGCAAAAGCCAAACTGTTTTTGTGGGAAGTCTTTCTGAATTTTTAGAACTGGCTGCAATTGAATTGGAAGTAGAGGTGCAAGCCTTAGAAGAAGTTGTAGTAATTGCAAAAGTAGATGAAGTTAGTGCAAAAATGGATAAGAAATCTTATTCAGTCGCGGATAACATTAGTCAAACCGGGGGTTCAATACTGCAAACCATGCAAAATTTGCCGGGCATTACCGTTCAAGACAGTAAAGTTCAATTAAGAGGAAATGACAAAGTAATAGTTCTAATAGATGGAAAGCAAACTGCTTTGACCGGATTCGGCAGTCAAACAGGCTTAGACAATTTACCGGCATCGTCCGTTGACAAGATAGAAGTTATCAATAATCCTTCGGCAAAATACGACGCGAACGGCAATGCCGGGATTATTAACATTGTTCTGAAAAAAAACAAACAGGACGGGTTTAACGGTAAAATCGGAATAAGCTCAGGGCTAGGTGCTTTATGGGTCCGAAAAGAAAATTTACCGACGATAAGGCCACAGTATCAGACCACGCCAAAGATTAACCCGTCAATCTCTCTGAACTATCGGAAAAATAAAACTAATATTTTCTTTCAAGCCGATAATTTATACACTCAAACATTAAACAAAAACGAGTTCGTCACTCGAACGTACAGTACCGGGGAAATTATTAACCATCAACTAAAAAGAAATAGAAATACAAACTTTTTTAATTCTAAAGTTGGGATAGATCGGAGTATAAATGAAAATAACATGTTTACTGTTTTCGTATTATACGGAACAGAAAAGATTATTGATCGAGGTGACCAACCTTTCTTTAATGCAAACTTTACGGAGCGGAAACGGCTCTGGCAGTTTTTAGAAGATGAATTGAAAACAACAGTGATGGCATCATCTGCTTTCCGGCACAACTTTAAGCAACCCGGTCATTCACTTAGCGCAGGTATAAGCTACACTTTTCATAGAGAAGACGAAAAGTATTTCTTCGATAATATTTTACCTGCATATTCCGGAAAAGATGCTTTTGAGCTTATTTCTGATGAACACGTTGCCGATTTAAACATCGATTATGTGAGGCCTTTACGATACGGCAAAATTGAGGGCGGCGTAAAATTTCGATATCGAGAAATTCCTACTGATATGCTGTTTATTCCCGGGCTCAATTCTCCGCTGGATGTTAATGCCGGAGGGTGGGCCACCTATGGAGAAACTATTCCGGCACTATACGGGAACTATATTTTTGAAAATCCGAAGTTTGAGGCTGAAGTTGGCTTGCGTGTTGAATATGTGGGACTGAATTATAAGGTAAATCCGGACCACAGCACCTATAAGAGCGACGGTTATCACTATACTCAACCTTTCCCGAATGTTAGGCTCGCATATAAGATGAATGCTAATAACAAGTTGTCGATTTTTTATAATCGACGAGTCGACAGGCCCAATGAGGTTGATATCCGAATATTTCCAAAATACGATGATGCGGAAATCATAAAAGTGGGAAATCCGGCACTCCGCCCTCAATTTACAAACTCTTTGGAATTGGGATATAAAACAAACTGGAGTAAAGGCTATTTTTATTCTGCAATGTATCATCGGGTTGCCGACGGGACTATTACCAGGATATCAAGCTCTGTTCCAAACAGTAATTTGATTTATGCGGTATTCCAAAATATTAACAGGAGTTATACTGAAGGTTTAGAAGCGGTGGTGGCAAAAGAATTTGGCAGCTTATATTCATTCAATTTAAACCTGAACGGCTTTAACAACCGGATTAATGCATTTACGGTAGAAAACAAATACCCGATTAAACATACTTTTTCGGCTGAGAAACAAAAAATACTCTCAGGAAACATCAAACTTAATAATACTCTTCATTTACCTAAAAATGTAGATGTACAACTAACCGCAATTTATTTGGCTCCTGATATTATTCCGCAAGGCAAAATTAAAGCTCGTTCTTCTGTAGATTTAGGATTAAAAAAAATCCTGCAAAAAGGAAAAGGCGAATTATTTATTAATGCAACCGATCTTTTCAATACTATGATTATTAAAAAGGAGATACGGGGAGAAGGATTTGATTACAGCTTGCGGGATTACTACGAAACTCAGGTAATTCGGCTAGGTTATAATTATAAGTTTTAGTGAAATAGGCGCATAGTCGGGATATAGAAAAAATAACATTATTGGCAATTAATAAAGAAACACTGACTATGAAAAGCCAAACCGGAGATCCCTCCCAATCTATAGCTGCACTACATGCTAGATGCCCCAGGTGCAGAAAAGGCGATATGTTTTCGAACCGTATGTACGGCTTGAAGTTGCAGAAAATGAATATTTCTTGTCCTCATTGTAGAATGAGGTTTGAAAAAGAACCCGGTTATTGGTACGTATCAATGTTTATAAGTTACGCATTAAACGTTGCCGAAATGATAACCTTGGCGATTGTAACTTATCTTATTACAGGAAACATAGAAAATCCCTATCTGTATATAGTCGTGCTTTTTGCCGGGATTTTATTATTATCACCGATTAACTACAGATATTCTCGCGTAATCTTATTGTATTGGTTAACTCCCGGGCTGCGTTTCAATCCTACTATGAGTAAAGACAGTAATGAAATTAAAGGGTAAGGAAAATAAGGTTCTAAGAAAAGATACTTGAAGGGATGATGAATAAACCGGAGTTGGGATTTTACACCTAACACCGGTTTATGTTTTTATACTTATACTGTAGCCGGAATAGGATGAACCCATGGTCCCCTATATTCGCGTTGGAGCAGCCTAGTTGCTTCTTCGTCTCCTACAATGGTGCGAGTTTTAGGGTCGTATTTTACTGGACGGCCTAACTGCATGGATATATTTGCCAAAATGCAGCTTGCCGTAGAAATATGTCCTTCCTCGATATCTGCAACAGGTCTGCCCTTAGTTTCTATCGACTGTAAAAAATCCAGCATGTGTAAACGTGTTGCAGGGGCGGCATTTAATTCAATATCAGGTTCTTTTAAGTCCTCCGGATATTTTTCTTTCTCATACACCACATCCTTATGTATTTTCTCACCCTTTTCTTCGGGGATAAAGTCGTAGCGCATCGTGCTCGCTTTAAGTGTTCCTTTGTCGCCGTAAATAAAAAGAGCCCAAGGATAATCAGGATCAGGAGGAGCGCCCCAAGTTCGGTGGGTCCAAACACAGTTTAAATCGTCATACTTAAACACCGCAGTTTGTGTATCGCTTATATTCGATTTTCCTTCTTTTTCCACATATATGCCGCCTGTAGAAGAAACCTCTTTGGGCCATCCGAGCTTTAGCATCCATCTGGCTGTATCAAACATGTGTACACACATATCACCCACTATGCCATTACCGTATTCCTTAAATGTGCGCCACCATCTTACATGAGGTATACCGTCAAAGGGACGAAGAGGAGCAGGCCCGGTCCACATGTCATAATCAAAAGATGCAGGAACCTGTTCAACCGGCGGGTTTCCGTTTGCACGCATGTGAAAGTAGCAGCACATCTCGACGTGCGAAATTTTTCCTAATAAACCGGCATCAATTATATTCTTTTTTGCTTCAATTAAATGAGGTGTACTTTTACGTTGGGTTCCTACCTGAACAGTTTTGTTGTATTTTCGGGCAGCGGCAACCATCGCTTCACCTTCAATTACATCAACGCTTATCGGTTTTTGTACATAAACATTTGCTCCGGCTTTTACAGCATCAATCATTTGCAACGCATGCCAATGGTCAGGTGTACCGATTAAAACGATGTCGAATTTATTTTCTGCAAGCATCTTACGATAATCGGTGTATTGCTTTGGTACCTTTCGGGATTTTTGCCTTTCACTTACCATTTTTGCAGCTTTCGCAAGTTGGTTCTTATCAACGTCGCATAGGGCAACAACATTAACGGGCGAAACTTGAATGAGTCGGAACAGGTCGCTTTTGCCGTACCAACCTGTACCGATTAAGGCAACGCGATAAGATTTTTCCGGATGGAGGATATCCATAGCATCAGCGCCCAAGGTTGTAAGCGCAAGCGATGCAGTTGTTCCGGCTAGAAAATGCCTGCGGTTAATTTTAGAATTATTCATAGAAACGGTTCAGGAGTTTATTTATCGGTTTAAGATTCACAAGATAATAATAAAATCAGCGGGTAAAAAGACGTAATTATTTTGTTGCCGGATCCTCAAGCATCGATTCCCGGTTAAACCTTCTGATGATAAGTCGCGTACCTCTGTCGTAGCTGAAATAGCTCCAAATCCAGTTTACAAAAACAACAAGCTTATTTCTAAACCCTACTAATGACATTAAGTGTACGAACATCCACACGAACCAAGCAAAAAATCCTTGAAAACGAATTTTACCTAAATCGACTACCGCTCGGTTGCGTCCCACTGTAGCCATTGAGCCTTTATCGAAGTAATCGAATGGCTCAAGCTGCTCGCCGTTTATTATTTTAATAAGGTTGTTTGCCAAATGCTTGCCTTGCTGCTGCGCTACCGGGGCAACGCCGGGATGCCCGTTCGGATATTCCTCTGTATTCATAGAGGCAACATCGCCAATAGCAAAAATATTCGAGAAATTGTCGACGCGATTGTACACATCTACTTTTATGCGATTTCCGCGTACAACATTCTCTTTAGGAATGCCCGGAATTACTTCGCCTGTAACGCCGGCGGACCATAATACATTTTTTGTTCGAATTTCTGTTCCCGTAGAGAGCTTAATAAGTTCACCGTCGTAGCTTAAAACTCTTGTTTCTGTTAGCACTTCTACCCCCATTTCTTCCAAAAATTCCCTTGAGCTTCGTTGCGCTTGAACGGACATCGGGCCGAGTAATTCGGGAGAGCCTTCCACCAAATAAATATGAACATCGTTAATATTCAGCTCCGGATAATCCTTTTTCAAGACATCTTTTTTCAACTCTGAAAGAGCTCCGGATAACTCAACGCCTGTGGGTCCGCCCCCTACTACTATAAAGTTTAATAAAGACTTCCTCTTTTCCGAATCAGTTTCTACCATAGATTCTTCCAAATTTTGAAGAATCATGCTCCGGAGGTTTAAGGCTTCCGGGATGGTTTTCATCGGCATAGTATAATGTTCCAACTCTTTTGAACCGAAAAAGTTAGTGTCTGAGCCGGTGGCAATTATTAAATAATCGTAAGTGATATCTCCAATGTCTGTTGAAACAATGTTTTTTTCGGGATGTACTTCGTTCACGCAAGTATTCCTGAAAGTGAAGTTTTTTTGATTTTTGAAAATTTTGCGTAGTGGAAATGCTATAGAGTCTGCTTCAAGCCCACCGGTTGCAACTTGGTAAAGCAACGGCTGAAAAGTATGGTAGTTATGCCGGTCGAGCATTAAAACTTCTACTTCTTTGTTTTTTAGCTTTTTTGCCAATTCTATACCTCCAAACCCGCCGCCGACAATTACTACTTTAGGAAATTTAGTTGAAGAGGTTGTTGATATCATTGGGTTTTTTGTTTCTTCTTGGTATAACCGTAAAATTACTAAAATGTTGATCAGTCCTCATCTCCTCTAATTCGAAGCATAATTCCGTTTAAGCTTTCTTCAACTCTTATTTGGCAAGAGAGGCGGCTGGCAGGGCCGGCATTCGGTAAGGTATCGATTGTATCAAGTTCCATATCTTCGGGTGGAGAGATTTGATCCGCTCCTTTTAAAATTTCAACATGGCAAGTAGCGCACAAAGCCATTCCGCCACAGGTGGCTAAGATCGGATATTCCAAACCGCGAAGAGCTTCCATTAAGTTTGAGTCGAAATATTTTGAGATATCAACTATATCTTCATTACCTGTTTGATTTTCTACACTGATGGTAATCATAAGCTAAAAAGAATTTACTCCGTAAACGGTAGTGTATTTGAAACTAAGTTTTTGATTGGGGTAAACGTATTTAAAAGCACCTTGAGCCATTAAAGCAGCCTCGTGAAAGCCGCATAGGATTAATTTAAGTTTCCTGGGATACGTATTAATATCGCCAATTGCGTAAATACGTTCAATATTAGTTGAATAATCAAAAGTGTTTACCTCAATGGCCGATTTTTCGATCTGGAGGCCCCATTTTGCTATCGGTCCCAATTTCGGGCTTAACCCGAATAAAGGAATAAGAAAATCAGCTTCAAGCCTTCGGCTTTCTTTATCTCTTCCCTGAACATGGATTTCTTGTAACCGCCCTTTACCTGCAAGTCCGGTTATGTGCGATTGTAATATCAAATCTATTCTTCTTTCTTTTGCTAAGCGGAAAACTTTTTCTGCCGAGTCAGGCGCTCCTCTAAACGTGTCTCCCCGATGTACAAGCGTCACTCGTTCGGCCAGATTTTCTAAAAGAATCGTCCAATCTAAAGCCGAATCGCCCCCACCTGCAAGTACCACCTTTCGATTTCTAAATAACTCCGGATTTTTAACCATATAGGCAACACCTTTTCCTTCAAATTCTTCCAAATTTTCAATATCAGGTTTCCTCGGCTCAAAGCAGCCTAAACCGGCAGCTATAACTAGAGCCTTGCAATTTACTTTTGTTCCCTCATTGGTTATTACAAGTATTGAATCGTCTGCTTGCTTTTCAATAGTTTCAACTCGTTCTCCTAAGGTAAAACGGGGATTAAACGGATTGATCTGTTCCAACAGCTTTTCGATAAGTTCGGCTGCATTAATTGCCGGATAACCGGGAATATCGTAAATGGGTTTCTGCGGATAAATTTCTGACAGTTGTCCACCGATCTGCGGAAGTGCATCAATTAAATGACAACGCATTTTCAATAATCCGGCTTCAAACACAGCGAACAAGCCTACAGGGCCCGCACCGACAATACACAAGTCTGTGTTTATCATAACTTACTAATAGAGTTTTAATCTATATTGTGTTAATTTTTTTGAAAGGTTACGGCAACAAAAAAGGCTTCGGTTATATTCCGAAGCCTTTTTTGTATTTTCAATTTAACCTACTTAAACTTTGTTGTTTTTCTGAAATTCAACTACTACCGGTGTAGCTACGCAAATAGAAGAGTAAGTTCCAAAAATAACACCAATTAGAAGAGCGAATGAGAAGCCTCTTATAACTTCGCCGCCAAAAATAAATAATACTGCAAGTACAAATACAACTGTTAACGCAGTAATTACCGTTCGGCTTAACGTACTGTTGATAGCTTGATTAATTACTTCACGCATATCTTCTTTTTTCGAATGGTGTAAATTCAAATATTCCCGAACACGGTCGAACACAACCACTGTGTCGTTGATAGAGTAACCGATAACTGTAAGTATTGCAGCGATGAAAGCTTGATCAATATCTAATGCGAACGGCAATACGCCGTTGAACAATGAGAAGAACGAAAGAACAAGTAACACATCATGGGTTAATGCAACTAGGGCTCCTAAACTGAACGTCCATTTTCTGAACCTGAACAATATATAAAGCGCAATAACTACAATTGAAGCTATTACAGAATATATTGCCGATACTTTAATGTCATTCGCTATCGTAGCAGTAACTCGTTGTGAGCTCATAACCTCACCTTTATTTTCGCTTACTTTATTTAACCCTTCCTTAAGTTTACCTTCTACTGCCAAGTCAGCTCCTTCAGTCGTGTTATCGATTTGGTAGGCAGTTGTTATACGAACCTGGTTGTCGGCTCCGAATGTTTTTACTTCTGTGGTTGTACCAAACGTTTCGTTTAATGATTTACGAACAATTTCTAACTCTACCGGTTTTTCAAATTTAACTACGTAACTTCTTCCGCCTTTAAAATCTACACCCAAACTAAATCCTCTCGTAAACATGGATATTAATCCTGCAAGGATAAATAAGCCTGAGAATAAATAGAATTTTGTGCGGTGTTTAACAAAGGCGTAGTTGGTGTTTTTAAAGGTATGCGAACTCCAAGGGTTCGAAAATTTTATAGGCATGTTTCTGTCCATCATCCATTCGAATACCAAACGAGAAATAAAGATGGCGGTGAATAATGAAGTAATGATACCGATCATTAAGGTAGTAGCAAATCCCAGAATGGGACCCTGACCGAAAATGTAAAGTATAACTCCGGTTAGAAAAGTGGTGATTTGCGAATCGAGGATTGATGGCATAGCATGTTTAAAACCATCGGCAATAGCAAGTCTGATAGATTTGCCATGTTCAAGTTCTTCGCGAACACGCTCATAAATAAGAACGTTTGCATCAACTGCCATACCCATAGTAAGCACAATACCTGCAATTCCGGGAAGTGTAAGAACTGCACCCAGCGATGCTAAAACTCCCATCAGGAAGAAAATATTTACAAATACGGCAACGTTAGCCACAGTGCCGGCTCGGTTGTAATAAAGCATCATAAATATTAATACTACTACTAAACCTATTATTGACGACAGTAATCCGGCATGGATAGCGGCTTCTCCAAGCGACGGGCCCACTACAGTATCAGAAACAATTTTGGCCGGCGCAGGTAAACGTCCGGCTTTTAACACGTTCGCTAAGTCTTTTGTATCGTTCACGGTAAAATTCCCGCTGATGGAAGAAATACCGTTAGGAATTTCATTTTGTACAGTAGGAGCGGTGTAAACGTAATTATCAAGTACAATGGCGATACTTTTTTTGTTATTTTGATCAGCCGAAGCTGTAGCAGTTAACGTGCGCCATTCGCGGGCGCCTTCGCTGTTCATCACCATTTCAACTTGCGGATTTCCCCGTTGGTCGAAATCTTCGCGGGCATCGGTAATAACATCTCCTCCTAAAGCGGGCGAACCGTCCGGCCTTGTAGATTTCAAGGCATAAAGCTCAAATATTTTGCTTTCTGCTACCCGCGGTTTTACTCCCCAAAGTAATTTAACATTTTGCGGAATAACCGCCTTCACCTGAGGTAAAGAAAGGTAACGGTTTACTTTACCCGTATCTTTTTGAGCTGCGTAGCCTACAACCGCTCCGGGCTGAAACTGCTGTCCGCCTTGGCCCTGAAAAATTGCAGGACCTAAAACTGCAAACAGCGGATTGTCCTTTGCCTGATTTTTAGTAAGGGCCGATGTATCCTTACCTGTACTGTCTTTTTTGTTGCCTAGAGTAGCAAGCTTACCTCCTGATGTATCTTTTTTGGTGTTGAGTCCTGCAAGTTTGCTTCCTGAGGTATCTTTTTTGGTTAAGGCTAAAACTTTAGAACCTGTATCTGCACCGGCTTTTTGAGTGGAAGCAATAATATTATTTATATTCTGCAGCAAGGGGAAGATTTCGGCGTTTTCATACGTTTCCCAAAATTCTAATTGAGCAGAGCCTTGCAAAAGCTTACGAACTCGTTGAGGCTCGGTAACTCCGGGAAGCTCAATTAAAATGCGGTTAGAACCTTCTTCGAGCTGGATATTTGGAGAAGTTACTCCGAACTTGTCGATCCGGGTTCTAAGTACATTGAACGAACGTTGGATAGCGCTGTTAGATTCTGTACGCAAAAAGCTTAACACATCGTTATTGCTTGCCTCAATCTTGATATTACTTGCATTTTCTTGAGTGGCAAACAACGGTGCAAGCTTCCCGTTAGGACTTATCTTGTTAAATTCTTCACCAAATAGCGTTATGAAATCTGTAGTTGTTGTTTTAGTACGAGCTTCGGCATTTCTTAAAGCAGTATTAAAGGCCGGATCTTGGTTGTTATTGGCAAGGTTGCGAGTAAGTTCAGTTAACGATATTTCCATCGTTACGTCCATCCCGCCTTTTAAATCCAACCCGAGAGGAATTTCGCGTTCTTTGGCGTATTGGTAAGTGATGTATTTAGCGAATCCGAAAACGGGCAAAGTTGAAACAGAGTCTAAATACCCTCTTTCTTTCAGCAGATCTCCTTTTGCAAATACTTTCGCTTCTTTTTCAACTTTCCCGGCTATCCACGTAAACGAAAGTGAATATAAACACGCTATTGCCAAAGCTATGGCAACAAATTTAATCAGTCCTTTACCTTGCATTTTAATTTAATTGAGTAGTTCTTTTCTATAAGCCCTTTTCGGATTAAGACGGCAAAGCTAACTAAATTTTTAATTTCTAAAACCGTTAATTATAACTATAAAACCGGCCCTAAAAATTCTGTAAGATGAAGAATCGAGCTGCTTTTTTAAGTATAAAAATATTTAAAGCCGGGTTATTTGCCGGTTTTGTGATAAGTTATAAACGAATAAGGAAAAGGGTTTTTCTCGTCGGCTTCAAAATACTCTTCCGAAACCTCTTTCCAAATTTTCGGGTCAATCTGTGGAAAAAAGGTGTCGGCTTCAAAAGTGTGATGGATTCGGGTAAGATGAATAATGTTCGATGTTTCCATGGCTTGCTCGTAAATAGTTGCACCGCCTACAATGGAAATCCTTTCTTCATCTCCGCATAACTCCAACGCTTCTTTAAGGGAATGGGCAACCTCCACATCAGGATAACTTAGATCTTTTTGCGATGTGATTATAATATTCCGGCGTTTAGGTAAAGGCTTGTTTCCAACAGAATCAAAAGTTATACGGCCCATTATTACCGGAAAACCAATTGTTAGATTGCGGAAGTGCTTCAAATCCGCCGGCATGTGAGCCAGCAATTTATTGTCTTTACCGATTCCGTTGCTTTCGTCGGCGATAACAACCATTGCGATTTCTTTCGGGTTAGTCATTAGGAACTAGTCATTAGGTATTTAGTACATTAGGAATTAGGAGCGGCGTTATGAAGTGGAGTTGCCGATTGAACGGATGTAGGCGTTTAACATTTTATGTATCTGTTCGAGTTCGTTTAGAAAATGCTCCGCCTTTATTTCTTCTATTAGATTTCTGTTTTTGGATTTTAAAAATCCATCCTCTTGCTTCCATTAATGAACCTCTACTGTAGAAGCAGAAATTCTTATTCTCTTTGTAGTGGTATCTTCCGTATCCTTCTGCAATATTTGATCCTATAGAGTCCATCGTTCGAACAAGCTGTTTTCCGACAGTATCTTTAGCGAAAAAATCTTTCCAACCGGTAACTTCTTGCCAAACTTCTTCAGCAAGTATTTCCGCCCTGTTGTAAACTTCTAAATCGGTTAAAGTTTTTACTGCCATTGTTAAAGTCGACCTAATCCCTAATAAACTAATGACCAATCTCCTTAAACCGCCACCGGTGCTTTAATATGTGGATGCGGATCATAGTTCTCCAAAGCAAAATCTTCAAACTCAAACCCAAAAATATCTTTAACCGCTGGATTAATTTTTAACAGGGGAAGCGGTCGAGGTTCCCGGCTTAACTGAAGTTTAGCTTGTTCAATATGGTTATTGTATAAATGAGCATCGCCGAGAGTATGAACGAAATCTCCCGGTTTTAAATCGCAAACTTGTGCCATCATCAGCGTAAGCAAAGCATAAGAAGCAATATTAAACGGAACGCCGAGAAAAATATCGGCGCTACGTTGGTAAAGCTGGCAGCTTAATTTCCCGTCAGCTACATAAAATTGAAAGAAGCTGTGGCAAGGCGGCAACGCCATTTTTTCAATATCCGCAACATTCCAAGCGGAAACAATGATTCTGCGAGAATCGGGATTGTTTTTAAGTTGTCTGATTACTTGAGAAATTTGATCGATGTGTTCTCCCGTAGGAGTGGGCCACGAGCGCCACTGGTAGCCGTAAACGGGACCAAGTTCGCCGTTTTCATCTGCCCATTCATCCCAAATGCTTACGCCGTTGTCTTTAAGATACTTAATATTTGTCTCGCCTTTCAAAAACCAAATCAACTCATGAAGTATGGATCGCAAATGCAGCTTTTTAGTGGTAACCAACGGAAAACCTTCTTCTAAATTAAAACGCATTTGATAGCCGAAAACGCTTATAGTTCCGGTGCCGGTGCGGTCGTGTTTTTGTGCGCCGTTATCCAGCACATGCTGCATTAAATCGAGATATTGTTTCATCTGCTCCTTAAACTGCTACAAAGGAAATAAATGTATGTGGGCTTAACTAAAATTGTGAATAGATTAAGGGGAAATGTGAAGAAACGCTGACAGGGTTCGAAACCCCGGCAGCGTTAACCAAGGCTAGTAAACCAACTTATAACCCACACCTCTGATATTAATAATTTGAACTGCAGGGTCTCCGGAAAGATACCGCCGAAGTTTGGTAATAAAAACATCAAGACTGCGGGCATTAAAAAAATTATCCGAACCCCAAAGTAATTTCAAGATTTGTTCTCGCTCTAAAACCTCTTGCTGTTTCAAGCAAAGGAGTTTCAATAGTTCGCTTTCGCGGGAAGTCAAGACTTTGGTTTCAACTCCTCGTGTTAACAGGTTTTTTTTCGGGATGAAAGTAAATTCTCCTATTTCAAATTCCTCCGCGATTTTCTCCACCCGGTTTTCCGGCAACCTTCCTTTGTTTAATTGCACTTGAATTCTCACAATCAGTTCTTCTATACTAAAAGGCTTCTTCAGGTAATCATTTGCGCCAAGCTCAAAACCGGAAACCACATCTTTTGCTTGCGAACGAGCCGTTAAAAATATAATGGGAGTTTGCGTGTCGTGTTCACGTATTTCTTTTGCTACCGCAAAACCGTCTTTTTCCGGCATCATGATATCCAAGATTAGAATATCCGGCTTTTGGTTCCGATAAGCTTGAATAGCTGCGTTTCCGTCAGCTGTTAGTATTACTTTGAAATTTCTTCCTTCAAGGCTTTCGCGAACGATATGGGCGAGGGCAAGTTCGTCTTCGGCAAGCAGGATAAGAGGAGAATCGGGCATCTGAAAATATATGAATTTTTGAGCTATTTCTTTGGCAAGCTGATTATAAATTCACTTCCCTTGTCGGAATCGCTTTCAACAGTAATTGTTCCGCCGTGCTTTTCAATAATAAATTTAGAATAGCTTAATCCTAACCCTGTTCCTTTTACTGCATGAAGATTGCCGGAAGGAACGCGATAAAACTTTTCGAATATTCGATCTTGCTGATCTGCCGAAATTCCGAGACCGTTATCTTTTATCGTAATAAAGATAGTACCGGCATTTTCTCCTGAAATAATATTGATACTTGCCGGGTTTCCGGAATACTTCACCGCATTATCAATAATGTTGGCAATGCTGTTTCTAAAGTGGGTCGCATCGACTTGTATTTGCGGACTTGCCTTTTGGCGTTCAAAATTAAATGTTGTCTCTTTGCCTGCTTTCAACTTCTCGGCGTCTATAATGTCGTTAATCATTTCATCAAGATTAACGTTGCCTATCGAGAGTTCTATTTCTTTCTTTTCAAACGAAGCCATATTCAGCACTTTGGTAACCAGCGAGTCGAGCCGCCGCAGTTCTTTCCGAGAGGTCTCCAAGTATCGCTCTGTTTTTTCTTTGTCTTCAAGAGCATTAAAATTTTGCATCCCTTCAACCGCGGCAGATATGGTGGCGATTGGGGTTTTAAGCTCGTGTGTCATGTTATTGATAAAATCGTCTTTCATCTCGGCGAGGCGTTTTTGTGAGAGGATTAGCCGATACATTAGGATAAAGCAACAAACGGTTATCCCGATAAGGAAAAGAGAGGCGATTAAGACTCCGGAGATATTGGATAGAGCGGCTTGAGCTTCCACATTAGGTTTTTGAAATATAGCAGCTAAATCTTTGCCTTTTACGGGCATATTAGCAAACTTCGATTGATAAAGAAATACTACTTCATATCCTTTTGCCATCTTTGTAGACGCCTCAACTTCAGTAACCCATTGCAGTTGGAAGGGTGTATACAAATCTTTTCCGACCAATTGAGCTTTACACATTTCGTAAAGCCTATCTTTTTTGGTTTTGAGATAATAGGAGGGATAAATCTGCAAATGCTCTTTTTTCCGATTAAGCTGAGATCTTTTTTTCGATAAGAAATTTTCGACGGGGAATACTATTGAGGTTTCCCAAATTTTTTTCCCTGTGTCCGACAAAGCTCGTATTCCTCTTGTAGTATTCGCCGTCGAATCAACCTTCAATTCCGGACCATTAATGAACTTATCCTCAAACATCCACCTGAAAGCTTTTAAATCCCACTTGATCTGATCGGATAAAACGCTTCCTGATGTAGAGAGTGAATCTGTTAAGTTGAATACCTTAAGCGAGTCACTTTTGAGTCTTCCGTTAGTGAGTTGAACAATAAATTTCCCGTTCTCCTTTTTTCCGATATGAGAAAGTCTTATACTAGAATTATTAAGTTGTTTTTCTAAATCGTTTGCGAGGGAATCGGCAATGTTAACTAGAAATTCATCTGTGGCTTCAATTAGAGCAGGACGGAGTTCTTGTTTGAATTTTTCTTTCGCCTCTTTATAAATCCCATTAAGGTAAACGGCTTGAAAAATAATTATCCCGATTAAGGAAAAGGTGATTAGTGATAGAATGATATTGAGTTTTCGTTTCATGGCCTATTGTTTAGGACGAAAGTAGTCGGCTCGGCGGTGTTGAGGCGAATCCGTTAACAAACGTTAACATAAAATAGCAATCGGTAAGGAAACAAGGCAAACGCTGACAGGGTTCGAAACCCTGTCAGCGTTAAATGTGGACGTTAAATTTCCTCCTATCATTAAAAAAAACGATGTTTGAAAAACTTATGAAGGTAAATACTGAGCCGCTAAAAGCCGATACCTTTTATCATATCTATAACCGAGGGATAAATAGAGAGAACATCTTTAAAGAAGAAACAAACTATTCATTTTTTTTAGATAAGTTTCATCGTCATGTTTCTCCTGTTGCCGGAACTTATGCTTATTGTTTACTGAAAAATCATTTTCACTTTTTAATCAAGACTCGAACTGAAGACGATATTCGTTCTTCTTTTCCCGCCAAAAGGGATGTAGAAGTCAGTAAAATTATTGCATTGCAGTTCAGCCATTTTTTCAATAGCTATGCTCAAGCGGTTAATAAAACTTACGACAGAACGGGCGGCTTATTTGAAACGCCCTTTCGCAGAAAAGAAATTACAGACGAATCGTATCTAACCGCTATCATTTATTACATTCACTCAAATCCGCAGAAACATCGAGTTGTTACCGACTTTCGGAACTATCTGCACTCATCTTATTCGTCTTGTTTAGTAGATAAATCGACGAAACCGGAAAAGGAAACTGTTTTAAGTTGGTTTGGCGGTCGGGACGAGTTTGTTAGATTACATGATGATAGTGCTACTTCGGGATTTCAAAACGCGGAAGATTTTAATGATTGACCAAAACGCTGACAGGGTTCTGAACCCTGTCAGCGTTGCTTACTTAAACCTATGCTCACTTTCCCCAACGCCAAAATAAACATCGGCCTAAACGTTATCAATCGCCGCACCGACGGGTATCACAATCTCGAAACAGTTTTCTATCCGATAAAAATTAACGACGCTTTAGAAGTTATAGAAGCAGAAGAATTAAGTTTCGAGGCTTCCGGCATCGAGATTCCGGGATTTGCTAACGAAAACCTTTGCTTGAAAGCTTTTGAGCTAATTCGAAAAGATCTTAGTATTCCCAACGTTAAAATTCACCTGCATAAAAATATCCCGATAGGTGCCGGCTTAGGCGGTGGTTCTGCCGATGCCGGGTTCTTCATAGAACTTGTCAACAAAAAGTTCGGGCTCGGTATGTCGCTAAAACAAATGGAAAACTATGCACGCGCCCTAGGTGCCGATTGCGCTTTCTTTCTCCATAACACACCCATTTTTGCTACCGGTAAAGGCGACGAGTTTGAAAATATCGACTTGGACCTTTCGGCTTACTATCTTGTCCTGGTAATGCCGGATACTCATGTTTCCACAGGAGAAGCTTATCGCGGAGTTAAACCGGAAATTCCGGCAAAGTCTTTAAAGGAGTTAATAAGCCTTTCGGTAGAAGAATGGAAAGAACTTATTAGAAACGATTTTGAAGAGTCGATATTCAAAAATCACTCGGAGATTCGCGGAGTAAAAACAGCCTTGTATGATGCCGGAGCTGTTTATGCTGCCATGAGTGGGAGCGGTGCTTCTGTTTACGGAATTTTTAAGAACGAGGTAAGCTTGCCGGAATTGGAAAAAAATTGTGATGTATTTTATAAAGTCTGATCTTCCAACTTCAGTAGAATGTTATACAGTTGTATATCTCTTCACTTTAAGCTTCGCCTCTAAGTTGTTTTTTAATTCATTTTGCATGCGAGAGCTTTTGTACTGTATTTCATTTCCTCTCGAAAGATGTAAAGCATTTATTAAAATATCTTGCCCTTTAAAAATTATTGTAACCTGTTTTTGATAGAAACCTTTATGAGTAATAAGGTAATTGAAACTTTCAGCTACGGTATAAAGTTGTAATTCCTCTAAACATTCTAAAACTATGGCTTTATTCTGTTCTATATTTTTCCCTTTTATTATCTCCATTTTAAGAGAATTTCGAATTGAATCAAAAAACACGAAACATGCTATTAGTGCTAAAACGTTGACAATCAAATATTCTAAGTAATCCTTGTAGCCCTGAAGTAAGTCTTGAATCGTATAAGCGATTGCAAAAACTGGTAAAGATATAATTACAGCCTTAAAAATTAGTGATAGAACTTTATGAAAATAGCCCTGTTTAAACGCAAGGTTTTGCTCTTTTATCGTTTTCGATACATCAATTTCCAGTATCATCAGCTTCTACTCTCCAAAATCAACTAATATAATCCCTATCCTCGTCACTTAAATTCCGGCTCGGTTTAGGTAGCGGTTCATCCTCATCTTCTTCAACCCGAAAGGTATTAACCGGCTTCTTTTTCGGTCTCAAGGCTATCGCACCGAGAATAAATCCCAGCCCGAACATTCCCGCAAGTCCGGCAAGTTTAGAAATTCTTACGTCGCCGAAGATCCAAAAAGTTACTTCGTCTTGGTTGTTCATCAAAACGATAGTAACCAAAGCCGTAACAACAATTATAAAACCCGTTTTAAAACTCATCTTAAAAATTATAAGCAGCGATTGCTTCGAATATCGGATTTTGACTTGGCTTTTGATTCACAAAAATTATTTTCCCTCCTAAGCTGAAGTTTGGAAGATAAAAGCGCAGCAAGTTCATATCCGCAGTAAGTTCTGCCCCATACGTTAGGGGTTCTAATTTATTTCCCTTGCCTATATTTTCGAAATCAGCAAAAAAACCTCCTTTAAATCTTTTTACATAGGCCAAGGGTCCAACCTCCCAATCGGGATAAAACAAAGGAAAGCGATAATCCAAAAGCAAAGTATTTCTAATTTTTTGCGGATGATTTAGATTGCTGTAGCCGCTAACCAAAGGAATATCAAGATTCGAATTGTAATAACCGCCGGACGTTTGGTAGTTGAAAGAAGCCTGAAAAGAATGATTTAAGGCTAAACCCGGAAGGTAAAAAGAGCTTTCGAACGTTAAAAGTTCACCTGTTACTTTTCGGTCGAACGGAAATTTTTTATACCCGAGAGTGAAATTTTGCCCCCACCTCGGCGCTAAATCTCTCGCACTTCGTTGTACGTTGTTGTAAAAGTAAAATTGCCCGTGCATCGGGAAGTTAAGGCTGCGAACCAAATTTTTGGGCTTGTTTACAAAGTCGTAACGATCCGTGTAGCTTGTGCCCGTGCGGAAACCGGTGCGGTAAGTGCGGTTCAGTCGATTGAAAATGAAAGGAATGGTAATGTTAAACTCAGTGACGTTTTCTCGCCACGTGTATGGAACATAAGATGGCGGCGTATTAGGATTTTTAGATATAATTTTAAGATAGTTAAGCCTGCCTCGATTTCGGTATGTAAAATCAAATATAGGATAATAGCGACTGTAGCTAAGGCCGGTAAAATATTCGCTCTTTTTTAAGGCATTGTTAAACTCGTAGCCGGCATAGAAGCTCACGGTATTAAGCTTATTATCTGATTGAAATTGTAAGCCGTAACGGTAATCGTTATTGACTTCTTCGATTAGAGGAAGCACGCTGTGGAAATAGAGTAAATTTTTGACTTCATTGTAAGGCTTTACAGCAAAGATCTCGTTAGGGATGGAATCGAATATATTTCTATCTCCCTCCTGCGCTCTGAGCGTCTCAGAATAAGTTGAAGTTGCAGGAGGGAGTGAATTAGCCTTAAGTTTAGGAGTAGCTGCCGAAATGGAGGCCACATCGTAACCTAAAACTTGATAATTGTTGAAATAAATTTTTTGAGCAGCAGAATCAAAAGATGGGTTGTAGGCTCCAAATTTTACGTTCGTTATTTGTGCTATTGTTTTAGTTGCGGTATCTAAACTGTAGAGGTTATCGATGCCGTTGTAATGAGCTTTAAAAATAATTTGATTTCCGGCATAAACCGGTCTTGATATCAATTGCTTTTGATAGGCGATAAGTTGAGTAAAAGTACCTGAACTCTTGTTTAGCTCTAACAGTGTCTTACCCTCTTTGCTTACCGCGGTCATAATAATCTTGCTTCCTCCCGGATTATATCTCGGGGTTTGCAGCATTAAGTTATCAGGACTTGCAAACCGTCTTAATTCTTTGCCGGTTTCGGCGTTGAGCTCTACCAAGGTAATCTTATTGCTTAAATTGATCTCGACTGTGACAATTATTTTGCCGTCCGGGGATAGGGAAGGTGCAAAAAGTCGAGTTTTGTAAGTAAGTTGGCGGTAGCTTTTAGTGCTTATATCGTAGGTGTTTATAACGTTAAAAGAGCGCTTTTGATACCTCTTGTCGTATCGAAATTCGTCCCATACAATTTTTTGGACTGCATAGCTGAAGTGGGGCTCTTCCTGCAGCCCGATTTTAATTATAAGATGTTCATTTCCGAACGAATCAATTCTGCTTATTCTGTTGGTATGCGCCTTGCTTTCTTTTAAAACCAAGAACTCATTCGCTTTTTCGATAGGAGTAGGAAGCAGGAAGAATTCAGGAATTACCTTGCTCCGTTTATTCAAACTCTTATGGTCCGCCGGCTGCAAAATTTCTTGTTGTTTTTGCCATAAATTTTCGAGTTCGGCAACAGTGGAGTCATGAAGCTTTCTTGTGCCTGATCCTGTAAATTTTTTAATTGAATTTGAGAGATTGTAAGGGCGAAGATAATTGCTGTTCATACGCCGAAACACACTGTCCAAGATAAATCTTCCTTCGTCTTTTTTAAGCTTGGTAGTCATGAAGTATCCGAGCTGATAGTAACCCGGAGTAAGCGAATTTAAGGAACCTATAAAATTTTTAGAATAGTTGTATTTTTTTTTACTTAGTGTATTTGTCCTGAAAGTTAAATCCCATTCCGGCTGCCTTCCGCGGCCTGCATTTGTTAATGCAGTTTCTGTGCCTACTGCGTCTCCTTCAAAAAACCAAGAGGGAAGTGTTACTCCAAAAATAGTGAAAGCCAAGTCTTCGAAAAAAGGAGCTTTTAGGTTTCCTGTCAATTTGTCAAGCTGAACAACATGTCTCAGTTCATGAACGGCAAGACTGTTTAGCCAATCCTGATAATCGAACTCTTGCCCCGGCGTGGTAAAAAATTCTGAGCGACGAGGAGCCAGTTGAACAAAACCGTTAGAGGTGGTCCCCCGATTTTGAAGAAGGATGGATATTTTCCGCGGCTTAATTTTTAACGAAGCGCTTACCGGGGTGATAATCGCTTGAAGGGTATTTGCCATTCGATGAGCTTCCGGATCAAGTTCCGCCTGGTAAATAATTTGAAAGGAGGGAAGGTTGATTTGCATCCATTTTACTGAAGGCGGGTTTTGTTCCGAGCTGAAAATTTGAGCGTTTACTAGTTGTAAATTGATAAGAAATATGATCGTGGTTATTATTTTGATTTTCAATATTTTATATAAGTATTCAGAAGGTATAAACTCCATTTGCTAAAATTATTGGTAAATCATTAGGTTAGATCTTGCTTTTAATTTAATTTTATATCTAATTGATCATTATATATATATGAATATGAGTATATTATATAAAGTATATTGAACTTAAATAGTTTCTGTTTCCTCTAAAAGTAGGCATTAAAATTGACTTTTTAAAAGAATTTAGAGCCGGTTTTGGAAAGTAAGAGCGAGTTATTGATATCGGAAAGTTAGAAAGATAGAACGGCGTTTTTGATGGCTTGCAAAAACCCGATGTAAGTAATCTTATCTTTGATTCAAGTTTGCCTATTTTCGAATTTACTAACCTCTTACCCTTTCAATATTTTGAAGGGATAAACATATTGTTTCTTGAAGCGGGATGTTGACTTTGTGGTAGGGACGAGATAAAGACATTACAAATTTTGCCTGTTAGTCGAAAGCACTACGGTCTCTCTCTTATTCTAAAGGTAAAGTCATGCAAACTTTTTTACTGCCATAAGGGCATCTTTATTTCAGCTTATCAACTATTGTAAAAGCGGCAATCAGAAATTGGTAGAGAGTAGAATCCTTGAATCTGAAAACACTTAATAGGCTTAAATAAAGATGTTAAGATAATTTAAGAAATTTTTGAATATTTAATTATAAAGACTTAGTGTCAAAAACGAGCTATCCTAATTTAGTCTTTTTCTTAGCTTTCGTTTTTCGAGCTTGTTTTTTAAATAAGGGTGGAGGAATACAGCGCTCAAAATAATTGTTGCACCGAAATAAAACCCCGGAGTCATTTGCTCTTTTTTTCCCAAGAATAACCAGGCTAAAATTATCCCGTAAACGGGTTCAAGATTAGTGATTAGAGCAACCCTGAAAGCAGACAATTCTTTCATTACCGATACGCCGGCAACATAGGCTAAAGCTGTGCAAATTGTTCCTAGAATCAGCAGATAAAAGAGGTCGCCGGGCAATAACTTTATGCTTGTATTAAGCCCCTCGGTGATGGCTAAATAAACACTTATCCAAAGTGCTGCTCCGGCAAGTTCATAGAAGGCGATAAGCGGTGCCGCACGATTTTTTATTTGTTTAGAATTGATGATAGAAAAAATACTTGCGCATAAGGCACTCGTTAGTGCGCATATAATTCCTAACGTATATCGTGCTTCAAACTCAAATATCAGGGATATGCCGGCAATAATAGACAGGCCGGTGAGTACTTCTAATTTTGAAACTTTTTTACTCGAAAACATGGGCTCAAGAAAGGAGGTGAAAAGCGTTAGAGAAGAAAGGCAAACCAACGTTACCGAGACTGTTGATAACTTTATGGCATAGAAGAAAAGCACCCAGTGAAGCGCTACGACGGCACCCGTAAAAATGAGGCTAATGAGGGCATTTTTACTTACTTTGATGTTAGTTCCGGCAACTATAAAATAGATGTAAAGGGCAATAAAGGCGATTATAACTCGGTACCAAACCAAATAAATTGCAGATACCGAAATTAGTGCTCCAAGTAATCCGGTAAATCCCCAAATAAAAACCGTGGCATGTAAAACCAATAAGTTTTTAACGCGAGAGGAGAGCTTTCCCCGTTTCATACAGTAATTATTTTGGTGCCTTTGCAGCTAAGTACAGGCCTAAAGAACCGAAAATAATGTTAGGTATAAATACGGCGATAAGAGGAGGTAAGCCGCCTTTCAATGCAAACATGGTGGAGAATTGGATAAAAATAATGTAAGCAAAGCTGAGAAAGATTCCTATCCCCAATGGCAATCCGATACCTCCCCGAACTTTTCTGGAAGACAGAGAAACTCCCATCAGGGTTAAAACAAATGCTGAAGTAGGATACACAAAGCGCTTATATTTTTCCAGTTCCATGTTGACTATAAATCCTGTCCCGCGAATCCGTTCTTTTTTTAGCCGCTTATTCAACTCACGCTGGCTCATTGCTTCAAAAATATTGTCGTAGGTTTCAAAATCCGAAGGGCGCATATCAAGCTTCATGTATTTTTCAGTGCCTCTTTCCATTTTTTCTTTAAGCCCGTTTACTGTTCTTATAGAAAAATTTTGAACTTTCCAACTGCGCTTTAAGGAATCCCATGCGATATTATCCGCTACCAGTTTCTCCATTAATTCGTCGCCCTTAAACTTTTCTAAAGAGAATTTATACCCCATTTTTTGATTGTTATCGAAGTTTTCGATATACACATAGGTATTCTTGTCAAGCCTCATATGTGTAAACATTCGACTATTATCATCTTTAGGACTAACGTAAACGTTCTCAAAATTTACTTTCAACCGGTTAGTTTCGGGAATAATGAAAAGATTAAATATCAGTGTAACAGAGAATATTATAAATGAGGATATAAAATAGGGGCGCAGAAACCTATTAAAACTCACACCGCTGCTTAGAATCGGAACAATTTCTGTTTGATCGGCCATTTTTGCGGTAAAGAAGATAACTGCTATGAAATTAATAAGGGGCGAAAGGGAGTTCAGATAAAAGGGGATAAGGCCGGCATAGTACTCAAATACAATTTTCTCGATTGGGGCATTGTGTTTCAGAAAATCGTCAAGTTTTTCTGAAATATCGAAAATCACAATTACCACAGCGAAAATAGCCATCGTAAAAACGAAAGTTCCTAAGTATTTTTTTATAATATACCAATCAATCAGCTTAATCATTTCCCTATAAATTAATTAAATCCGCCGGGATAATTGTTTAGACATTGTATTTTTCCAGTTGTAAAAATCGCCGCTTATTATTCTCTCACGCGCCTCCGTTACTAACCATAAATAAAACCCTAAATTGTGTAAAGTAGCTATTTGCGCTCCGAGAATTTCTTTAGAATGTATCAAATGTCGTAAATATGCCTTCGAATAATTCTGATCTGCAAACAAATCACTTGTTTCATCTATTGCCGAAAAATCATTTTTCCATTTTTCGTTTTTGATGTTGATTATACCTTCTTTGGTAAAAAGCATACCGTTTCGTGCATTTCGAGTGGGCATTACGCAATCGAACATATCAATGCCGAGAGCTATATTTTCCAAGATATTTGCGGGAGTTCCTACTCCCATAAGATAGCGAGGCTTGTCTAACGGTAATATATTGCAAACTACTTCTGTCATTGCATACATTTCTTCGGCAGGTTCACCTACAGATAGACCACCGATTGCGTTTCCTTCTCTTTCAAAAGAAGCTATAACTTCCGCAGATCGAATGCGTAAATCTTTATAAACAGAGCCTTGCACAATGGGAAAAAGCGTTTGAGAGTAACCGTATTTAGGTTCGGTAGAGTCAAACCTGTTGCAGCACCGCTTAAGCCATCTATGAGTCATCTCTATAGATTTTTTTGCATATTGATATTCGCACGGATAAGGGGTGCACTCGTCAAAAGCCATTATTATATCCCCGCCTATTATTCGTTGAATATTCATAGCGTTTTCGGGAGTAAACAAATGTTTAGAACCGTCGATATGCGATCGGAATGTTACTCCTTCCTCTTTAATTTTTCTTACATCGGAGAGCGAATAAACTTGATACCCGCCGCTGTCGGTTAATATCGGTAATTCCCAACCGTTAAATTTGTGTAACCCTCCGGCTTTTTCTAGAGTGTCTAATCCCGGCCGTAAATACAGGTGATATGTATTTCCTAAAATTATTTGTGCTTTTATGTCTTCTTTCAGCTCCCGTTGATGTACTGCTTTTACAGTTCCGGCAGTTCCTACAGGCATAAAGATCGGGGTTTTTATAGTTCCATGATCGGTAGTAATTTCACCTGCACGGGCTTTCGAGAATATGTCTGATGCTTCTAACTTAAACTTCATTCGGTAGGGATACCAAAAATAGCAAAAATAAAACCCTTTTGCTGCCGAAAATTTTTGGTAGGATGCCTTACATTAACTTTTAAATGACAAATTTGCGTTTTATATTAACCGGTGCAAATAACAACGTTAACAATTCTAATTCTTCTTTTTTTAACTCTTGTAATACAGTTATATTATTTATTCCGTTATCATTCGGCTTTGATAGGCTATAAGATTAAAGACGTATTGCAAGATATTGTGCATCCGGTCTCAGTTGTAATAAGTGCCCGTAACGAAGAAAAGAACCTTAGAGAAAATTTACTTTCCGTTTTAGATCAAGATTATCCTGATTTTGAAGTTATAATTCAATTTTTGAACGATCCTTCTCAAGCCGATCAGGATGCATTAACTAGTTGGTTTGGTAAGTTGAACAACACTTTTAAATTGCCTAAGAATTTTACTTTACAACTTTCTGGTGAGTATCAATCCAAAACAGTATTGCCTCCAGGTGGTAATGGTGGTGGCGGTGGTGGCCGTGGGGGAATGTTTGGTGGCGGAGGCGGTGGTATGTTTGGTCAAACTACTACTTCGCAAGGTTTTGTAAGATCGAATTATTATGTAGATGCCGGTCTTAGATACGAGTTTATGAAAAACAAGCAAGCCTCATTGTCATTAAATATAAATGATATTTTTAGAACAAGACGTTCATACATATTCTCTGAATCGCCTTTCATTGTACAAGATGTTTTCCGCAGAAGAGATCCACAAATATTGAGATTAAATTTCAATTGGCGTTTTGGTAAGTTTGATGCATCATTATTCAAAAGAAAAAATACCAAAGGTACCGGTGGTGAAGGGGCTGAAGGTATGAACATGGGACAATAGTTTCATAAGTTAAATAGTTTTATAAAGGAAGGTTTTGCATATTTGCAGAACCTTTTTTTATTTTGAAAATTTGAAAACAATTTATTTTACAGTTACTAATGATCTCAACTTTGATCAACGTATGCACCGCATATGTACCACTCTGGCAAATAATGGTTTCCATCCAATATTAGTAGGAAGAAAATTACCGCATTCCGCTTCTACTGCTGCAAATAAACCTTTCAAGCAATTAAGAATCTCCTGTATATTTCATAAAGGCAAAGCATTTTATGTTGAGTACAATATCAGGCTTTTT
>JAYULL010000124.1:0-105455 GCA_043763625.1 Sphingobacteriaceae bacterium | reverse complement strand
CTTTCTTTTATAAGCGAATAATAAATAAATAAATAAATAATAACTGCAATTATTCCCGTTTGAACTCCTACAATTAAGAACTGATTTTCACCGCCTGTTGTCTCCCCAAAGCTGCCGCCAACTCTTCCTGAAGTTCCCAAACCGATTCCTAAAGGGTTCTTGATCATGGAATTTACGCCTTCGATCCACTCCAAAACGTGACCCACACTGGAAGGGTTACTAAAATTAATGGTGTTTAAAATAAGTTCTTGTATGTCCTTATTATTTATCCAATAGAAAAAATACAATACCAGTGACATTATAAATAAATTGATAGCATACAAAATCTGTTTCCTTTTATTTATCAGGGCATAAACATAAATTATCAAGAAATAACCTACCATCGGTGACCTCGAAAGAGCTAAAAGGATAGAAATACCGGTAGCAACGAAAGCTGCGCCTGTAAAGTTATTGAACCTGAATTTATTATTATCTGTAGTGCAAACTGCTGCCAGTACTGCTAATGCTAACAGCGTTGCTGCGGCATGTTCTAAAGGGTTGGCAAAAAAACTTGCAAAGCGTTTAAATCCTCCTTCAGATTCAAACGTATAACTTAATCCGTAGCTTCCTGTAGGTTCTACGTTGAAAACATAGTAGTTATAATCGGCATACCCGGTAAGCGTTTGAAAGTGCTGAGAGAAAAAAACCTCAAAAAGAGTTACCGAAGCTGCTAAAATGCCCGCCAATAAAATAAGGTGAAAATACTTGCTGAGATATATTTTCCGAAAGTCGAAAAGCCTGCCTGAGAAGTAAATCAGCGGAAAAAAGGAAAGACTTTTAAAAGCAATCAACCTGTTTGAAAAGCTCTGTTCGCCGATGGGCAGAAGTGCATATAAAAAGGTATAGAAAAAGAATGCAATAACTACAAAATCAATTTTATGCAGTCGTATTTTTCCTTGTAAAGTCCAAATTTGAGTTCCTAATAAGAAAATAACAATTAGTTCTTTGAGCGGTTGCAGAAATTTTATATAGTTATTTAAACCAAAGCTAAAAGTAACTGACAGGCTGGTTATATAAATCGGCAAAGCCAATATTAAAAATAACACAACTGATTCTCGTTTTCCTCGTATGATGTCTCTCAACGAAATCAAGAAAGAAGAGATATAAACAAGTGGAAAAACCAACATCATATTAAAAAGATATTACCAAGCCGGCATCTGATATTATTGCGCAAATTTATAATAATAAAATAAGCTCTTTCAAAGCCTTTTTAAAGGATAGGTAATTCGCCATATTTGCCCGGAATTAAGCACGACACATAGAAAGTTAATTAATGAAAAAGATAAAAATACTTTTGGGATTGTTAATGTTGGTTAAATTTTCCCAAGCCCAAACCCCCAACAATACGTTCCCCTATTCCTATCGGTTTTATCAGAAACTTTCAAAGGAGGTTTACAATAAGAACACACGTTTTCATAGCTCTCTAAGGCCTTTCTTTGCGGATGATAGCTTACTTGCCGGAAGTATTGACTCTATTCTCAATTACGGTGTTCGTTCGGGCCGCCAATCTTGGCTCGACCGAAAACTTTTTAACGAACATTTGATAGATGTAAAAAAGAGCGATTATACAGCCTATGTAGATTTTCTTCCGGACTTTATGATCGGGAAAGAATTTGAAGAAGGGAAAACTACTTGGCTTAATACCCGAGGCTTTCAGGTAGGCGGAACGGTTGGCAAAAAGTTTTCGTTTTATGCAAGCGGCTTTGAAAATCAGGGCGTTTTTCCGGAATACTATTTAAATTTCGTCAGGAATAACGAGGTAGTTCCGGGGCAATCTGCGGCTCGAAAGGCCAATAAGCCTACTAGCGATTGGTCGTACGCAACGGCGATTCTTTCATATACGCCGATCAAGTACTTGAACATTACATTAGGGCAGGATAAAAACTTTATCGGCGACGGTTACCGAAGTCTCTTAATGTCTGATAATGCAATGAATTATCCTTTTTTTAAACTTACCGGCACATTAGGAAACGTAAGATACATGACTATTTGGACAGGAATGGTTGATCCGAAAGCAAAGAAACTATCATACGATGCCGGAAATCGCAAAAAAGGAGGAATATATCATTATTTGGATTGGAACGTTAGCAATAGATTTTCTGTAGGCTTCTTTGATGCAGTAATTTGGGCCCAAACCGATAGCTTGGGAAACAAAAGAGGTTTTGATCCTGCATATGTAAACCCGATAATATTTTTACGTCCGCAAGAATTCAATGCAGGTTCGCCGGATAATGCGCTTTTGGGTTTAAATGTTAAATATGAAATTCTAAAAAAAACCACCCTCTACGGGCAATTCCTTTTAGACGAGTTTGAAGCTAAAAGTTTTTTTGCAGGAACCGGCAGCTATCGTAATAAGTGGGGATTGCAAGTAGGGTTTAGGGGTTCCGATTTATTCAAGATTAAGCGCCTGAATTATTTGTTCGAAACCAATCTTGTGAAGCCCTACACCTACTCAGGCCGGGTTGATATTCTTAATTATGCTCATTATAGGCAGTCTCTTGCTCATCCGCTAGGGGCAAATTTTGGCGAAGCTTTAGGGATTATAAATTATTCTTACAAGCGTTTAGACTTTATGGGGCAGGTTAATATTGCACGTTACGGTTTAGATTATAATAAAACCGTGAATTACGGAGGAGATATTTCTAAACCCTATCATACTGCAACCGGCAGAAACAACAATTTTATTGGGCAAGGAATTACTACGGATTTGGTTTTTTTAGAAGGCAGCTCATCTTATCTTATTAATCCCAAATACAATTTAAGATTGGAGTTAGGAGGGATAATTCGATCAGAAAAAAATGATCTGTCAAGCAATAAAACGGTCTGGCTAACTTTTGGCTTAAGAAGTTCGTTCCGAAGTTTGTATAAAGATTTTTAAGACCTTTGCATCGTAGTTAAATTTTTTTTGGAAATTAACATTTCGGCAATTCAATTGTATGAAATAATTAGGGATAAGGCAGATAAAGAAACCGCCGAGACTGTTGTTTCCGCGGTACAAAATACTATTAAAGAAGAAGTTAAACAGGAGACCGTAATCAGGTAAAAGATTTAAAGATCGAATTAATTGATAGAATTAATAGTGCTAAGCTTCGAACTATTATGTGGGTAGTGGGAGTTGGTGTATTTCAAATAGTTATAAAGTATCTCTTTACAATCTAAGGAGTTTAAAATCTTGCTCCCTAAACTCCTACTCCTTGCCTTTCAAATTCAACCGGCCATTGTCCTAGTTGTTCTCCTTACAGCTAACTCTTCCACTGTTTTTATTATCCCGGCAGAGTCATAGTTGCATCCTGCCCACAACTCCGGTTGCTCGCCATGTTCAATAAATTCATCAGGAATACCTAGACGAACAATATGACTGTAGTAATTATGATCTGTCATAAATTCAACTACGGCACTTCCCATTCCTCCTTGTAAGCATCCGTCTTCTACGGTTATTATTTTTTTGAACTTAGCAAATACTTCGTGCAAAAGATCTTCGTCTAAAGGCTTTACAAAACGCATATCATAATGAGCAGGATATATTCCGTCAGCATTAAGCTCTAAACAAGCTTTTGTGGCTTCGTTGCCGATATGCCCGATTGTTAAAATTGCCACCTCTTCACCATCGCAAATTTTGCGTCCCTTACCTACTGGGATTTCTTTAAAAGATCTTTTCCAATCAGGCATAACGCCTTGCCCTCGCGGATAACGAATTGAAAAGGGCCCCATGTTTTCCAGCTGGGCGGTAAACATCAGATTTCTTAACTCCTCTTCATTCATTGGAGCTGAAACAATCAAGTTGGGTATACACCGTAGATAGGCCAAGTCGTACGAACCGTGATGAGTAGCGCCATCCGCACCGGCAAGACCGGCCCTATCTAAGCAAAAAACCACGTTCAGTTTTTGTATGGCTACATCATGAATAATTTGATCGTACGCCCGTTGCATAAAGCTGGAATAAATATTGCAAAAGGGAACCATTCCCTGAGTAGCCAAGCCCGCCGAAAAAGTTACCGCATGCTGTTCTGCAATCCCAACATCAAAAGCCCTGTTTGGCATCTCTTTCATCATGATATTTAAAGAACTTCCGCTGGGCATTGCAGGGGTTATACCCATTATCTTTGGGTTTTGTTCCGCAAGTTCAACAATAGTATGGCCAAATACGTCCTGATATTTCGGTGGTTGGGGCTTTTCCGGAACGGTTTTGTGGATTTCTCCGGTAATCTTATCAAACAAGCCCGGAGCATGCCACTTGGTTTGGTCTTTTTCTGCCAGAGCGAAGCCTTTTCCCTTGACAGTGAGACAATGCAGTATTTTAGGCCCCGGAATTTGCTTTAAATCTTTTATAACTTTTACCAAATGCTTTACATCATGCCCGTCAATAGGGCCAAAATATCTAAATTTAAGCGCCTCGAAAAAGTTGCTGTTTTTTAAAAGAGTTCCTTTAATGCTTTTTTCAATCTTTTTTGCAATTTTAAAAGCATTGGGTCCTACTTGTGAAAGTTTGGATAGAATGTGACCTATATCTTCCCGAAACTTGTTATAGTGGCGTGAAGTAGTAATATCGGTAAGATATTCCTTTAAAGCCCCCACGTTCGGATCTATCGACATGCAATTGTCGTTAAGTATAATTAGCAGATTAGAGTTTTCAATGCCTGCATGATTTAATGCCTCAAAGGCCATCCCCCCCGTCATTGCACCGTCGCCGATTACAGCCACATGTTGTCGGTCTTTTTCGCCCTTATAGTGCGATGCAACCGCCATTCCAAGAGCGGCCGAAATAGAAGTCGAAGAATGCCCAACGCCAAAGGTGTCGTACTCGCTTTCGCTTCGTTTCGGGAAACCGCTGATGCCGTCAAAAAGCCGGTTTGTATGAAAAACAGAGCGTCTTCCGGTTAAAATCTTATGCCCGTAAGCTTGATGGCCCACATCCCAAACCAACTGGTCATAAGGGGTATTTAGTGCATAATGTAACGCTACAGTAAGTTCAACTACCCCTAAGCTTGCTGCGAAATGACCGCCGTTTACAGAAACAACATCAATAATATATTGTCTCAGTTCTCGGCAAACTTGTTCTAAATCGCTTTCCTTAAGCTTTTTTAAATCAGCCGGATAGTTTATCTGTGCTAACAAATCGCCGGGCTTAACTTCCATCGTTGGGGTGTTAAAAAATAGATTACAAAGTAACAGAATTCCCCTAAAACATTCTACTTAAAATTAAGCCCCGGCGAGTTTTGTTTATTTCAGTAATCGGCTTCTAATTTTTAATTTTGATAACTTGACTGCATCGGAAACATTTGAGATAAAACTGCCTCAGTTCGAAGGTCCTTTTGATCTGCTTTTGTTTTTTATAGAACGGGAGGAGCTGGAGATTCATGAAATATCTATTACAAAAATAGCAGATGATTTTTTGGACTATCTCCGATCCATGAGTGCCTTAAACATTGAGCTTGCCGGTGAGTTTATTTTTGTTGCTGCAACTCTAATGCGCATTAAAGCAAAAGCACTCTTGCCGCGAATTGAGCTTGATGAGGAAGGCAACGAGATCGATTTGAAGCAGGACCTGATCCAAAAATTAATAGAGTATAAGAAGTTTAAGCAGGTTTCCCTGGAGTTGCGGGTTTTAGAAGAAGAGCGCTTTAAGCAGGAAAAACGGGGGAATATTGTTTACAATTTGCACCTTGCAGCCGAAAATTCCGAACCGGGCGAAGAACTTTCTTCTTTCGACTTGTACAAACTTATGTTAGTTTATGAAAAGGCTATGGTGAACTATCAACATAGAGAAAATGTCGTTACTCATACTGTTATTCAATATCCCTACAGTATTGAACAGCAAAAAAAATTCATCAGCAACTTGCTTGATATAAATAATAAACTCGATTTCTCCCAATTAAAAAAAGATTCAGAAAACAGAGTTCACTTTGTTTACAATTTTTTAGCAATACTCGAAATGCTTCAGCAGCAGCTTATTTCTATTCAAGTGGGTTTAGGCTACAATAACTTTTGGGTAGGATTGGTTCGAAATTAATTTAAAAAGAATTTGGCTTCGCCGAGAGCGTTTAAACAAAACCTTCGGTTCTCCCGGTTCCCCTGAATATCAAAAAAAAATAGTCGCTATTGTAAAACCCAAAATCTTACCTTATTTCTCTTTCAACTTTCTAGTGAAGATATTAATTAAGCTTGTATTCGCTTGTGTTGTATCTATTGGTTTACCGTAACCGTAATAAAGACCGAAATTATCTTCGTGATAAACATGGTAGGTAAAGTTAACATGGTTCTGTTTTAAGATATCCACCATGTCCGACACCCAAGTTACGCCTCCCCTATTATTTTCAAATCCGTATTTTATCACACCAAACTCGCCCAGGTAAAGCGGTACGTTGTTCTTCTTTCCGAAAGCCAAATACTTATTCAACTCGTTTTCGAGAAAAGCCTTATTTCGAACTTTATCCCCACCTTCGCTCGTACTTTCGTCCGGGTATTTTCCTCCCTCGCCCATTTTTGCCCAGCTTGCAAACTGGTGCGTAAATTTAAAGGGCGAATAAAAATGGAAAGTGTACATCGTATTGGGGTCGTCAATAAGGAAAAAGTTATTATCCTCATTAAAGTTTTTCCAACTCATTTTTGCGGCGTTCAGTCTTTCAACAATCAATAAATGGTTCTTATCAACTTGACGGATTGTATCAGCTAGCTGTTGCGCTAAGGTTTGCCATTGGGTTATTGATTGAGAAGTTACCGGCTCGTTCAGCAAATCATATCCGGCAATCGCGGGCTCTTTAGCGTACCGTTGAGCAATATTGTTCCATAACGCTTTAAGCCTACGTTGATTTTCGAAGTTCTCCCACAACATTACTCCCTCTCCGATAGATTGAAATCCCCCTTGCGGAACGTGGATATTTAAAATTAAATAAACATTATTCTTTTTTGCCCAAGCAATATTTTGATCAATCCATTTCCAACCGGCTTCTTTGTACCGGTAAGGACTCGCGTCGTCCTCAAACGTTTTATAGTTCAGGTAAAAACGAACTGCGTTCATGCCCATAGCTGCCACTCTTTCAAAGTCTTTTTCTGTATGATGATTAACAGGCAAAGGGTTATCAGACCAAACTTCGTTGCCGAAACTTACCCCTTTTAACCAAACCTCCCTGCCTTGAGCATTTACAATGAGATTTCCTTTTCTATGCAAGACGCCACCCGTATCTATAGTCGGCTTGTCGACCACTAAAGAAAGGCACGCTAATAATACCACCGGAAAAGCTGAAAAGATAAACTTGGGCTTCATTGGAATTTCGAATTCATAGGAAAAATGTTTGTAGAGTTTAAACTTATTTTAGGACATTCATTAGTTATCTTTACACCCTCAAACATGGGGCTCCCAGCCTTTTTCATACTCCCTTTTCCATAACTTCATAGCGCCGGCATTGTTTAAAATGTGTCCGTTTGCAGGATCGCAATGCAAAGTCTCTCCGCTTCTTTGCGCAATATTTGCCAAATGGCATAAAAGAACAGATTTGTGTGCCTGATCTACAGGGGAGTTTAGTTTAGCTTCTCCTCGAATACTGTCGGCGAAGTTCTGTAAATGATATAAGTCTAAATTGCCGTTAGCGCTTACGGTATTATTTGCAGCAGCTGTTACTTCAGACTTTACTTCCTTGAAAAGCGTGTTTTTAAGATCGAAAATTGCATAATCGCCGCCGCCTTTATTTACTAATGTTCCTTTGGTACCATAGATGATAAAACCCCTTCCGGTTCCTTCAACCCCGTAATTGTTACAACTTCTACCTTCCCACGTTATCGTGCCTTTGTTGCCAAATTCCCAACTTGCAATTTGAGTGTCAGGCGTTTGCCAATCATCTTTGAATGCATAGCGGCCTCCGCCCGAAGTTACTTTTGTAGGGTAATCAACACCTAAAAACCACCGGCAGCAATCCACTTCGTGTGTTCCGTTGTTGCAAGCTTCACCGGTTCCCCAATGCCAGAACCAGTGCCAATTGTAGTGTATTAAGTTGTCGCGGTAAGGCATTCTAGGTGCCGGACCTTGCCACAAGTCGAAATCTAAGGTATCGGGAGAGGGTGTTTGCTTCCCAATACCGATACTCGCTCGGTTATTTGTATACCAAGCCTTGGCCATATAAACGTCCCCGATAATTCCTTCATTAACTAATTTCACAGCCTCTATCAGCGTTGGCATTGACCGACGCTGGTTTCCCATCTGAATATGTTTGCCGTATTTGTGATACGCTTTCGAAACCTGTTCGCCTTCGTATGGATTTTGCCCGCAAGGCTTTTCTACATAAACATGTTTACCGTGAGCGGCACCTAAAATGGCGGCGGGTGCATGCCAATGGTCCGGTGCGGCGATAATCAAGCCGTCGAAGTCATTCTTCTCCACCAGCTTTCTAATATCCCTAACAATCTGAGGCTTTCTTGGGGCATTCTTTAGGGCGTCAAGGCCTTTTTTAACCGCACCTTCTTCAACATCGCAGAGGTAAGCAATCTCAATATTCGGCAATCCGGCAAAGCTTGATGCCAAGTAATTTCCCCTGCTGTTAAGTCCCATTACTGCCAAAACAACTTTATTACTCGGAGCATTTTTACCAAATACAGGAAAGTTAAGAATGGTAATGCCCGCGGTTGCAACGGATACGTCTTTAATGAATTTTCTCCTATCCATACTAAGCTATTTTTTAATAAACTTCATTTTAATGAGCCATTGTTCTACCAAATCAGGCCACAATACACTGCTGCTTTTGTTGAACATACCATAGCCGTGCCCGCCTTTTTCGTATAGATACATTTCGTTAGGCACCTTTTTCTTATCTAATGCATTATGAAAAACAATGCTGTTTTGAACTTTAACCTGGTCGTCTTTTGCATGCACCAAGAAGGTTGGGGGAGTATTTGAAGTAACCTGTAGCTCATTGGAATATTCTCTTAGTTTTTCCGGCAAAGCATTCTTACCCAAAAGTTGTTCACCCGAACCGGAGTGCGAAATGCTGTCTTGGAAGCTTACAACCGGATAAATAAGCACCATAAAATCCGGTCGAAGGCTTGTTTTTTTGGGATTGGGGATATAGTCCTTTTGATAATGAGTTGCGGCAGTTGATGCCAAATGTCCTCCGGCAGAAAAGCCTAAAATGCCTACCCTCTTTTTATCTACCCCGTATTTTTTTGAATTTTCTCTAACATATTGCAAAGCCCGTTGTGCATCTTGAAGGGGGCCGATTTCTTTATTAAGCATAGTCTTTTCGCTTGGAATACGATATTTAAGAACGAATGCTGTAACGCCCATCCGGTTAAATCTTTTAGCCACGTCGGTTCCTTCGTGCTTTGACGCGGTGACCCAATACCCGCCGCCGGGACAAATAACTACCGCTGCTCCGGTCGCCTTCTCTTTTGGAGCCTGAAATATGGTTAAAGTGGGGCGGCTGATCTTGCTGATCACAAGAATGCTGTCCGGCTCGTATTTAGATTCTTCTTCATCAGGAGAAGGTTTTGAATTAGGAATCTTGCCGTCGTAAAGCGGAATAACAGTTTGTGCATGAAGAGCAAATCCTGTTGACAAAAAGATAATTGCCGGGACAATTGATCTAAAAATATATTTCATTTCAAATTTATAGTAGAGTTCGCAAACGTTTGCAGAAACTATCAAGGTTTATATACTTTCGAAGTTATAAAAATATAAAGAACCGTTTAGTGCCGTGATTATTATTTAGGAAAAATTGGGCGGAAAGCGCCTGTTTAAAAAATCAGATAGACGTTTTCTGTACGGCAAAGGATTTAATCTGTCGTAAATCTTACTTATTGCCGGTCGCCTTTTCGATACCAATACATTATTTTTGCACCTATGAAATTACCCATTATAGCATACGGCGATCCTGTTCTGCGAAAAAAAGCGATTGATATTAATCCCGATTATCCAAACCTCAATCAATTAATCGAAGACATGTTCGAAACCATGTATAATGCTAACGGAGTAGGGTTGGCTGCGCCTCAAGTGGGACTTTCTATTCGTTTATTCGTTATTGATGCCACTCCGTTTGCTGAAGATGAAGAGAGCCTAAAGGGCTTTAAAAAAGTTTTAATTAATGCTCGTATTCTAACTGAAGAAGGCGAAAAATGGAGTTTTAACGAAGGATGCCTAAGCATACCTGAAATTCGCGAAGAAGTTAACCGTTACCAAAACGTTACAATTACCTATAAAGACGAAAATTGGGTAGAGTATACAGAAACATATTCAGGATTAGCGGCCCGTGTTATTCAACATGAATTCGACCATATAGAAGGGAAGTTGTTTATCGAAAAGCTAAGTCCGTTAAGAAAAGCAATGCTCAAAAATAAACTCGATTCAATTTCAAAAGGATTAGTGAAAGTAGATTATAAGATGAAATTTCCTGCGCAAAAGAAGAAACGCTAGTTCTCCTCGTCGTCTTTACGGCTCTTATCGCCTTTCATGATTTGCTGAATAAATGCTCCCCATTTAAAAGGATCAAGCAAAGGATTAGCGCCTCGCTGATTTATCGCTTTGTTTGATAAAGCTATATGATTGTTTTGAAAATTCATGGTTTGATGCTCATCCCCGTCTCGAGGCAATGTTTTAGCTAAAGCCAGTAAGCTTCCTCTGGTAAGGTTTTTCTTTGCGAGAGCCAAGTCATCGTCCGCTATTTTCATCGTTAAAAACTCTTGATTAAATTCGTCCTCACTCGCCCATGGAAAAAGCTTAACGGTAGGAAGGTTTATTGTTTGCGGTTTCATTCTAACCATAACCGTATATTTTTTTTCGGACAAGTTTTGCGGAATAACTAAAGCCTCTTTACCGTATCCTATAGCAGAAAAAGCAATCGTATCACCTTCTCGGGCGACAAAAGAAAAGTAACCTTGATAGTTTGCTGCAAAAGCAATGTTTCCCCGGGATTTGTTTGTAACTGTAACATACGGAACAACTGCAGCCGTATCGGCATTATAAATTACTCCGGTAAATTGCACCAAGGGTTTTTCCTGCGCCATAACTTGCGTAAAAGCACCAAGAATAATTACCAAGTATGCAATCCAAACTTTCATTACTGTAAACGTATCAAAAATTGTGCTATCCCTTTGTTAAAATCTGTTAAACAGAAAAAGTGGCTTAGGTTCAAAAAAGCGGCTTCAAATATTTATAGCTGTTCAAGCTTGATCCGGCATTATTGCCTCCGGGTCGTTTATATCCGTTAAGTTCACTGCTTCTACTCCTTCAATTTCGGGTACAGCCCTTTTTATCGCTTGTTCAATTCCCGCTTTTAAAGTCATAATACTCATGGGGCAAGATCCGCATGCACCCAAAAGTTTAAGGCGAACTATATTTTCGGGAGTAATTTCTTCAATAGAAACGTTTCCGCCATCTGCATCCAAATATGGCCTGATAGTGTCTAATGCATTCTCTACCTTTTCCAACAAATCCATAGGGTTATTTTTTTAAAAATACGAATAATACGCTTCGCTGAAGGTCAAATTACTGTTTATTTTTAGCGTTGCATATGGAAACTTGTTGCGCAACACGTTGAGCGATATCGAGAAAAGCAAACGCCGCAGGGTTGCTTTCGTTTAAAATTATCGGCTCGCCCGAATCTCCTGCATCGCTAATGCCTTTTACTAGGGGGATTTCTCCTAAAAACGGAACGTTATATTGTTCTGCCAATTTCTTTCCGCCGTTTTCTCCGAAGATGTAATATTTATTGTCGGGAAGTTCTGCCGGAGTAAAGTACGACATGTTTTCAACAATGCCCAGCAAAGGTACATTGATGGTTTCCATCATAAACATTCCGATTCCTTTCCGGGCATCGGATAAGGCTACATTCTGAGGAGTTGTAACGATAACAGCACCGGCAACAGGGTAATTTTGGGTAAGCGTGATGTGAATATCTCCGGTGCCGGGAGGGAGATCCACAACCAAGTAGTCCAATTCGCCCCAATCGCCGTCGTTAAACAATTGTTTGATAGCTGTCGAAACCATAGGTCCCCGCCAAGGAATCGGTTGATTAGGGTCAGTAAAAAAACCGATAGATAAAAGTTTTATTCCGTATTTCTCTATCGGTTCTATCCTTGTCTTGCCTTCTGCAGTTTGTGTGGCTTTCGGTCGAGCCCCTTCAAGTCCAAACATAATAGGAATGCTGGGACCGTAAATATCGGCGTCTATTAATCCCACCTTTGCTCCGCTTTTACTTAAGCCTAAAGCCAGGTTTGCCGCAACGGTCGATTTTCCCACTCCCCCCTTCCCTGAAGCTACAACAATTATGTTTCGAACATTAGGTAGAGGTTGATTCTTTTGAGTGGTAACACGTGAAGTCATGTTTACCGTTACATCAATACTCTTACTAATAAAATGGGCGATGGCGTTTCGGCATGCGTTTTCTATAAGCGCCTTTAGGGGACAAGCCGGCGTTGTTAAAATTACCGAAAAGCTAAGGTTGTTACCCTCGATCTTGATGTCTTCTATCATATTGAGTGTAACCAGGTCCTTTTTCAAATCCGGCTCTTCTACATTCCGTAAAGCATCTAAAACCTGTTCCTTTGTAATCATGTTTAACTGTTTGAAAAACAAAAGTACTAAACCCGCCATTTAACTTGTGATTTGCTATGCCTTTTTCCGGATATTTACATTCAAAAAAGAAAAGGGTTTAAAATGAATTTTCAAGCCGAACAAGTTAATGAAGAACGATCCTAAAAAGCGAATAATAATTACGTCCGAGTACTTAAAATATGCCGGAATTACTCTTCTCGTGCTCACTCTATTAGCCCTTATTGCAGGCATTATCGCCTACAACAAGCGCGAAGCCTTATTAAAGGTTGCAATAGCCAAGGCTGTAAACCAAGCAAAAAATGAGTATGACTTGGATGTTAAAATAGGCGAAGCAAGATTTGAGGGAATAAGGACGGTGAACTTAAAAAACGTTACGATAGTGCCTAAAGATCGAGACAGCTTGGCTTCGATTTCTGAGCTAAGTGTAAGTGTAAAACTACTTCCCCTGTTGGTTGGGAATATTAATCTTGCGGGATTAAAGATGTTTAACAGTAAAATAAGTTTAGTAAAACGGAGTTCCGGTGGAAATTACGATTTCTTGTTTAAGAAGAAAACGAGTGAGCCGGCAGACGACCAAAAGCGTAGCAACCTGGCTGAGCTCGCTGATAACATACTAAGTAAACTTTTAAATAAAATTCCTGAGGATATGAGCATGAAGAATTTCAGCTTAACCTTTACCGATACTAAAGATTCTTTACGATTTCTGGTTAATTCAGCTGCAATCGATAACGGCAATCTAAAATCCACGATTACCGTAAATAACAGGGAATCAGTTTGGCATATAGACGGACTGGTAGAACCGGGAGATGAACATTTAGATATAGAGTTATATGCCGAACACAAAAAAGTCGAGCTGGCTTTTGTTGAGAAAAAGTTTGGCCTGAAATTAAATTTCGACACTGCTCACGCGCGACTGAACGATGTAAATAAATCCGGCGAACAACTGAAAATTTTAGGATCCTTTTCCGTAAAAAACATTTTAATTAATCATCCCAAACTTGCTGCAAATAACATAATGGTTCGGGAAGGTTCGTTAGATGCTAATATTTTTATCGGCGAAAACTATGTTTCAATAGATAGTTCTTCCTTAATCCGGATCAAGGATATTCGGGCTAAGCCTTTCGTTAAATATACTTTGTATCCTACTAAAGCCTATGAATTAAAAATCAGGACAGAAGAGATGGATGCTATGCAGGTTTTTAATTCGTTCCCTCAAGGTATGTTTGAATCTTTAGAAGGGATGAAAGTTCGGGGCAAGGTAAAGTACAGTTTGAACTTCTTTCTTAACACCGCAAGTCCGGACGCGGTTCGGTTCGATTCGAGACTTGATAAAAGGAATTTTAAGATTGTGTCTTGGGGGAAAACAAACTTGCAAAAAATAAATGCCGGGTTTGTTTATACGCCTTACGAATTTGGAAAGCCGATGCGGGCCATAAAGGTTGGTCCTGCTAATCCGGATTATACTCCGCTTGATGAGGTATCGTCGGTGCTAAAATATGCGGTTTTAACTGCCGAGGATCCGTCTTTTTATCGTCATAACGGTTTTGTAGAAGAATCGATAAGAAAATCTATAGCAACAAATTATAAAGAAAAAGCATTTAAACGCGGCGGCAGTACAATTTCTATGCAGTTGGTAAAGAACGTGTTCTTAAATCGTCAAAAAACTTTGGCTCGTAAGATTGAAGAAACTTTAATTGTTTGGTTGATCGAAAAAAACCGGCTTTCTACGAAGGAGCGTATGTTTGAAGTTTATCTGAACTTAATTGAGTGGGGAAGAAACGTTTACGGCATAGGAGAGGCGGCACGTTTTTATTTCGACAAACATCCTTCCCAACTGGACTTAGGCGAAAGCTTATTCTTGGCGAGAATTGTACCCATGCCTAAACAAGGATTAAACTTTTTTAACGGCGACGGCAGTTTGCGGACCGGAGTTCGCGGGTACTTCAGGCTCATCGGAAATTTAATGGCACGGCGGGGATGGGCAGAACGAGATTCAAACGCTTACGGTTTTTATACCGTGCGATTAAAACCAAGTTTAAGAACGGCAATGCCTGAACCGGATACTTTGGTACTGGATTCTTTAGGCGGAGACGAATCGGAAGAAGACACCCGGACACTTTTAGAACGAATTTTTGGAGGAGGAAAGAAGCCGGACACTATACATATACGCGACTTGGAAAAACAAAGCGAGAAAAGGGATTCGCTTATCAGTCCGGACGACAAGCGAAAACAACGTCGCGAAGAACGCCGACGTAGGAGAAAAGAGAACGGCGGTCTTTTGGGTGTATTTTAAGGGCGGATTAATTTTATTAACAATGAACAGAGTCGAAATTGACGATAAGGAGTTTGAAATACTGCTGGAATACGACCAAATAAAAAAGCGTACCCGCTTTTTGGGGATTCAATTGAATGTAGATTACGAAGCAAAAACCCCCGTTTTTATCGGGGTGCTTAACGGCAGTTTCATGTTTTTGGCTGATTTAATGAAAGAAATTAATATTGCATCCGAAACAACATTTATAAAAGTAGCATCCTATGCAGGTGAGGCAAGTTCAGGTGAAGTGAATAGTATTATCGGTTTGGATATTGATTTGAATGGGCGAGATGTTGTAGTGGTTGAAGATATTGTGGATACCGGCCTAACGCTTAATAGAATTTTAGAATCTGTAGCAAAACATCAACCCGCATCCGTTTCAGTTTGTACTTTGCTTTACAAGCCGCAAGCCGTAAAATTAGAAATACCGTTTTTAGCGTATATCGGTTTCGAAATACCGAATGAGTTTGTGGTGGGCTACGGTTTAGATTATAAAAGCCTTGGCAGAAATCTAAAAGATATTTACCGATTGCTAAAGTAAAGTAGGCCTCGACCTAATATTTTTTTAGCAACTTTACTGCCTCAATTGTTTGATATGACTATCCATAAAGAAGGTTATACTTCTATCGCGTTATGCGTTCTCGTAATATTTATCGCCAATGCCCTCGCTCATTATTACTTCCCGGATAATGCCGGTTTTAAATGGGCTGTTTATATCCTGTCTTTTGCGCTGTTTATTATTATTCTCCAATTTTTCCGCAATCCCCGGATTACGATTTCGCAACATGAACAACATGTAATTTGCCCTGCCGACGGTAAGGTTGTAGTAATTGAAGAAGCAACCGAAAATGAATATTTTAAAGATAAAAGGCTTCAGGTTTCTATTTTCATGTCGCCGGTTAATGTGCACGTTAATCGTAATCCGGTGTCGGGTGTAGTAAAACATTTCAAATATCATCCCGGAAAATACCTCGTAGCTTGGAATCCGAAATCATCTACTGATAACGAACGAACTACAGTTGTAGTAGAAAGCAATATCGGTATACCCGTTCTGTTCCGGCAAATTGCAGGTGCTTTAGCCCGTCGAATAGTTTGGTATGTAAAAGAAGGCGACAAAGTGCAGCAAGGCGAGCAGTTCGGCTTCATTAAATTCGGATCGCGGGTTGACGTGTTTTTACCGGTGGGTACCCCGGTTAAAGTAAACCTAGGCCAACAGGTTAAAGGCGGAATAACTGTGCTGGCAGATTTGAGAGCTTAAAGAAGTGGTTGTAACGTTCTAACTATCCTTACTCGTTCACGGGTAACTTAAATTCCGCAAACGGACGGGCTGGTAAAAGCTTAAAGAGCAATACTTCTACCCATACAGATACTTTCCGGTATTCCTATATACACCCCGAAATTAGAGATTACCGAAAAGCCGTGTTTTTCATACAAGCTTACTGCATCTTTTTGTTGAATACCGGTTTCCAAAACTACTGTTGAATAATTCAGTTCCTTGGCCCATGTTATTAGCTCCTCTAAAATACTCGACGCAACTCCTAGTCCTCGAAAGTAGGGGTTTACAAACATTCTTTTTACCTCTACAGTTTTATCACTCAGCACTTTAAAACAACCTCCTCCAACGGTTATGCTTTCTATTGATGCTAAAACAACTGTTTCGATATGTTCTACATTTATGTCTACGTCGAATTTGTAGCCCTTATTATTGTACATCGCCCACAAGTTGCTGTCGAGTTCTTGAACCAAATTTTTGAAACTCATGTTTTGGGCAGTAGTTCGCTCAATTCTAACCATAGAATTGATTTCGTTTTTAGGGCTTTTATGAAAATCGGTTCTTTTTGTATGAATCATCTTTATTTTATTGCTTTATTGTAAATACTACTGCTAATTTAGGCAGAATTATTAAAATATCATACTATTTTTAGTAAAATAGTGTAAATAATGTAATTTTATTTGCAATTTCTTGCATTTATTTTAACTGAGTTATCGGGAGAGCTGAATTCACTTCCGGGTTTTACGTGCTACTTTGTCATCTCTAGCTAAATAGGGAAGGTAAAATGCTTGAATAAAAACGCCTTGACCCCCGACAATGAATGTATGAGGGTTAATAAGTTTTGGGAATGTAGTACAAAAGCCGCAAAACAAAACCCCCTCCCGGATTTCGAGAGGCGGTTAAACTTTACACAACTTATTTATTTACTATAGATATACTGATTGTTTCTGTAGCCGTCGCCCGAGTTACTGTACCAATCTTTATATAGGCTGCCTCCTGAAGAAGCCGAAGACAACTTTTTTAATTCAAATCAAAGAAAGTTATGATTACTAGCTGTCTCGAATTTAACAGAGCAAATACTTCTGCGACTTTAGTTGAAAGATGGAGCATTTTCAGGGTAATCGATTTTAATGTTTACACAAGCATAACCCTTTATCGATGGGTCTAAAACGAACAAATTTCTTTATTAAGAAGGGTAGTTGTTCCGTTGCCTCAAGTTGGTTACTTATTCCATTGCGAACTATTAACAATTGTTTTTTCCCTTTTCGCAGGTACTTCACGTAAATATCTCCTTTTGCATTACTTACTATCCTTCTGAACTCAATAAAAGTTATCAAGTTATTTCCTTGTTTGTATTTCTGTAGCACGGGTAAATTGCTATCTTCGATTTCCACCAAATCTTCTTGCCAGTTGGTAAGATGATACTTTGTAGGTATAAAAAAATGGTTTGTTTTGCTACCTTCTGTTCTTAAATTGCTGAACATTGAGAATGAAGTTTCTGTCTTCAATCCGATGTAGGGACAAATCCCATTAAAAGTAATAAGAAGGATCAATAGCATTAAAACGGGACATTTTACAGCAGAAAAATTCTTTTTATGAATTAAACGTTCTTTTATAAGGGTAGTTAAATAAAAAGATATTAGTATACCTCCGGTGTAATACCACGCTCCAAAACCGAGGTACTTGATAGGCAATGAAAAGTGGTGTGAATAAATTGCAGCCGTAGCGATGAAAGTCCAAATGAGTGTAATCGGGATGAATACCTTTAAATAGCTCACGTCGCGGTGCTTCAATGCTTTCAAGCAGAAATAGAGCCGTTGAACAGTTTCTTCTGATAAGAACGTGGAATAGATGGCAAAAATTAATATTGAAAAGCTAAACAGCCCCTGATGTGGATATATCGAAAGGATGTAATGAAATATTAAGCCAACTGTAAGTCCTATTGTCCGTGTTCTTCTTATAAACAGCAATATTGGAATCAAGAATTCAACAAATACGGTTCCATAGATTGAAGCATACTCCGAAAAGCTATTGATGGAAATAATGGGCCAAACATTATCGCGGATTCCGTTTAGCATAAAAGTGGCACAACTAATACCGGGATTTAGGAAATCAGAATTAAGTTTGTGAATTCCTGCAAACAAGTAGAGGATGATTACTTCCACCCTTACAAAAGGTACAAATACTTCATATACACTTTTCCTTTGCTCCGGGTTTATTGTTAAAAGGTTGTTTGCAACTCCGGCTTTGATAAGGGCACTTAGAATACCAATGTTTAAAAACATTTCGAATAGTAAATGATTAGGCCCATATGGAAGCCATAAAAAAGTTTTGATTATGCTTGTAATAAGTAGTAGTGCAAAGAATAGCAAGTTGTTGGGTCTTAATAGCAGCAGCACGCTGCAGATACCGGTACCCCAGGCGAAAGGACTAAATATGAAAATATCTGAAAAGGCCACCAAATGAAATATTGAGGCGGTGGCCCAGAGTGAACAAAATAAGCTTAAGCTGTCTTTTGTGTAATCTTTTTTTGATATTCCTTGAGTTAAGAGAGATGGCAGCATGACGTTTACAGGAGAATCGAAATTTATGTTTCTATTATTTTCTTTGTAAAAAAAAAGGCTGCACACTTCTGAGACAGCCTCTAAAACTTAACAACTAATTTTTATCTACTGTATATGTACTGATTGTTTCTATAACCGCTGCCTGAGTTACTATACCAATCGTTGTACAAACTTCCTCCTGAAGCTGCCCATTCCAGAAAATGGGGGTATGCCGAGCTGATATTGCTTTCTTCTTTCGGGTAAACGAAAGGAGTTGCAATATTAATTGCCCAAGGGGCATTGTCTGCTGATTGATAGTATCGATTTTTAGACGGATCAGAAGTATCGTCGAAAGTTTTAAACAGACTTTTATCTGCCCTATCGGTTGCCGAATAACCCGGCAAGTGAACTTCTTTACCTCGAACTCCATTAATGATAAGAAACGGATTATAAGGACTTATCCCTACTTCGGATTGCTCAAGCGCATTGTTGAACTCGATATACACTACTGCTGAGGCAACCGAAACTTTTTCTTTAGTAGGATTTGTATTAACAAAGTACGAACCGTCAGGATTACTTAGCAACGCTTTCGAATTATCGAAAGGTATAATAACTGCCTTTGTTTGCCCGGCCTCAACACCGCTTGCTACTTTTTGAATAAAATTGCCCAGAGCTTTTTGACCGGTTACGGTTTTAACTTTAGAGGCTAAGAATGGAAATTGAACGCCAAATCCGTTTGCAAAAGATGCACCTACCGCTGTGGGAGTGTATGTGCCCGTTACATCCACAACTTGATTTTGCACGTTGAGGCTGTATTGGTAGCTGTAATTTACAACGAGATCGTTCATATCGTAATCACCTTTTTCCGGCCATTTATCTTCAAATGCTACAGTATTTACTGCAGTTGCAAGAGAATAAGCACGTTTAGGATCGTTGGGGAACCCATCTCCGAACGTTAAACCGTCGCCATCTGTATCAAGGCCTTTATCAATTGTAGAAATTCCACTATTACTAATTGCACCCGGAGTTGCCACGGTTGCGTAAACTACCAAGTCGTTATAGTCGTTATCTGCGGTTAGCTTACCTTCGTTCGCAGAAGGTGTTTCACGATTCAGATCCTCAAATCCTACTACATAAACATTATGGTCGGGACTGTATAATAGAACGGAATGTTTAGTAAGCGAGCTGTTTGACTCAGGGTTAAGATTGGAGTTTGCGTAAAATTTCTGCTTGCTCGGGTCAACGGTATAAGTATTGCTTCCTGATTGAACCCACCCATTTTGTACAATCATAAATCCTACCGACATTCCTGCAGAAAACTTACCGTCGTTCTGATCGCCTTTCAACTTTACTTTGTCACCGGAAGTTAAGGCGCCTCCTGCATTAGTTTCGGAAGCATTAGGGAAAACCCAAAACACTTTTTTTATGTCCTTACGTTTTGTTGGAGGATTATTGGTTGGATAATAGTAGTAAGCAATTGTGTTTTTATAAGATGCACCCTCGTAAACATAAGTTACGTAAACATCAGATGTTTTGGTAATATTTAGGGTGGATACGGCACTTGCAGATAAATATTCAGGATGTTTTGACGGAACCGAAGAACCTTCAGGAACCGAAGAGTTAATGAAATGTAACAATGAGGCGCTAATATTATCTTGTACAGCTTCCAAATATTTCGGCTTCCCTAGTGGTTGGAAAACTGCTGTTTGGTCGTCTCCTCCATTCGGATATACATAGTCGGTGCCGTCAAGCGTAGTTGAAATTTTAGCATATCGCCCGAACATTGTTTTTGTAATTCCGGAAGTTACTGCTACGATGTCCCCGCTAAAGCCGGTCTTACCACCAATAACTGCTGTCATTGATGCACTCTTAATAAGAGCCCTAACGTTATTCTGTAAGCCGATATAATTTGGAGAGATCACGATTGTATCTAAATACGAGGGCACAGTCACCGAACCTGTTATATACCCGCCTGCATTTGATATGGCTTTAAATAAAGAAGTTGTTGAATCTTTTTTATTAGGTTCCGTAACATTCACCAAAACCCCGGCAATTGGTTGATCATCATTTGTAAGTAACCTGATACTGATATTAACCGTTTTCGTGGTGGCATATGTAAAGTTATCAGGTGCCAACTTGCCGGCAGGATCCTCCGGAGCCTTCCCCGGTTCTTTCTTGCAAGAAGCAGTTGCAAGAACAGCTATAAGTATAAGAAGTAATAATTTTCTCATTGTGTTATTTTTGGGTTGTACGTCTATTAGCCAATAATTGTTCCATATCCGGTAACCTGCTGAAACCGTAGCCCAAAGACTGATTTACAAAGCGGTACAAGTTTCAAGGTGAGGTCTACATTCCACACATAGTGAAATTTTTCTCTTAAATGTGCAAATAGTGCGAACTTTTATTCTCAATACTCGTTTAACGTGCTTTTAAATTTTAAAACCGGGCTATTCTGCTTAGGTTTACTCTTTTTAATCTGATAACTTGCCCTTGTTTTTGCATTAAACGCCATGTTACGAGTTAACCCTGAGAAGCCTTGTAAAGTTGTTTACTCGTTTTGTAAGCATGGTTTCTTGGGATATTTAATTGAGCCCCACGTAGTGCAACTAAACCCCGACGGCGATTTTTCATTAACATATCAACGTTTATTTTCTACCACAGCAAAAGAGTTTACCGGCATTTTAGATGAGTTGGATTTGAAACTGATAAAGCTTTTAGAAGAAACCGAGCAAGGACATATTATTAAACGCTATTATAAAAAACCGATAAGGCCTGTTGAATTCTTCACAAAGATTTACAACGAAAGTTTACATGAAACCATAAGGCCTAAAATTGAAAAGCGCCTTATAGAAGCAATTAAACTGCTTAGTAACAAAGAACTTTTTTTAATGAGCAAAGAAGGCTGGCCGGTTGAAAGATCGCTAAAGCTTGCCGAAGAACCGGCTTCTGTTTTGTTTCATTTCAGGCGGAACAGTGAAGAAACCCGCTATTTCCCAACGATTAAATATAAGGGTCTGCGGATTGAATTTATGTTTAAAGATGCACAAGTGATTTGCAACCTGCCTGCGCGCTTGCTCTTGGATGATGTTATTTATCACTTTGACGATTCTATCGATGGGAAAAAGCTTCAACCTTTCCTCGCTAAGCGATATATTTCTATACCAAAATCGTCCGAAAAAACTTATTTCGAACGCTTTGTTTCTCCGCTTATTGAAAAGCACCATGTTTATGCCGAAGGGTTTGAAATTAGAACCGAGAAATATGAAGCCTCGCCGGTACTAAAAGTAATTTATGTAGAAGGGGGGGTTTCTCAACTGCAATTGTACTTCAAATACGGCAGTTATATTTTTCCTGCAGGGAGTGAAAAACAAGTGAGCGTGAGGATGGAAAAACAAGGTGATGATTATATTTTTCATCGCGTTAAGCGTTCTCTGATTTGGGAAAAAAACAAGCTGCAAGAGCTTTTTAATATGGGCCTTAAAACAGCAGCAACACTTTTTATAAACCTTGAAATAGATACTTTTGAAGGCGAAGATGCTTCTGTTAACATTGTTGATTGGCTTAACGAGCATTACGAAGAGCTTATCGAAAAAGGCTTTGAACTAGAACAGCCGGAAGGAAACAAGCGTTTTGTTTTCGGGCTCAGCAGGATAAATTTAGAGTTTAAAGAGTCTAACGATTGGTTTGATATTTATGCGGAAGTTCACTTCGGTCCCTACCGAATTCCCTTTATCGACCTTAAGCATCATATTCTCAATCGTATTAAAGAATTTACCCTGCCTTCCGGGGAGATAGCCGTTATTCCTGAAAAATGGTTTTCTCAATTCGGTAATTTGCTTCACTTTACAGAAGGGTCGAAATCGCTTAAAATAAAGAGCCATCACATAGGCTTAATTAAAGACATAACAGAAAGCGAACTCGCAAGCATAACTTTTGACCGGAAGCTTCAAAAACTAAGCGATTTTGAAGAAATTGAAGAATACACCCTTCCTGAGAATTTTAGAGGAAACTTAAGGGCGTATCAACGAGCCGGATATAATTGGTTCCACTTCTTACGAGAATATAATTTTGGGGGATGTTTGGCTGATGATATGGGTTTGGGTAAAACCGTACAAACCTTAGCACTTCTACAAAAAATAAAAGAAGAAGACACCGAAAAGGCGACAACTTCTACATCTTTAATTATAATGCCAACGTCGCTTATTTACAATTGGCAGAATGAGACGGAGAAATTTGCGCCGGATTTAAAAATTCTGGCTCATATCGGCACCTTTAGAAGTAAAGATATTGAACTATTTGCCGGATACAATTTAGTTTTTACTACGTACGGAATTACAAGAATTGATGTAGAATTACTCAGCTCTTTCTATTTTAACTATATCATTCTCGACGAAAGCCAAAATATAAAGAATCCCACTTCTAAATCCTATAAAGCGGTAAAACTGTTAAAATCAAAGCACAAGTTAATTTTAAGCGGAACGCCTGTAGAAAATTCAGTGAATGATTTATGGACCCAGATGTCTTTCATAAATCCGGGGCTCCTTGGCAACCGCCATTATTTTCAGGAGGATTTTGTAACCCGATTGAAAAGAAAAAGGACGAAGAAAAGGCACGAAAGCTGCAAGCCATAATTAAGCCCTTTATCTTACGAAGAACTAAAAGCCAGGTGGCCACAGAGCTGCCAAAGAAAACAGAGCAGCTCTTTTATTGTAAAATGAGCGAGGAACAGTATCAGTATTACGAAAAAATAAAATCTGAGTACAGGAACGAGCTGCTTCAAAGTATAGAAAACGGCACTTATAAAAACTCACAAGTGCAAATTTTACAAGGCTTAATGAAACTTCGCCAAATTGCAAATCATCCGTTTATGATTGATGAGAGCTATGAAGGCGAATCCGGCAAATTCGAGAACGTAATTCACACGTTGGAAAACGTTCTTTTAAGGGGTCATAAGGTTTTGGTGTTTTCGCAATTTGTAAAGCAATTAAATATTTACCGCAACTATCTGGACGAAGAAGAAATACAATATTCTTATTTAGACGGTGCAACTACCAACAGGGCTCAAGTAGTTAAAGAATTTACCGAAAACAAAGACATAAAACTCTTCTTGATTTCTATTAAAGCCGGAGGGGTAGGATTAAACCTTACAGAAGCAGATTACGTGTTTATACTTGACCCTTGGTGGAACCCGGCGGTTGAACAACAAGCTGTGGATCGAACCCACCGGATCGGGCAGGACAAAAAGGTATTTATTTACAAATTCATCACTAAAGACAGTGTTGAGGAGAAGATACTCGCCCTTCAAAACCGCAAAAAGTTAGTTGCCGAAAGTTTAATTACTACCGAGGATAGTTTTGTTAAATCACTTTCGCAAGAAGATATTAGAGAGATTTTGAATTAAGAACAGCCCAAAAACTTTAATACTGTTTAGGATGAAAATTCTTGATCAGAGGGCACTAAAGAATTTAATCAAAAGAGTAGTTTGTAAGATCACGGACAGACGTGCCCTTAATAATCTGCTTTTGCTTGTCAATTTCGGTCTGTACTTTAATGTCTTGAACCCCATCTGTAACTGCCACGTCGTAGTCTTTTTCTTTAAATGAGCCGTGTACAAGTGCCTCTTCATAATTCTGTAGTGCTATATCGTAAGGCCCTCTATTACTCATCAGCTTAACAAAAACCGGCAAGCACTCAAACAGGATGAACAAGAAACTTATAAAAGTGATAGCGAAATAGGTGTCTAAGTTTCGACTCCCGTCGTTGTTAAAAGAGAGTTGTCCCAAGGCCCAGTTTCGATCGGCAAATCCGGCCACGCTCACTAAACTGTCAAGCTGCTTTCCGCTAAACATACGTTCGCTTGAAATCCCGTCCATTTCTTTTCGGCGATTTATAAAATCTTCCCATTTTCCTATTTCTGCTCGAACAGCCGCCAAACGTTCAATTTTTTGGTTTACAACTGTTTCTTTTTGTTTAGCAAAAGTTCCGTAACCTTCTTTTCCTGATGTTTGATTGGTTTTATCCCCGAAGATTTCTTGATTTAAAACGTAGCGTGAGCGATTTATATCTTTCGTAAGCGAGTCTCTCTCTTTGGTTAAGTCGCCGATTTTACCGAGCTCCATGGTGTACTTGGTAACAAAGGTTTGGTTCAACGTATCAATCTTGGAACGCTGCCCGTTAAGATAGCTTGTTTTAAGTTTTTGTCGAATTTCTTTATCAAACAGTTTTAATTCCAGCGGCCGCGAAATAACAACCCCGATCATGATAGCAAGCAGTATACGAGGTGTAGCTTGTAAAATCTGTTGGTTTGTTGTTCCGTTTTTGCTGATACTACTAACAATGTATCGGTCCATATTAAAGATTGCTAAACCCCACAAAATCCCGAAAAGGGCAGCAAAGAAAACTGCGAAAGAACTTCCCGAAAAAACAAAGTACATCGCATATCCACCGGAGAGGCATGCAAAAAGAGCGGTGAAGAAAATAGTAGCACCGATACCTACGTATTTGTTATGCTCTGTAGGATACTTTTTTAAGGTATCGGAATGAGCGCCTGAACAAAACCAAAAAAAGTTAGTAATGCTTTTCATTAAATTTCGAACAAAATATGTTATAGAACGCTGAGAGTTTCAAGTTGTTACGGAGCCAAAAAAATATATTACATTACGTAAAGAAGCACGATTTGCAATATTTATATATTTGAGCAAATATCTTATTATTATGAAAGCGATTACAGTACAAGAACTCAAAGAGAAAATTGACAATAAAGAAGATTTCCAATTAATCGATGTTCGCGAGCCGTTTGAGTATGAAATGTCTAACCTAGGCGGCGAGAATATTCCTCTGGCAAACGTAATACTTGAAGCTTCGAAAATATCGAAAGATAAGCCTGTAATAATGCAGTGCAGAAGCGGAAAAAGAAGTGCGGCTGCCGTGCAGCAGTTAGAGCAGTTAGGCTACACTAATTTATATAACTTGGAAGGTGGAATTTTGGCTTGGGCATCAGAATTTGAGCCGGAAATGCAAGTGTGTTAATGGTAAAGCAAATCCTTTTAAACATTTTCTTTAATATGGCCATATTTGCATGCGTTCTGTGTCTGATATGGCTATATAATCATAAACAGTACAGCTTAATGCTCGGTAGCGGCTTCATTTTAGCCTTATTTATCTATTTAAAAATTAGGCTGGTTAAACAAGTCCGAGAAACGGCAAGAAGCAAAGTCTTAAAATGATTTCGCTTATAGGCCAAGAGGACATCTTCAATTCTTATAAAAATATTGCATCCTGATAGAGCGACGAAAATTTGATTAATTCAAATTCTACCCTTCCCCCTTAATTCTTCAAATTATCAGCGTTTACAGAGTATTGAAATACCTGACTCCTAACAAAACCTTCCCCCAACTCAGTGAGTTTCATTTTGGCATTTCCGGCAAATGGGCATTAATTTCTACGGTGAGCATACGTAATAACTGCCGACCTCCGTCTACTTTGGCTGCCCAACTATTTTTCACGAAATGAGGCCGGCCCATGTGCACATTGAAAAGGCAACATCCCGGTATAATCCTGATTAAAGCTTAACGTTCCCATTTGCATTGATCATGATTAAATCAGCACTATAAACACCTAGGTTTAAAATTGATGGCCTAGTCGATAGTTAAGCTGCGAAAATACCCGTTAACAATTTTAGTTCTGTAACCCTTTAGCTAAAATTTAATCAAACCCTCATAGTAAAAGAATAAGCTAACTGAAACAACCCCGGAGAAGTTGCCTATATTCTTTCTATATTTAAATCAAAAAGCTATGTTTTTAATTATTCTAGGATTTATCGCTCTTTTAGTGAGCTTCTCTTTAGCCCAAAAATTTGTAGATAACAAAATCCCTTTCATCGTTCGAGGTGCCGGGGTTTTGCTTATCCTTATCGGGGCCTTTACCTCGATGTTTAAAGTAGTTGAACCCGGTGAAGTTGGTGTTAAGACCCTTTTCGGTAAAGTTGATGATGATGTTTTAACAAGCGGACTCCATGTTATCAATCCCTTGGTTGATATTACTCAATTCGATATTAAAACTCAGAATTACACGATGAGTGCAGTGCATAATGAGGGCAACCAAGAAGGCGATGACGCAATTCGAGTTTTAACTGCCGATGGTTTAGAAGTTACCCTTGATCTTTCTGTGCTTTTTAAAGTAAGCCCGTCGCAGGCCCCAAAAATTTTGAAGGAAATAGGAAAGGATTATATTGATAAAATAGTAAGGCCGGTAGCAAGAACTGCTATACGCGATAACGCTGTTTATTATGAGGCTGTGGCTTTATATTCGACTAAACGCGGAGAGTTTCAAAATAAGATTTTCGGGACTATAAATAAAAGTTTTGCGAGCCGAGGTTTAACATTGGAGCAGCTTTTGGTTAGGAATATTACCTTACCGGAATCGGTAAAAAAGACGATCGAATCTAAGATAAATGCCGAACAAGACGCGCAAAAAATGATTTTTGTTCTGCAAAAAGAGCGTCAGGAAGCAGAACGTATGCGAGTTCAAGCTCAAGGAATAGCAGATTATCAAAAGATTCTATCTACCAACTTAAGCGATAAGCAATTGCAGTACGAAGCAATAAAGGCCCAAAAAGAAATTGCTACTTCTCCGAACACAAAAATCATTATTATGGGAAGCGGAAAAACCGCACCGATAATTTTGGGGCAACAGTAGGAATTTCATTGGAATTGGAACAATAGTAATTCAGGTAGAACATTGAATAACTTTAACCTTTAACCACTATTACAAATACTTCCCCTCAACCAAGTAGTTTTTAACATAATCTTCAATTCCTTCTTCCAGTGAGTGGAAAGGTTTGACATAGCCGATACTTTTGAGCTTTCCCATAACTGCTTCGGTGAAGTATTGGTATTTATCACGAATATCTTCAGGCGTGGGTACAAATTCTATATTCGGTTCTAAATCTAAAGCCTTAAATGTATTGGTGGCCAGATCCAAGAAGGTTCGAGCTTTACCGGAACCAAGATTATAAATGCCGGAATGCTTACGGTTATGCATTAAGAAATAAAGTACATCGGTCACATCTTTTACATACACAAAATCACGCATCTGTTCGCCGTGTTTTATTCCTTCTTTATGCGATTTAAAAAGCTTCATCGAGCCTTTTTCCTTAATTTGATTAAACGTATGAAAGATTACAGAAGCCATTCGGCCCTTGTGGTATTCATTCGGCCCGTATACATTAAAAAACTTCAATCCGGTCCAGTAATACGGCTTTCTTTCTTGCAGCAGGGCCCATTTATCAAATTCGTTTTTCGAATCGCCGTAAGGGTTCAAAGGGGTTAACAGGTCAATTTTACTTTCGTCGTCATCGTAACCGTGTTCTCCTAAACCGTAAGTAGCGGCGGAGGAAGCGTAAACTAAAGGAAACCCAAATTCAACGCATAGATTCCAAACCTCTTTTGTGTAATCTAAATTCAGCTTTTTAAGCAATTCATAATCGAATTCGGTGGTGTCGGTTCTGGCTCCTAAATGAAAGATAAATTGCACGTGTACTTGGTTGTCGCGAAGAAATTGAAATAATGCAAGGCGATCCACGGTAGCAGTGTATTTTTTACCTTGAAAATTTTTATTCTGCTCCGCGTTTGAAAAGTCGTCCGCTAAAATCAGGTCGTTGTAGCCTTCGTCGTTTAATTTCTGAATTAAACAGCTTCCGATAAATCCTGCAGCTCCGGTAATTATTATCATGATTGAAGTAAATTAATTATTTCTGAACGTTGAATTTGCCCGACAAACGCGTTTGTTATTCCGCCTCTAAAAATATGTTCGTTACAATATTCGGAAGAATACCTTTCTCTAAAGCCATGTCGAATAAAACTTCTACAGCTTTTCGGCCTTCTTCGCCTAATTCAACCGAATATTTATTCACGTAAAGTTCAATATGATTATACATCACTTCCTCGTCCATTTCTTGAGCGTGCTGCTTAATAAAGTTAATGCCTGACTTGGGATTTTCGAATGCAAACTCAACGCTTCGTTTTAAAACGCGATCAAACTTCTGTTTTATTCCTAAAGGTAAATCTCTTCTAATTACGATTCCTCCTAACGGGATTGCGCATCCTGTTAAGTTTTCCCAAAATTCGCCTAAGTCAATTACTTTATGTAGCCCCTTCTTTTGGTAGGTAAAGCGATTCTCGTGTATAATTAATCCCAGATCTATTTCGCCGTCAACAAGCTTATGCTCTATTTCGGTGAAGAGCATTTGAATTTTATTTTTTGCTTCCGGAAAAGCCAGACTGAAAAGAAAATTTGCTGTGGTGTACTTGCCGGGAATACCGATTTTTAGATTTGAGATGAAGTCGGCGTTTCGAGTTTTCATAGCTGAAAGCTGAGAGCTCAAAGCTGAAGGCTTAAAGCTTAAAGCGGACTGCTCACGGCTAATCACCAAGGGCCCCACGCCAAAACCTAAAGCGCTTCCGGAATTTAAAAGAACATATTTATCTGTAACATAAGCAAAAGCATGGAAGCTGAGCTTTGTAATATCCTGTTCTGCCCTAAAAGCTCGTTGATTAAGCGTTTCTACATCATCAAAAAAAACCTCAAACTCTAAACCCTCGGTATCAATCTTATGATGAATCAGTGCATCGAAAATAAAGGTATCGTTGGGGCAGGGCGAAAACCCCAAAGTAAGCTTCATAAGACCTTAGAAATAAAATCAATTAAAAAACTGTTAAGATTAGCGATTGCTAAATCTGTTTTCCAACTGTCACGGTTTCGCTTTTCCACATAGTTAGAAACGGCTCGAATTTGAGCCGAAGGAAGATTACTTCGATTGCAGGCATAAAAAAAGGCTGCCCCTTCCATTGTTTCTACATCTGCATTTATTCGATTTTTCAACGCTGCTATTGTTTTTTCGTTCCCGTGAACGGTGTTTACTGTTACTCCGGCGGCAAGCGGAAGATTCAATTTAAAAGGCGTCTCTATTGGTTTTATCCTGCTTTTGCCAAAACCCAATTCTTCTATCGAGATAAAACTTTCTCCGTCTTCTGCTCCTAATTCGCAAAAGCAATCTTCGCTTACATTAAAAACTTCTCCTAAACTGAAATGCCCGGTAAAGCTTCCGGCAATTCCGGCATTTAATGCAAAGTGATACGGAGTTCTTGCTAACACAGATCCTAACGTGTAGGCAGTGGAAACCATTCCTACTCCCGGTATCAGCAAATCAAATTTTTCGCCCGAATAACCGGTTTCGGTTTTTGTCAGTGCAAAACGCTCAATAACCGGCTCAACTTCGTTAACGGTTGCAGCAACAAGCAAAAATTTCATTTCGCCAAATTTAGGTACAACTTTGTCTAAAAGCCGTCTTTAGGTGCCAATAAAATTATAAGGGAAAATTTTAGTTAAGTTTACGGCATATTTTTTACGATGATTTACATTACAAGAAGAGAGCGTTTTAACTCGGCCCATAAACTTTTTCACGAAGAGTGGAGCGAAGAGAAAAACTTGGAGGTTTTCGGTAAATGTTCTAACCCCAATTGGCACGGGCACAACTACGAATTGTTTGTAACAGTTAAAGGTGAAATAAACCCGGAAACAGGCTTCTTAATAGATTTAAGAGATTTAAAAAATATTATCAGGACCTATGTTACCGATAAATTGGATCATAGAAACATCAATCTTGATGTTGACTTTATGAAGGGAAAGATGTCATCGACTGAAGTTTTGGCGGTAGAAATCTTCAATCAATTGAAATCGCCGATTGAGATAAAAGGTGCAAAACTTCATAAAATAAGGCTCGCAGAAACAGAAAATAATTTTGTAGAATACAAAGGCGAATAAATAATGGAGGAACAAAAAGCACAGCAATTTCCGACCGATATTGAACCGGACGGTTACAAAAAAATAGACCGATACAATGATGCAAAAATTGAACGCCTGGCTTCCAACTATTCCGATATTCTTACTCAACTTGGCGAAGACCCGAATCGTGAAGGTTTATTGAAAACGCCCGAGCGAGTTGCAAAAGCTCTCACTTTTTTAACCCACGGTTACGACCTAAAGCCCGAAGAAATTTTAAAAGGAGCTATGTTTAAAGAAGAGTACAGCCAAATGGTTGTTGTTAAAGACATAGAAGTTTACTCCATGTGCGAGCATCATATGCTACCCTTTTTCGGGAAGGTGCACGTAGCTTATATCCCCGACGGATATATTGTGGGGCTAAGCAAAATTCCGCGGGTGGTGGATGCTTACTCACGCCGACTACAGGTGCAAGAACGGTTAACAAACGAGATAAGAGACTGCATTCAGAACACTCTGAATCCGATGGGTGTAGCTGTAGTTATGGAGTGCAAGCACCTCTGTATGTCTATGCGTGGCGTTCAAAAGCAAAATTCTGTTACCACAACTTCGGCATTTACCGGAGCGTTTATACAGGAAAGAACTCGGGCGGAGTTTTTAAGATTAATTACAGCAAGTTTAGATTAACCTTCAATTTTATCGAATGAAAGCATACGTTTTTCCGGGTCAGGGTTCGCAATTTCCGGGTATGGGGAAAGACCTTTATGAACAGTCCGGCAAAGCAAAAGAACTGTTTGAAAAAGCCAATGAAATCTTGGGTTTTAGGATTACGGATGTAATGTTTAACGGAACCGAGGAAGAACTGAAGCAAACCAACGTAACACAACCCGCCATATATTTACATTCTACTATTCTTGCATCCGTATTGGCTGACTTTAAACCCGGCATGGTTGCAGGGCATTCTTTAGGCGAGTTTTCTGCACTCGTTGCAACCGGAGCTTTAACATTTGAAGACGGACTACGATTAGTTGCTGCTCGTGCAAATGCCATGCAAAAAGCTTGTCAAATTCAACCTTCGGCAATGGCTGCAATTTTGGGATTGGATGATTATACGGTAGAAGAAGTTTGCCAAATGGTAAGCGAAATTGTGGTGCCGGCGAATTACAACTGCCCGGGGCAATTGGTAATTTCGGGCAGTGTTGAAGGGGTTGATAAAGCATGTGCATTATTAACCGAACGCGGCGCTAAACGAGCCTTAAAACTTAATGTAGGAGGAGCCTTTCATTCGCCCTTAATGGAAGCTGCACGAGTTGAGCTTGAGGCGGCTATAGCAGCTATAGAAATTAAAGAACCGGGTTGCCCTATTTATCAAAACATAGATGCAAAGCCGTATAGGCACATAAGCGATATTAAGCATAATTTAATAGCGCAACTTACAGGCGCAGTGCGGTGGACCCAAACCGTAAAAAAGATGTTAGAGGACGGTGCAACCTCGTTTACGGAAGTGGGCCCCGGAAACGTGTTGCAGGGTTTAATTAAAAAAGTGGAACGCACCGTAGAAACAAAAAGTGCTTCTTTTGCTTAATTAAGCGTGGCAAAGAAAAGCCTCGGATTGTAATTTTACTTAAGCTTCTATCTACTGTGAGTAATTCTTTAAAGATAAGGTTGCTTTTACTTTTGCTTACGTTAAGTTTTGTAGCTACGGCTTTAACTCTTAATCTTACTTATCATAAAGAAGATGTTATAGAATCGGGAGCCAAGGAAATTGAAAGAAACCTGCAGAGAAAAGAAACGCTGGTTTACGATATCCTTAAAGACAAGAACCGCATTCAAAAAATCTTGTCAGCACCCGGTAACGAAGCTCTTCAACAGGAGCTTATCACAACATTTACCGCTGTTAACAACATTTACATAAACACTTACAAAAACGGTGCTTTAACCTTTTGGACCGGCAATAATTTTGTTAGAGAAAATGACGCAGGCCTCAAAAACGAAAACCGAATTATAAAGTCAGGTAACGGGAGTTTCGAAATTATAAAGCAAACTGTAGGCCCTGAATCTATTGTTTTTATAATCCCGGTAAAGTACTCGTACCCTGTTAAAAACAGTTATTTATCTAATGATTTTGAGGAAGACCTGACCAAAAACCGGCGATTGGATATATCTTCCGGTGTTGCGAAAGATACCTACAGCGTTCATAGTATTAACGGAAAATATTTGTTTTCAGTTAAACTGCGCAACCCGGTATTAGAGAGTGTTTATTCTAAATTTGAATTATTAGCATGGATCTTAGCAGTGATATGCACCGTCATACTCATTACCGGTATTTGTATTACACTCGCGGGTAAAGGAAAAGTGATTCCGGCAATTTTACTGATTTTATGCTCGTTCTGTATAATTCGGTTGTTGTACTTGCAGTTCCCCCGGCTCGAAAATCGTTTCGACATAGCAATTTTTAATCCGCAATATTATTATTATAACAAATTATTCCCTTCAGTTGGCGATTTCTTGATTAACGAACTTGGATTTAGTTGGTTGCTTGTCTTCTGTTATTACTGTCGAGATAAAATAAAGCTATTTCAAAATCTTAAACCAAACCGGGGATCTTTAGTATTACTGCTTATGGGTTTGATTTTAACCCTTATTGCTGTACAAACCGATCAACTTTTTGCCGGCCTCATTACCCGATTAAAAATAAATTTCGATCTCACCGATATTATTAATCTCTCAGGCTTTAGTTGGCTCTGCATTATACTGCTTTGTGTCGGGATCTTAAATCTCTATTTGCTGCTGGAAGTAATGTTGCCCGCAGCTAAAACCATATCCATTGATCCCGGATTACGCTTAACGTTATTTATAATATCAGTAGCCGCAGTGCTGCTTTTTAAATTATTGGCAGGCGATTTTAACTTGATTTTTATAATTTTTGCAATAGTGATTTTCTTACGAGGAAAAGCATATTTTGAAGGTAACAATAGTTATAACTTGCCTGTCTTTGTTTTTACTCTGCTCGCATTTGCCGTAATTTCTTCTGTAAAGCTTTCTCAATACCAATTTAAAAAGGAACAAAAGCAACGTGTAAAATTTGCAACAGAATTTACAGGTACAAAGGATTATACCGCTATTAGTGCCTTTAGGGCAGTCGAAAATAGAATTGTTGCAGACCAAACTGTTTTAGATTTAGTAAGTAGAAATTTAATAGACGACCTTTATAATAAATTAAAGCGGGATTATTTCGACGGCTACCTGTCGAAATACGAGTTTAAGGCATTCCTTTTAAAGTTGCCCGGTACAACTGATTCTGTGAAACCCAAAGTTGCGGGGTTTCAAGGTTCGATACCTTCCGGATCCTTAAAAATAAGCCGGTATTTCTATTACTCTACAGCTAAAAAGGGTGGTTATAACTATTTTGCGGTTTTACCCCTTCAAAATACCAATACCGGGCTTGTTGTTGAGTTAAAAGCAAGAACCTTTTCGCAATCTAACTTTCCCGAAGTTTTAATGGAAGGCAATCCCCCAAGCCAAGAGGGATTGCGTAGTTACTCTGTTGCTTTTTACCGGAACAATAATTTAGTTACACAACACGGCAAGTATATCTATCCACTAAAAAACTCGCGATACAGGGGTAGTACTTATCGGTACAAGTTCTTAGAGACGGACGGTTACGATCATCTTTTTTTTAAGCCGGACAAAAACAATCTGGTAGTTATCAGTAAAGACGTGCCGACCATTTTGCAGCAAATTGCTTCTGTTTCATTTTTATTTTTAGTGCTGTTGTTATTCTTTATTATCGTGTTATTACTGCATTGGCTTATTCTAAATATCTCACATCATCGGTTAAACTTGCATAAATTCAATTGGAGCTATTTGGTGTATCGCAATAAAATTTTATATAGAACACGTATTCAGGCATCGATGGTGAGTGCAATCATCACTACTTTAATTATCGTAGGTTTAATAACCTATTTCAGCATTTTACATCAATACAGGCAAGAACAAAATACTATTTTGCTTGATCGCAGCGAACAAATTGCTCGTGGTTTGGAAAGCAAATTGTTATATATGGATGACTTAAAACGTGATGTATTAAGTGACAATTTGTTTGCTGATGTAAATGCAATCGATTTAAACCTTTACGACATTTCCGGTAAACTTCTAAAAACTACGCAGCCCAAGATTTTCGAATACGGAATACAGGCCGACAGAATAAGCCCGACTGCCTTTGTTAATTTGAAAAAACTGAAGCGGTCTGAGTTTATTGATAAAGAAAAAGCAGGAAAGCTCAATTATTTAACTGCCTATAAGCCTATAAGAAATTCTAAAAATAAAATTATTGCTTTTCTCTCATTACCAAATTACAACTATTCGAAAAACGCAAATAAGCAGCTCAATACTTTTTTAAACACATTGATAAACATTTATGCATTGGTGTTGGTTACTATCGGTTTTTTCGCGGTATTTGTCGCCAATAAGATCACTTATCCGCTCACCCTTATTCAAGAGAGTTTAAGTAAAATTAAAATAGGCACCAAAAATGAACCTATTGTATGGAAACGCGACGACGAGATTGGAAGGCTAATTATCGAATACAACAAAATGATTTCGGCACTCGAAGATAATGCCTATAGGCTGGCAAAATCTGAACGGGAAAGCGCTTGGCGAGAAATGGCAAAACAAATTGCACACGAAATCAAAAATCCGCTTACTCCGCTAAAATTAGGTGTTCAATTGCTTGAGAAATCTTGGAAAGAAAACGACCCGAACTTTTCGAAGAAGTTTGAGAAGTTCAGTAAATCGTTTATTGAACAAATTGAAAGTTTGTCACAAATCGCTTCGGAGTTTTCGAACTTCGCAAAAATTCCCGACACTACTTTTACTGACGTTAACCTACCGGAGGTTATATTGCAATCCATTCAAGTGTTCAGCAAGCTTAATGATCTGCAAATCGAGTTCGAAAACAAGTCGGGAAATAATGTAACGATCAAAGGCGACAGAGACTATTTGCTCAGAATATTTAATAACCTGTTAAAAAATGCTGTAGAAGCGATACCTGATTATGTTGACGGACACATAAAAGTCATACTTGAAGAGCGGAGAGGCACAGCACATCTTACCGTTACAGATAACGGGAAGGGAATTCCCGAAAACCTGCGTGATCGTATTTTTCATCCAAATTTTACTACTAAAAGTTCCGGTACAGGGTTGGGTTTGGCTTTTGTTAAGCAAGCAGTAGAAAACATGGCGGGTTCTGTTAGTTTTAAAACTAACGATAACGAAGGCACAAGTTTTTTTATTGATATACCAACTGTTTAGTAGTTTCCCGGTATTTTGATAAAAGAAAATTTAACATAGTTTTTCTTTTACCGTAACAGTACCCGGTTTCGACTCGTTTTCTCAAATTGATTAGTCACAATAATATTAAAAGGTTTAAGCCTCACATCATGAAAAAAGCTGTACCGTTATTTATAGTAGGATTAATAACTATCCTGACAAGCTGCGAAACACTTAATCAAGGGGCAAAAATTCTGTCGCAAACCTTAGGTAAACCTTCTCCGGCAGAAATAGCTTTAGGTTTAAAACAAGCTTTAGAAACAGGAACCGGCAACGGCTCCGACAGGCTTTCGGCTAAAGACGGCTTTTTTGAAAATATGGCCATAAAAATTCTTTTCCCGCCGGAAGCGCAAAGAGTTGAAAAAACTTTAAGAACCCTGGGATTAAATCAACTTTGCGATAACGTAATCTTAAGTTTAAATCGTGCAGCAGAAGACGCAGCTACGGAGGCAAAGCCTATTTTTATAGGTGCAATAAAGCAAATGACAATTAATGACGCAGCTAATATTTTGTTGGGGAGCCGAACTGATGCCGCTACACAATATTTTAAACGTGTAACGTCAGTTCAACTCCAAAACAAATTTAGTCCTATTATTCGAGCAAGTCTGCAAAAAGTAGGCGCAACCAAGTATTGGGGCGACGTTACTTCGAGATACAATCAGATTCCTTTGGTTTCGAAAGTTAATCCCGATTTGGAAGAATATGTAACCCAAAAAGCCATAGAAGGTTTATTTGTAGAAATAGCCAAGGAAGAATTAAAGATTCGCGAGAATGTATCTGCAAGAAACTCGATGCTCCTGCAAAAAGTTTTCGGTTATGCCGATGCAAACAAACAAGGTACTTTTTAGAGCTACTTTTGTTTCTCGGCCCAAGCGTCCATTTTCTTTTCTACGAGATCTAAAGGCATAACCCCGTCTTTTAAAAACTCGTCGTGAAAGTCGGACAATTTAAATTTGTTTCCTAAAAGCTTTTGATATTTATATCTCAACTCCCGAATTTTCAATGCTCCCACTTTGTAAGAAAGTGCTTGAGCAGGAATAGCCATGTAGCGTTCAATTTCGGCAGTTGCTCCTTGCTCATCAATTGCTTCGTTTTCCATCATGTATGTTATCGCTTGTTCGCGAGTCATTCCTTTGCTGTGCATGGCCACATCAACAACCAAGCGAATGGCACGATGTATCTCGTCGCCCAAGGCTCCCATATATTGGTAAGGATCTGTATATAAACCCAACTCCTTGCCTAACGACTCGGTATAAAGAGCATAGCCTTCCCCGTAAGCGCCATACCAAGCAAAACGCCGGAAGTTAGGTAAATCTTCGTTTTCTTGTTGCAAAGAGACTTGATAATGATGGCCCGGAATTGCTTCGTGAAGAAATAAAGATTCCATCCCGGAGGTGTAATTAAATTTGGTCGCGTCTAAAATGGGCAGGTAAAAAATACCGGGTCGCTTTCCGTCAGGCGAGCCCTGCAAATACTCAGCACTTGCCGAAGCCGCCCTGAAAGCTTCTGTTTGCCGGATTTCGAAAGGTGTTTTAGGAACTCTTCCAAACATCTTTTTAAGATTGGGTTCCATCTTTCTATGAATATTTTCAAAAGCAGTTAAAATTTCTTTAGGAGATTTAAAAGGTTTGAATTTTGAATCAGTGCGCATATATCGGAAAAAGGCGGGCAAATCCCCTTTAAAATTCACTTCGTTCTTTACCGTTTCCATTTCTCCGCGGATGCGTTTTACCTCGGCTAAGCCGGTTTGATAAATTTCTTCAGGAGTTTCATTTGTGGTTGTCCAATACTTCACCAAATAAGCGTAAATTTCTTTGCCTGTTTTAACATCCGAAATACCTGTAGAGGTGCGAGCTTTAGGTAAATATTCGTTCTTTAAAAAGTCGGCCAACTTTCGATATGAGGGAAAGATATGTTCTGTTATAGACTTTCTGTAGGAGTCAGTCAGTTTTTGTCTATCGGCTTCCGGAAAATCTTTTGGGAAATTCTTAACAGGATCAAAGAACAAGCTCTTTTCAGGAGTTTCTGCAACCATGTCTTGCATTTGCGGTATCATTTTCACAACCAGACTTCTCGGCAAAACCATTCCTTCTGCAATCCCCTTTCGGAAATTGGTAATAGACGAGTCGGTCCAGGCCGCAAATCCTTTAATTCTTCCTAACCAGTCTTCATAGTCTTTAAATGTTTTAAAGGGCTGAAAACCTGTGCCGGAACCTAGTTGACCCATTGTAATCGGCAATCCCCAAAACTGTTGAAAAGGCACCATGTAAGAAACTTGAATAGAAGCATTGTAGTCGGTCAGACCCAAGGCGATTCCCTGTAGTTGCATATCTAACTCATAACTCAAAATGTCATAACTCACTTGCTCGTTCTTATTTAGTTCATCTCGCGTTATGTTTTGAAGTTTGGATTTATAAGAATAATAGAAAGCCTTCAACGAGTTGCGAAATGCTTGAGTTTGGCTGTTCGGCAACAAATTATTATAGCGATTATCGCCCTGTTGAGTGGCATCTAAGGGGAAAAATTTAGCTCGTTCGTCCCAATACGTATCAAGTAACCTCGGAAAGTCGCCGCTTTCGTCTTTTCCTTTCTGTTTGTTTTGATTACAGGCTATTTGTATCCCAGTTAAAAAAAGCAGGGACGCAAGAAGTATTCTTTTCCTCATAATTATTGAAGTAAAACACAATGTACAAGGTTAAGTTTAAAATATTGTAGACAAGGATAGCGAATTTGAATAACCGGTTCCTTCTTAGAAAAAACCTAAATGTTCTATTGTCCAATATTTGCAGCCGAAAAAGCAACGCCTCGTATAAAAAACATTTTCTTCCTGTTAAAAAAGATTAAAAGTTAAGCGTGAAAAGCAAATTTAGGCGGCTTTCGTTTTCTTTTTGCCGGCCTGTAATAGTGTTTTTATCATTTAAAATACTTCTTTCTACTTCTTCGCATTAGTCGTAAATTGACCTTATAAACCTCAATATTCTTGGTGCCGGACCGTGCTAACTCAATGCGCTGCTTAACGGTTGCAATACTTGCACTTTTATCTGTATGCACTACTGCGTTGGCTCAAAACTCTTTTGTTTACGCTCATACTCGCAGCCATATTTCAATACCTTTTAAAATGGTAAAGAGCTTAGTCATCATCCCCATAATGGTTAACGATAAAGGGCCTTACAACTTTGTACTTGACACCGGAGTAGGTATGATTCTATTTACAGATCCTTCGCTGATCGACTCGCTCAACATAACTTTTAAACGTGATATAAAAATTAAAGGATTTGGCGAAGGAGGCGATTTAAGTGCTTATATAACCGGTAACCTCAAGATGAACGTAACCGAGTATATTCAAGGAAGTTTCTCTGCTGCCTTTTTGAAAGACGAAGCGTTCGATCTTTCAGGTTATACCGGTATGCCGGTTCACGGGTTAATAGGATATGAGTTTTTTAACAGCTTTACAGTAAAGATCAATTACTCCGGCAATACTCTCACATTATACCGACCTGATGCTTTTTATGTACCGAAAAAAGGTTTTAAAATTCCGATAAATATAGAAGATCGAAAACCCTACTTAGAAACTGCAGTTACCCTGCAAAATGGCAAGAGTATATTAACCAAGTTGATTATAGATACAGGTGCCGGACATCCGCTTTCGCTTGAAACTAATGAGGGGCTGCCATTTGAATTGCCGGAAAAACACGTTGAAGCCAACTTGGGTGTAGGTTTAGCCGGGCCCATAACCGGTTTTGTAGCGCGGGTTAAAAGCTTGAAAATCGGGAAGTTTGAGTTGAATAAAGTGACAGCCGCTTTTCCCGATTATAAAGATGTGGCTTCGAAATTATTCTCCATTAACCGCCACGGAAATTTGGGCAACTATGTGCTTAAACGTTTTGATGTAGTGTTTGACTATAAAAGAGAATGCTTGTATTTAAAAAAGGGAATCTACTTTAAAGAGCCTTTCGAACATGACATGAGCGGTTTGGAGTTGGCATCTGCCGGGCCTGATTTAAGTCGTATTATTGTTTCAAGAGTTGAAAAATCATCCCCGGGCGAAGAAGTAAACCTAAAGGAAGGCGACGAAATTGTAAGCGTAAATTTTAAACCCGTATCCGAATTAGGAGTAGAAGCAATAGCGAATATGCTTCAATCCGGTAACGAGCGCAGTCTTCTTTTACAGATCATTCCAAAAGGCGAAAAACGAACAAAGAATGTTATCATCACCCTTAAGAAAAGGGTTTAATTCATAATCCGCCCGTCGAGATTTATTTTGGTGTTAAAGGGCTTTAAATATGCGTCAATTAGCACGGCAGCTTGCCTTCTAGTCAGCTGTTTTTTCAGATCAAAAGAATCGGTAAACTTAAAGGATGTTTTCCAGCCTTTCTCTACTTCACGGTTCAACTCTTCGCCTCTGTTTCCGGTAAATTTTATAAGGCTCAATAATTTTTCTAAGGTAAGTTCGCCTAGCGGATTATCCTCGAACCACAGTTTGCTGCGGGTGAAGTATTCGCGGAGAGCTGTGATGTCTTGGATTTTTACTTTTTCGTTTGGTTGGAAAAGATCCGAACCACCGTTTATGTTGATAAGTTCAATAATTCCGGTTACCGCTATCCGTTGAATTGGCAAATAGTTTGAGTCTGCCTTTGGCACGTCATAGATATCCACTAAATGACCTTTATAGCCAAGAATTTCTCCTTGAATAACTCGCACGTCTAACTTTTTAGCTGTGGTTTCGAAAAAAGCGCAATAGGCGGCAATTGCACCTGCGGCCTGTCCGTTTGCATCCCTTCCGATAGACTTTAGGCTTATGAAATTTTCTTCCTTCCCATCAACGAAAAATTTTATCGGCTGATCCCCCACAAAGGTGCGATAAATGTTACCCGGCCAAGTGCTCGACGTATTGCCAACCAAAACGTCATAGATCGAGTCTTTACCGGCCAGAAACTTTCTCGGCTCCGCATCCACTATCGCCCTCGCCGAAATTTTTGTACCGTCCGTCAGTCTTACTTTCCATTTGTTTCCGTCACGCTCTTTACTTTTTACGCCCACCTTAAGCACTATCTTCAAATTCTTTAACGTGTCCAGGCTCTTCTTTAAACTGTCGGAACGTGAAGTATTTGTTACTACTTTCTTTCCCTCATATGTATTGCCGAGGCTTCCCGTCTCCTCAATTAAATGAGCTTTGACCCCGGATTTTACAGCTTGCTTTGCTGCAGAAATCCCAAACGTATTGCCGCCTATCACCAATACATCCGTTCTTATCGTTTGAGCAAATGTATTTATACTTATAATAAGCAACGGTATTAACAGTAAATAAAAAAACTTTCGCATTTCTTCTTAATTAAAACTTGAAATTACACTTCTTTAACTAAATTTAGGTTACCTAACAGTTTTACGAGATTATATAGTATAATTTCTTCAATCACCTTCACAATTATGGAAAACGACTTTTATGAAAATTTGCAGTATCCGATCGGCAAATTTCAAGCGCCTGTAAGTATTACCGACTCTCAAGTAAAGAAATGGATTAACCAACTCGAAGAATTTCCTATGCGCTTACGTGCAACAGTAGTGGGTTTAACGGACGAACAACTGGATACCCGTTATCGAAGCGAAGGCTGGACCCTAAGGCAGGTTATTCACCATGTGGCTGACAGTCACATTAATTCTTACATCCGCTTTAAGCTAGCGGTAACCGAAGATACTCCGACCATTCGCCCTTATTTTGAAGACCGTTGGGCCGAGTGCGCTGAAGCTCGAACTGCTCCGATAGAAGTATCATTAGATTTGTTGGAAAGCCTGCATACTCGTTGGGTCATGTTTCTTCGATCGCTTAATGCCGAAGATTTCGACAGAAGTTTTATTCATCCAGATCAGAACAAGAAAATGGTTTTAAAAAACGTTTTGGGCATGTATGTTTGGCACGGCGAGCATCATTTAGCTCATATTTTAGGCACTAAAAAGAGAAACAACTGGTAGCCGATTTGCTAAACCTGTCGTGAAAAACCCTGTTATTGTCGCGTTGTAACCCATTTTTAAATTCTTCTAATTCTATTTTTGTTAACTGCACCTATTCAAGAAGAATTATGATCGAAGTGTTTAAAACCAATGTTGGCAGTCACTATCAAGCTGCTGAAGTTGTTGATCTTATTAGAAAGAACTTTAAACATTACCGAGCTAATTTCGACTTAGACGACTGCGATAATATTTTGCGTGTCGAATCTAAGGGAGAAATTATTGAGCTTGAAACAATAATTGCGTTGTTGGAAGAATCGGGTCATAAAGCGGAAGTTTTACTTGACGAAGTAATTCAGGCATATAGTAATTCCTTTTTATCTTTGCCGCATGACGCCGGCCGAGGTAAATAATAAATGGAAAGAACTTCAGGGAAAAATTGCCTTGCAATTTGAGTCGGATACGCCTGATTTAAAAGTTCTGCTGTTTCTAATCGGCGTTCAGGAGTTGGGTAAGGGCCCGCAAAAGTTTAGTAAGCGCCAGAAAGAAGAATTGATGCACATTGCCACGTGCCGGTTATTCAGCGAGATGGGGTTTTACGAGCTCGAAGGTTTAGATCAAGACGGATGGCCCCATTGGAAATCGGTAAAGCCCATTCCCAACTACACCCTCCTTGAGCAGGAAATGGTTATGAAATCCTTGGTGATCAATTACTTCGAAGCCGGCTTTTAATCTTTTAATATTCTCCGAAGTCGTAATCCTACAAAAGTTATGTTAAAAAAAATCATTGCAATTCTACTTCTTACTGTACCTGTATTTGCCGGAGCTAAAAAACCAAAGCATGTTTATGTCTCAATTAAAACTAATAAAGGCGAGTGCATAATTCGTCTTTATAACGAAACTCCTAAACATCGCGATAACTTTCTAAAACTTGCCAAAGAAGGTTTTTATAACGGAACTCTCTTTCACAGAGTGATTAAAGGATTTATGATTCAAGGCGGCGATCCAAAATCGAAAACCGCAATTGCGGGACAAGAACTCGGGAACGGGGATTTGGGATATAAACTAGAAGCCGAGCTTCGTGACAGCTTATTCCATTTAAAAGGGGCCGTTTCGGCAGCAAGAGACGATAATCCCACAAAAGCTTCGAGTTCTTGCCAATTCTACATTGTGCAAGGGAAAACTTTTACAGACGAAGAGTTGAACATGATTGAGCAACAACGTTTAAATGGAAGAAAAATCCCGGTTTGGCAACGGGAGATTTATAAAAAGACAGGAGGATCTCCTTTCCTGGATCAAAACTATACAGTATTCGGGTATGTGGTGCGAGGTTTAGAAATGGTTGATTCAATTGCAATTTTAGAAAAAGACCTAGACAACCGGCCGAAAGAGGACGTGAAGATAGAGATGAAGGTGCTGAAAAAGCGGACGATAAAAAAATTGGAGAAAGAACTTTTGCAAGAATCTTTCAAGAAGAAATTGATTATGGCTTCCGGCAAGAAATGAAAATTATTACCTATAATGTTAACGGAATTCGCTCGGCTTTAAGCAAAAATTGGTTAGCATGGCTTCAAGCTACTAACGCTGATATTATTTGTTTACAAGAAATTAAAGCAAATCCGGAACAAATTATTGACCTGTATCTGCTTGAGCATTTAGGCTACCAACACTACTGGAACCCGGCACAAAAAAAAGGCTACAGCGGTACCGCCATTTTCACAAAACATACTCCAAAACGGCTAGAATATAAATGCGGGTTTGATGAATACGATTGCGAAGGAAGAATTTTACGAGCCGATTTTGAAAACTTTTCCGTAATGAGCACCTATTTCCCTTCAGGTTCCAGCGGCGATTTGCGGCAGGAATTTAAGTTCAGATTTTTAAACCACTTTCAAGAGTATATCAACAAGCAAAAATCCTATTACCCGAAACTGGTTATTTCAGGCGATTACAACATTTGCCATAAACCAATTGATATTCACAATCCGAAATCTAATGCAAATTCATCCGGCTTTTTGCCGGAAGAGCGGGAGTGGATGGAGAACTTTGTAAGTTCGGGCTTTATAGATTCATTTCGGCATTTCAACCAAGATCCTCATCATTATACTTGGTGGAGTTTCAGATCGGGAGCACGAAATAAAAACTTAGGCTGGCGCATAGATTATAATATGGTGAGCGAGGATTTAAAACCAAATTTAAAACGTGCAGCTATCTTATGTGAAGCCAAGCATTCTGATCACTGCCCAGTTTTATTGGAACTGGACGGATTGTAGTTGTAGAAGTAATATAAAGAGCCTGGAAGCAAGACCTAGGGCCGGCGAGCATTACCGCGTTTAGAAGTGAAATTAAAGATGCAAGGGATAATAATTTTATAGTGGGGACGCATCTAGAACAAGATAATTGTTACCCCCAACTAAGAAGATCTGAAAGTTGAAAGCTCTTCGCTTCCAGCCCTCTTTACATTCCAAACATCCCGCCTAAACCTCCCAGCATGTCTTTTGTTACCGCTTGCATTTCGGTTTGACTAACACTTTCGGCTTGTTCTAGAGCTTTGTTTACGGCAACTACAAGCAATTCTTCAAGTTCTTCTTTATCTGCGGCCGCTAAAAATTCGCCCTTTATTTCAATGCTTTTAATTTGCTTATTTCCGGTGGCAACCACACGGATATTTCCGCCTGCTGCTTCCCCCGTCACACTTATCGTATCTAAACGTTGTTTTACTTCTTCGGCTTTTTGTTGTGCCTGCATTAATTTATCGAACATACCTTAAAGAGTTTTAACAAAGATAGAACTTCCGGCTTTTTAAAAAGTTTAGAGCGTACTTTTAAGCACGGCAGGCGAGAGGGGCTTTGAAATAAAGTCGTGAACGAAAGGATAGCTTTGCGATCGTAAAATATCTTGCTCGTCAACAGAAGAGCTTACTATAAAAATTTTAACCTCTTTTTTGAGAGTGTCTTTAAAAGACTTAAATTCTTCTAAAAACCCCCAACCGTCCATCACCGGCATATTCAAGTCAAGAAGAATTATATCGGGTAAAATTCCGGCATTCTCAGCGTTTTCTTTTAGAAACTTAACCGCCCCACGGGCGTCTGTAAAGCTTTGGCTCTCGTCGTAGATATTGTGCTTCTGAATCACAATTTGAACAATTCGATGATGTATGGGATCGTCGTCTATAATAAATGCTTTACTCATGGAGTTAATTGTCGTGTTTTACCATACAGGATTAACTATTAAAATTAGATATTATTTTAGAATACGCTAAAAATTGTTATCACCTAAATAGAAGACTATCCTATTGGCTGCCAGAGTGTTCATATTCAGTATTATATTAACGACTCTTTACGCAATTGATCTAAATCTAACATGGAAGAATCATAAACCGTATCCCTTGAACCCATTACTTTAATAATTGTTCTTGCGACTATTTTCAAGTCATTGCTAAGCGAAAGATTTTTTAAATAATCTATATCTATGGCGAGCTTTTCTTCCCAATTCAAAGAATTTCTTCCCGACACTTGTGCTAAACCTGTTATTCCAGGGCGCACTGAATGGCGTATTCGCTCTTCATTAGTGTAATATGGGAGGTAGTGAGTTCGTAACGGACGCGGACCCACAATGCTCATATCTCCTTTGATCACGTTTATAAGCTGAGGAATTTCATCAAGCGATGTTTTACGAAGAAAAATTCCCAATTTTGTGATCCTTGCCTCGTTCGGCAACAAGTCTCCCGATAAATCCTTTCGGTCATTCATCGTTTTAAATTTTATTATATAAAATATTTTCTCGTTTTCACCGGGACGGTCTTGAAAAAAAAATGGTTTGCCTTTATTGGCGAAATAAAGTAAAACAGTTATGATTATAAAAATAGGTGAAAAAATTATTAAGCATAAAAGCCCTGCTATTACATCAAAACAAGGTTTAATAAATCTTTTGTACATAAAAACCGGGTATTAACAGTAGCTACACAACGAGTAAAAAAATAAAGGGCTAGCTATATCACAATACAAAATACAGCAAGGGTTTTTCTACCATTTACGAGAAAAAAGTTAGAATAGTTTTCTCGAGATTTTCACTTATCGGCAATTGAAACTGCAGCAAAGATTATAAAAGAAGGAACTTTATTTAAATGAAGGCTCGGCACAAACTTCTATCAGTTCTGTTAACAACAACAGTTAGATAAAACTAATATGTTTAAGATACGCTTAAATAATTAACAAGTAAAGAAAAAAATTACTTCTCTTTTTTTAACCCCGGAAAAATTACTGCTGTTGTTATAATCCACTTATCTGCACTAGGACATACCGGCTATGTCAAAGAGTGCATCGCGTCTACAAATTGAGTGACGATAGCGTTGAATTTTTCTTTTCCATAAGTTCGGCAAAAAAGATAAGCCTAAAGTTGCGTCTAAATTCCCCCCAGATAGCCTCATTAGCGCTAATTTTAACTTTCGGGTACAAGACATCCGGCTTAGTTTGGTGTTCCTCACTTCACGGTTGCTTTACTGCACCGGTATCCGTCAACGTCTTTAAAAAAGATACAATTTCTCCTTTTTCCTTATTTGTGAGATTCAACTTATCAAAGGGCAACGTTTGATTTTCCAGTTCTATCCCTAAACCTGAAGCACCTCCTTTGTTATAAAAATCAATTACTTCTTCTAAACTCTTATAAATTCCGTTATGCATATAAGGAGCGGTGAGTGCGACATTACGAACGGTAGGCGTGCGGAAGGCGTACTTATGAAGTTCTATTTTTCGTAAATTATAGCGACCTAAATCGGTATCAATTTTTTTGCTTTTGTCAGAAGCAGGAACTCCGATTACTTCCGTTTCAATTTTGGCAAAATCAGGAGGTACAGTTCCGTTAAACAAGGGGGCGAAATGGCAAGTGCCGCATTTGGCTTTCCCCATGTAGAGATTAAATCCCCTTACTTCCGGTTGATTAAGCTTTTTTAAATCGCCGCGTACGTATTGATCAAATCGTGAATTCAAAGCAGTTAGGGAACGGATATAGCTGCCGAGAGCATTCCGTAGGTTATATTCCTGCACCGGATCTTTCGACTTTAAAAAAGCCCTTTTGAACAAGCCGGCGTATTCTTCTTCCTTTTTTATCTTTTCTATTGCGGCTCTCAAATCCCCGTGCATTTCATCCGGATTATTGATTACTTCGGTTGCCTGATCTTCGAGGTAAACAACTCTTAAATCGTAAAATAGTGCGGGTTGCAATCCCGCATTTAAAACCGTAGGCGTATTCCGGCGAACTCTTGACTTCCCGTTTAACGTCAGCATTTTAGCTGTTCCGTCAGTAAAAGCCTTTTGAGGTTGATGGCATGAAGCGCAAGAACGGGTTCCGTTTCCGGAAAGCACAGGATCAAAGAAGAGTTTTTTACCTAAAGTTGTTTTTTGGGGACTGCTGTGTGCATCTATTCCCGCCGTATAAAAATCAGGGTCGAAAGCGCCGGGACTAAAAAGAGTTGGCGCATCAGCCTTCAAAGCCCGTAAGTCCGGCATTTTTTTAAGTGATAGAGTTTGGGACGATTTAAGCAGGTGAGCGGAGAGCGGGCTTCCGTAGCGTAGTATAAACTCCATTCGGTTGAAGGAATTAAAGTCTTTGTGTCCGTTTAAATAGCCTTGCGCATGTTGCAATAAATTTTGAGTTTCGGAGTAAAGATTTTCGTCCTTAAGTTTTAAACTATCGGCGTAAAGGGTTAAAACGTTTTGAACAGAAGACAAAGCTGAAGCAGCTTCCGGCATCGAGTTTTGCGCAAGCGCGGCATCGAACCCGGAGATTCCCAAGGTGATGATCCGAAAAATCTCTAAGCGTAAAGCATCAAAAATTTGTGGATCGGCAAAATGCAGAGTTTCGGAATAAGTCCTGAGCCGTTGAAAATTTGACACAAGTTTGCCGGTTTCTTCAAGCAAATCACCATTACTTGCCGAATCGTATTTCTGGAAAATAAAGGCTTCGATTACCTGAAAGCCTTCCGGTAAAAATTTCTTGTTTTGATCGTCAACATCCGCTTCTTCTATAGGAGCACCGTTTATCGATTTTGCCGTAAGCGGGCTGTAATACTCAGCAAAAACTTCGCAACGTTTATAAGCCAGCCGAGCCCTTTTAAATAAGTCTTGAAGCTCGCCTTCCGAAGCCTTGCTCTTTACAGCGGCATTCAATTGCCGGGCTGAAGTGTCGGCCCCGGCAATGGCTTTTAAATAGTTGGCTTTAACTAAATCGTGTTTTGGTTTTTCCGGTGGCTTTTTGCATGCAGTTATTGAGGCAATCAATAAGAAACCTATCAAGAACAGAAATTTATTCATTTATATAAACAGAAAAATCCCGACAAGCAATCTTGCCGGGATAGTATTAAACTTGTTTTATTATCTTGGAAGTCCTTTGATTACTACTACTTGGCTTCCTTGCTTTTCGTTTACTCTTTTTGAGCCTCCGTCAACACCTTTAAAGGCATCTTCTTGCCAAGTGTGAGGCTGAATAGCCAAAGTAAAAGTGTTCGGAATACCGACAACATCAGAGATATCAACTAACGCTCCGTATTCCCAATTTCCTCTTACAGCATCTGCATGAAATTTAGGATCATTTCTTCTATGATCAAGCTCAAATACTTTTTTAACTTTTTTGTCGGCAATACAATATTGATAGATGTAGGAGTCGTGATCTTCGTCGCCGTAGGTATTCGGGTCTTCTTGTATATAAACGAAGTTTTTAGTTACGCAGATATTATCCGGATTTTGAAAGTCTTTAGCAGGCCCGTTCTCGTCGTCGCCGTCTAAAATACACGTCAGTTTTCCTTTGGTAGGATCGTTGGCATCAAGCGCCAAGTGATAAGTACGCCCTTTAACTGTACGTGAATGATCGGCATTAGCGCCGATAGCGGCTTGACCGGTTACGTTAAAATAAATTTGGCGCAGGGCTTGACCGTTTCCTTTACCGAAATCTACGTCCTCAACCCTGCCGAACTTGATTGCTTGCAAGGGATCAACCATAGCCTGAATTTGCGCTCCGGTTAAAGTTTTATGATTATCGATTTTTACAAACTCAACATCATAAGAAGTTCCGGCAAGCATATCGGTTTCCTTTTGGTTTTTATCCGTACGGCGGAGGATATATTGCTCACCGTTGTCTAAATCGCCTACTGAATTAGATACATAAAGTACCAATTGGCCGCCTGAAGCATCTGAAGCATCTTCGCCGATTACTACAACTGTTTTACCCGGAAATGCGTTTTTATGCAACGGAACTGCATTTTCTGCACTCCAATGCCCTAAACCGTCTAAATTATGGTGAGCGCCGGTAAGGGGATTGATCCCGTGTGTTTGTGCCTCCACATCGCTCTCTCCGGCCGAAAGATATAATGGACCAAATCCCTGAATGCTTTCTGTTGCCAAAGTACCTGAACACAAGCGCCATTGGCCGGCATCAGAATTTAATACATACTCGCCTTTTACCGGTTTAAAGTTTTCATCAAGTGAGATTTTTGATACCGAGTAATTATCCTCGTTGTTAATCATCATGATAAAACCGTCTCCGTTCGGATCTTTCAAAGTCCCCGAACCGTCGGCAGAGCCTCCGAAGGTATAATTGGGCGACAAGGGCAACTTGTCTTCGCTGCTCAGTAATGAATAAACGTCCAGGTTTTCGAAGCCGCTTAACTTCTTCACCAATACAGGGGTTATCGAGTAATTTTCGAGACTTACGTTCTCTGTTTTAGTTTTAAGCTCAGCTCTTTTTCCAGATACTTCGTTCTTTTTACAGGAAGCCGTGAAAGAGGCAATGGCTACCGCCGATAAGGCAAGAGTAGTTTTAAACTTAGATAGATGTGTCATACAAGGGTTTCTTCACTTTTGATTATGAACAAAACTACCTCTGCCCTGTAAAGCCGAAATTACTAAAGCTTTAACTTTATGTTATCTCCCGGTTTGTATGTTAAAAAATTATTACCTATCCCAAGAGTTCGGCCAAGAAATGTTTTATTATCGGCGGAAATAAAACTATCGTAATTATAAGACCGGATATGGCTCCGAAGAAGTGAGCATCGTGATTGATGTGGCTTGATTGCTTAGAAGCGTAAGCGCTGTAGATAAGATAAAGCGGACCGAATATTATTGCCGGAATAGGAATCGGCAGAGGAAAAATCATCAACGTCATTTTAGGAAAGAAAAGAATAGCGCTAAATAATACAGCAGAAATAGCACCTGATGCTCCTAAACTATGATACCACATATTGTTTTTTTGTTTGGCGATGGTGGTTACATCACTTAAAGGCATGCTGGCTAAATATAGAACGGCAAACTGCCAATGCCCCATTGTTTCCTCAAGTCTGAAAGCAAATGCATAAAACGTAAACATGTTAAAGAAAAGGTGCATCCAATCTTTATGGATGAGTGCGCTTGTAAAAATAGTATAGAGTTTTTCGCCTCGATGAATGCTGTAGGGATGCAGCATCAACTTATTTAATGCCGCCTCATTATAAAAAGCATACAAGGTGGTAACTATCGTGAATATGAAGATGACGCTTGCAACAGGGGTTTGTTGGAGATATTGTTCCATTTATCAAGTTAAAATTTCGGCGCAAGTTAAGGCTTTTTGATTTACCTAACCCGGACGTATGCCGGAATAGGGCTTCAACTTCCAAATCCGGCACAGCGAGTGTTGAAACGCTTAAAGTGCAAGCTATAATTTCTGTATCAGGCGACTTTATTTGGAAAGCACAAAGGCCGAGTCAAACTCATTTCGGGATTTTCGGTTACTTAGAAAACCCAACTATCAATGAGATTTCAAGATAAAGTTTGTTTAGTAACCGGCGGAAGCTCAGGAATAGGCCTAGCCACATGCCTGCGTTTTGCCGCAGAAGGCGGAAAAGTTGTGATAGTTGCTCGCCACGAAAAGGAAGGCAATGAAGCAGTTGAACAAATAACCCGAGGAAACGGAGAAGCCGTATTTATAAAAACCGACATAGGAGACCCGGCTCAAGTTGAACAATGCGTTAAAACTGCTGTCGAGAAATTCGGCAGGATAGATGTGTTGGTGAACAATGCGGCCATGATGACTTTTAAACCTATTGTTGATCTTAGTTTAGAGGAATGGGAAAGCGTGATAAACGTAAACTTGCGTTCTGTTTTTCTGTTTTGTAAGTTCTGCATTCCGCACATGCAAAACGGTGCAGTAGTAAACATAAGTTCTGTGCACGGGCACCAAACTACTCCAAATGTATTGCCTTACGCCGCTTCGAAGGGAGGCCTTGAAGCACTTACTCGCGGACTTGCCTTAGAATATAAACCTGAAAAAGCACGGTTTAATGCCGTAGCTCCGGGAGCGGTTGATACGCCGATGCTGTGGTCGAACCCGAACGTTAAAAACGGAACAGAAAAAATTGAAGAAGCAATAGGCAAACCTGAAGAACTTGCAGCTGCCATTTGTTTTTTGGCTTCGCCGGAAGCTTCGTATATAAACGGAACAACCTTAGTTGTTGATGGAGGAAGGTTGGATATTTTGTAGGGACAATTCGCGCCGCTTTTACCTCTTTTTGACAGTGGCCTCGATATAAGGAAGCAAATCTTCCAAAGAATGAGTAACCTTTATAATTTTCCCACTTTGGTCTATCAGAATATGCGTAGGATACATTTGTACCCCTAACTTTTGAGTCATAAATTTCCCGGACATAGGAACCACAGCATACTTAAATGGCTTCTTATTTAAAAATTTGATAAGGTCCTGTTTGTTATCAGAAGCTAAACTCACAAAAAGAATATTATCCCTGTTTTTGTAACTATCAACCAACTTGTTTAATTGGGGGAATTCCTCTACACACGCTCCACATCTGATAAACCAACATTTAAAAATCAAAAACTTCCCTTTTGTATTCGCTTTTGTATATCTTTTCCCTTCGATATCTGTCAAATCAAATTCCGGTAAGCCTGCTTCTTCCATTTTAAGACAAGCAAGTTCGATGTCAGCAAGTTGTTTGGCCGTTGGTCGGATGTTTGCAATATCTTGCTTTATAGGATGAAGCTTATAAACAGGAACATCTCCAATCTCCGCTACTCGGAAAGCGCAGAAATTATATACTGAGATGCTATTTAAAAAAGTCTTCTTGTCGATTTGGTTAGAGTCTGCATCTAAGCCGATGAAAGGTTTTCCAAATTGAATGTTGAAAAAGGAGTATTCATACCATTTAGCCATATTGCTAAGCAACTCTTCACGATTTAACTCAAATCGTTTAATGGTTTTGAGCTCGGTTTTATCTGCATTTCGGCAGCTTGTTACTAAGCTTAAAAAAACTAGGAAAAAAAGGTGTTGCATGTAACTTTAAGTCTGCCAAAATAAATTTAAGAAAAAAAACTGATACAACTACTATGATGGAAGGCTAGGTGCTGATAGATAGGGAGGTTTATCTTTACCTATGAAATGACAGGCCGAAATTATCTCCCAATAAGAGCTTTATAAACTAAAAAAGCAGCCCTTTTCGAGCTGCTTCAGTACAGTAATGTGCTTTGATTATTTAGCGTAAGGGAAATTTCTGGAAACTTTACGCATCATTCTTTCAACCAAATCGTCATTCGATGAAGCAATATTATCATCCGTCGTCTTAAAAAATCTCCATAACAGTTCACCGTCGCTATCGTTATTTAAGTCAAAAACAAGCTTCCCGGTTTTCCCTCCGAGCCCTCCAAAAAGAACAGCTGATGCAATAGCTGCTCCTTATGATTTTGTCTGCTCGGTTTCAAATCTGTCGTCCAATACTGCATCTACACCTAATACTTTGGCTATTTCGTCTTTTGTAAACTCGCCGATTTTATCTAACATTCCTGCCTTTTTTTAACAAGATGTTTGTCTTGCTTCGGCATTAAAGCTTTTGGGCTGCTTGCGATAAGAAATTTTGACTTCAAAAGGTAAAATAGCGACAGCTTGGTGCTTAGCAATTTCAATTTTTAACTTCGGACTTTCGAAAACCTGTTTTGATCCTTCAAATTGAGCATTAGCGAAAAAGGTAACAGTAGATAGAATTAGTAGAAGTAATGTTCTTTTCATGTTAATTAAATAAAACCTGTTCGGTGAAAATTCGAGTATCTCCATTGATACTTTAAATACAGGTACGCTAAAGAGTGGTACAGTGTTACAGCATTCGTAATTTAAGCTTAGGTCGCTTGTACTAGACATAGAAACATCTATGTTTAAGAATTAATTTAAAGGCGCAAGGGGCAGAGGATCGCCCAGAGCAGCCTTTGCCGGATCGAATACTGCAACAGCAACTTTTGAATCGGCACAACCGTAATACAAGAACCATTTCTTTTTAAAGAAAACCAAGCCCTCAATAAATACAGTTCCTGCAGCATACTGTCCGCTCTTTTCGAAGGCTTCCAAAGGCCTCAGAAAAGGAACCGATAATCTGTCGATCACTTTTGTAGGGTCTTTCAGATCAAATAAAACTTGACCGGCACTATAAGCGTTAGAATTAAATCGTAAGTCTCGGTCTTCGTTCGCCTTATTTTTCCCGTTATATAATAGCAAAATCCCCTTCTCGGTAATTATCGCGGGAGGTCCGCATTCAGTAAGGTCGCTGTCAAAATAATTTTTACGCGGTTCTATCAGCTTTTTCAAGTTCCCGGCACTATCCAAAACCGGCTTCCAGTTTATCATATCGTCTGAGGTGGCAGCACTTACACCATGCTCTCCCCAATACATCCAATACTTCCCGTTAATTTTTGTAATAACCTGCTTATTGTCGATCACTTTGGTAATTACAGCACCGGATTTACTCCATTCATTAAAAAACTTGCCGTTATATGCTTTCTTAAAAATGGGTCCGTGTTTAGTCCAGTTTATCAAATCTTTCGATGTGGCTACTGCTATGCGTGCTACCTTTCTATTCCATTGCGTATAAAAAACAACATAAGTTCCGCTTTTAGTTACTGCAACCCGAGGGTCTTCACATCCACCCGGCCATTCGGTTTCTTGTTGACTGTCTTTCCGGGGATATAAAACCGGCTTTGAATGACGTGTAAAATTTACTCCGTCTGTACTTTCTGCATAGCCGATGCGTGAGGTTCTGTATCCTATTCCCACTCCCGATTTATCTTCTGCACGATACAGAATAATCACTTTCCCGTTTTTTAGCACCGCTGCAGGGTTAAAAGTGTCATTAGATTCCCAAGCAATATTTTTTCTTATCATGGGGCAATAGAATAGCGTTTTTTCTTTCGGAGAGATAATAGGGTTTATGCCCGCAGGTCTGGTAAAGCCGCCCAGAGCCCAGTTTGGCAGCTCGTTTGTTTTGTGTGTTTGGCCGGTACAATTAGTAAAAGCGGCCAGTATAGTTATAAAAAATAAACTAAATTTTTTCATACGCATTGTTGCTGATTAAAAGTAACAATAAGACCGAGTATTTGAATTTCGAAGAAGCTACTTTTCCGGTAAATCTTCTAAAATAGTGCTCTTTTAATTATACAGATTTAATCCTCCGGCTGTCGGACATCTTTAATAATGCAGACTTACCGTACTGCAAACCGATACCGCCAAATCGTGGCAGGGTAATTGGCATTAGAGGTATATAATCACATAAAAAATGAACACACTCGCAAAATTCGAATTAATGGAAAAGATATCCAGAGAACTGGTGGATCTTAAAAACAGTCAAACCGCAGTTTTGCAAAAAATCGGGAAAATTGAGGTAGATAATATGGAGCTGAATAATCCGAAACTCGAAACTACTTTGCCGGAAATATATTCAAGTGCGGCAGTTATTATTGATCATATCACCCAAATTCTCGACAGTTTTGAAGAAGTAAAAGACAGTTTTGAAAAGAAGAATGATATTGAGGGTTTGAAAGAACAGGAAGCTATAGATAGTGTGAAAAACGCTTAAGAAACGTTCTTTTGAACTAAAAGAATCCTCGCCTTTATGGTGGAGATTTTTTGTTTAAAACGAAATTACTGCTCGTATAATACTATAAAAGTTCTACTTTAACTAACCCATCTTTTCCGCAATAGCTGCGAGCACTACTGTATAAGTATTCTTCCGGACTTTCAACAATGTACCCGATGGTTTAAACCGGCATTTCCCGATATGTGGGACGAGAGAAGACACATACTCAACACTTGATAGAGTCTATTGCCTATAACTTGTATCGCTCACCCGGGATAGTTGTGTCCAATGCAATTTTAGAAGACAATAAAAAAGACTAAAATACTTCTCTTGATCTTGTTACATAATAATCCTAGTGGAAATACTAAACCAAGCCATGCTGATATTATGCAAACGAAGAAGATTGAAGCAGGGAGGAGAGGTATTAGATATAAAGATTTATGACCACTTGATTATTAGTAGTGAGGGTTACTATTATTTTACTGATGAGGGAATGATATAACTTCTTTTATATTTGCCGTTGTTTACTACAGGTGTAGCAGTAAAACTTACAAACAATTATTATCAAACTTGCGTAATGCTAAAAAAGTTGTTAATCAATAATTTACAATAGGAAACCAACCTTTCGGGATGTAGCGTAGCTCGGTATCGCGCCAGCATGGGGTGCTGGAGGTCGTCGGTTCAAATCCGGCCATCCCGACTTAATTAATTTTTTTAAACCAAGGTCTTCTTCTCTAAAGTTTGTGCTTCTAAGATCGAACCGGTAGTCCGCCAAAAAATAAATATGCCTGTTATAAATTCAACTGAAACTTAGCAACGGGATTCCCGGCATTATCGCTGTAGTTGTAAGTGAGTTTAACGGTGTTCCCTGCCCAATAGTAAATATCCCGGTGTAAATTCGGTTTTTCGGTAAACATGCCGTACTTCTCTCTAAATATTTGAAATATCTTAATGTCATCGAATTTGTTAAACGTAAATTCAACCTCTTCTACCTTATTTTGAAATACTTTAACCTTTACATTTTTTACACTGATGTTCTCGTCAGAAAAAAAAGAGTCACTTGAAATGTAGCTATAATAAACCCGGCCGGATTCGTCCGATGTGCCCTCGATAGGTTTTAATTTTCCTTTAAGATCTTTCAAGTCCATCCCTATTTTGAGATGCGACAGCCCGAGGTAAGCATCGAGCGACGGAGAAGAATTTGTTGTTTGTGCACTAAGGTTACTGCCGAGTAACAAAATTGCAAGCAGCAGGCAAAATGTTTTCATAGATAATGCAAATAATATTATTATTAATAGAAACGCTCAAAAGATGTTTTAAAAATTTGAATGTTTAATTGAAAATGTGCTTGTTTATTTGCTTGCGAGAAATAGTTATACAACTATTTCGCCTTTTGCGAACACTTACTCAAGCAGGGTCACTTATGTAAAACATTGTTCCCATATTTGTTTCAACAACACGGTCAGCGGGCCGAACGGAAGGCGAAAGTACACAAGACTTTTAATAGTGGTTCAAATCCACTTCTGACCCCTACATCTACTTATTAACAAGATTCTACAGCTACCTTAAAAAGACTAAACCTGCTTCGGCAGGTTTTATTGTATTTCAGGAAAAAAAAATTGGGGATAATCTTGTTACACATCTCTAAATGTAGACTCATTTTCTCACTTAGCAATACCAGAACGGAATTTTTATAAGTTGAAAACCTCTCCCGCTTCTTAAATCGCCCTCTTTTAGCTTATTTATCTTTTGTAGGTTCGGGGCACGGTTATAGCTTTTATACTACTAAATAAAACGAAGGAAATGGGAATTGCATGTATTATCGATGATGATCCGATCCAGGCTCTGATTATAGAACGAATGCTTTCTTCTTACAAAATTTGCGATAAGCTCTTGGTTTTTAAAAACGGATTAGAAGCCCTGCAATATTTTCAAGCTAACTTTTCTAACCCGGAAATGGTTCCCGATATTATTTTATTAGACATAAACATGCCGGTGATGAACGGGTGGCAATTTTTGGATGAGTTTAAAGATTTGCGGCCGTCTATTGACAAAAAGATTATTCTTTATATGGTAAGCTCTTCTATTTGGCCCGAAGAAATGGAAAAAGCAAAAACCTACTCTGTGGTTACAGACTATATTGTAAAACCTATAACTATGCAAGAACTAGCCAAAACGCTTAGGCGTGCCGGCTTGGTAATCCAAGAAAACTAAAACACCCTCTTTTCAACGAAGGTGTTTTAAGCTTACTTCTTCTTTTTGCTTGTTAGCTCTTTAGCTGCTTTGCTTTTCTCTATCCTTTGACGATTTGGGGTCGCGAAGTTCTTCAGAAGCTTTAGTTTTTGTTTCTTTCTTGTTAGCCATAATGATAGATTTAATTAATTATCAAAATAACGAGTAGTGCATTTTAATGTTTCAACTTAATGGCTTTTAAGTAATTACAAATACAAAGAATTGTAAAAATTATTTAAGCTCCTTAAAATCTTTACAAAAATTTAAGCCATAATTTATACTTTTGCATTCTCTTTACTATAAATTCTAATAGAATTTAAAATTTAGTTAAATAGAACGAGAGATTAAAAGCTTTAACGCTTATACATAGCATGTCTGACCTTTTAAAAAACAAAATACCGGAAATCGCCGGGAAATTAGCGTCAGTTTCACCCGAGGGCGGACTAAAACTTCTTGCGGGAGAGTTTCCTGATAAGATAGTTTTTTCGAGCAGTTTCAGCTGGGAAGATCAGGCTATTTCCCACTTGATCTTGTCGAATAAGATTCCTGTCAATATTTTCACTTTAGACACCGGCCGTTTATTTTCCGAAACCTATTACGTGTGGAGCCGAACTAACGAACAATACACTACTCACATAAAAGCATTTTACCCTAATCAAGAATATATACAAGAATTTGTTACAAAAAACGGTCCTAACTCGTTTTACGAAAGCACCGAAAATCGTAAAGGCTGTTGCTATATTCGTAAGGTAGAACCGCTACGACGAGCTTTAGCCGGCAACAGTGTTTGGGTTACGGGTTTAAGAGCAGAGCATTCGCCGGAAAGAAACGACTTGCCTGCGGTAGAATGGGACGAAAGCAATCAGATCATTAAATATCACCCGATATTGAATTGGAGTACTGAGAAGTTAAAAGAATTTATCTATAAAAACGGCATTCCTTATAATACCCTACACGATAAGGGCTTTGTAAGCATAGGTTGCGCTCCTTGTACCCGTGCCGTGCAAGAGGGTGAAGATTTTAGAGCCGGCCGCTGGTGGTGGGAAAACAAAGAAAGCAAAGAGTGCGGCTTGCACGCACATTCATAAACAGAGTATGTCGAAATATCATTTAGATTATTTAGATCAGTTAGAATCGGAATCGATTCACATTATGCGAGAAGTTGCGGGGCAGTTTGAAAGGCCTGCACTTCTATTTTCAGGAGGGAAAGATTCTATTACTCTCGTTCAATTAGCGCTCAAAGCGTTTAAACCCGGAAAAATTCCTTTCCCTTTAGTACATATTGATACCGGGCATAACTTTCCGGAAGCTATCGAATATCGCGATAAATTTGTAGAAGAAACCGGAGCAAAACTTATTGTTAGATACGTTGCCGATACAATTAAAGCAAAAGGATTAAAAGAACCTGTGGGAAAATTTGCTTCAAGGAACGCTTTGCAATCTCATACTCTACTTGACACAATTGAGGAGTTCGGCTTTGACGCTTGCATCGGAGGAGCTCGCCGCGATGAAGAAAAAGCAAGAGCAAAAGAACGTATTTTCTCGGTTCGCGATGAATTCGGGCAATGGGAGCCGAAAAAACAACGCCCCGAACTTTGGAATTTATATAACGGGAAAATCCATAAAGGAGAAAATGTACGAGTATTTCCGATCAGCAACTGGGTTGAATTAGATGTTTGGAACTATATACAACGCGAAAATATCCCGCTTCCTCCTATCTATTTTTCACACGAAAGAGAAGTGATTATATATGGAGAGCATTTAGTTGCTGTTTCTCCATTCATCAGAATTGACGAAGGGGATGTGATCGAGACTCGCCGGGTAAGATACAGAACGGTGGGCGACATGACTTGTACTGCGGCGGTAGAATCTACAGCTTCTACAATTGACGATATTGTAGGTGAAATAAACCTCACCAAAATCAGCGAACGCGGTGAGACTCGTATCGATGATCAAATTTCGGAAGCGGCAATGGAAGACCGTAAAAAGAACGGATATTTTTAATGAGTTGTAAGTTATGGGTTTACGTTTTAAGTATCTCTCTATAACTTACCGAAACTTAATACTTACCAAAACTTAATACTTACAACTTAATGGATTTACTTCGCTTTATAACTGCAGGTAGTGTTGACGACGGAAAAAGCACGTTAATAGGTCGTTTACTTTATGATACTGATTCTATAAAAGTCGACCAGCTTGAAGCTATACAAAAGCAAACAAAAAATAAAGGTGAAGGTGAGATCGATTTAGCCTTGTTTACAGACGGATTACGTGCTGAACGCGAACAAGGCATTACTATAGATGTGGCCTACAAATATTTCAACACCGAGAAGCGCAAGTTTATCATAGCCGATGCTCCCGGTCATATTCAATACACCCGAAATATGGTTACCGGGGCTTCAACTGCCGATTTAATCATTATTCTGATTGATGCTCGCCTTGGCGTTGTTGAGCAAACTCGTCGTCATACTATTATTGCGTCTTTACTTGAAATTCCGCATGTGGTAGTTGCCGTAAACAAAATGGATATGGTAAGCTATTCTGAAAATATTTTTAATGATATCGTCATAGAATACACAAAAATGACTTCCTCTTTAAATATTAAGGACGTAAAGTTTATTCCGATTTCAGCATTAGAGGGTGATAATATCGTTAATCACTCAGTAAATACTCCATGGTATACCGGCAATACGCTTATTAATTATCTGGAAACGATCGATATAGTTAGAGACGTTAATTTAACACACCCTCGTTTCCCGGTTCAGTATGTAATTCGGCCTCAGTCTGATAATCTTCACGACTATCGAGGATATGCCGGGAAAGTAATTAGCGGAATCTACAAAAAAGGAGATAAGGTCACGATCCTTCCGGATGGTATAGATTCCGAAATTGAGGCGGTAGAAATTAACGGAGAAGAAGTTGCGGAAGTATTTGCTCCGCAAAGCGCTGTAATTCGATTAAAAGACGACATCGACATTAATCGCGGAGACTTTATAGTGTTAAAGGCAAACGAGGCAAAAACAAGTCGCGAAATTGAAGCCACTTTATGTTGGATGGATACAAAACCATTGATAGAAGGCAATAAGTATTTGTTGCAACTTCACAGCCGCATAGTAAGATGCGTAGTTAAAGAGATTCAATACAAGTTAAACGTAAACACCCTCGAAAAGCAAAGCGGTATCACTCAAGCTAATCTAAATGATTTGGTTAAGGTAACTATTAAAACTGCTTCACCGGTGGTTTTCGACAGCTATAACGAACTTCGTGTAAACGGAGGTGCAATTTTGGTTGACGAGACAGCCTTTACAACCGTTGCCGGCTGCATGCTCAATTAAAAAAGCTTCGCTTTTTTTATATTTTTTTCGTAATTTATTCGTTGATTTTTAAGAAAATTAATTGAGGGTTTTACATGGACTTATCGAATGAGAATTATAATAATCTCATATATAAATTAGATGAGTTTATCCGTAAGTTCTACCTAAACAAAATTGTCAGAGGAACTCTGTATTTATCGGCCTTGTTCTTTCTTTCTTTTTTGGCGGTGACTATTGCGGAATACTACGGAAATTTTAACCCCACAGTACGAACCTTCTTATTCTATCTTTTTATTGCACTCAATCTTTTTATTCTCATTGTTTGGATCGGGATTCCGCTGTCATCTTATTATAAATTAGGAAAGCGAATTAACTACAAAAAAGCCGCAGAAATTATAGGCAACCATTTTAATCCCGTAAAGGATAAATTGCTCAATATATTGCAGTTAAAGCAGCTTGCCGACCATACTCTTCAAAACGACGGGTTGATACTCGCGGGAATTGATCAAAAAATAATAGAAATAAAACTTGTCCCTTTTACATCGGCTATTAACCTTAACGAGAATAGGAAATATTTAAAATACGTTCTGCCGCCGCTTTTAGTTATTCTGCTGATAGCTTTTACATCTCCGGCAATCTTTAGTGAGAGTACCGAGCGCTTATTTAAACACGATAAGAAATTTGTTAAAAAGGCACCTTTCAGTTTTTTGTTATTAAATAAATCGCTTGCTGTTGTAGAAGGAGAAGATTTACAACTCCGATTGAAATTATCCGGCAACGAAATTCCCAAAGAAGTTTACATTGAAGACGGGATCAACGTGTTTAAAACGGAAAAGGAGAATTTGATAAATTTCAGCCATACCTTTAAAAATCTTCATCGGGATAAAAAGATTCAATTTACTGCCGGAGAGTTTAGTTCAGAGGTCTATACAATAAATGTCCTAAAGAAACCGGGATTATTAAACACCTCGGTTTATTTAAAATTTCCGAGATATTTAAAAAAACCCGACAAGCAGTTAAACAACCCGTCAGATATTACTATTCCGGCGGGAACAATTATAGAATGGCAGATAAAAACTCAAAATGCAACAGAATTAAAGCTAGAATCAGATAATAGAACCATAAACATCTCTCCCTCAAGCACCGGCACTTTTACTTACAACACGCGGGCAGATAAATCTTTTGAGTATAAAATCTATCCGATTAATAACCGAGTTAAAACTACCGAACCTGCAACCTATCCGGTTAAAGTCATCCCCGATTTAACGCCCTCAATTCAAATTAAAGAGAATACGGATTCTGTGACCCGGAAGCAGCGTTATTTCATAGGAAGTATTTCTGATGATTACGGGTTTTCGAACTTAACATTTCACTATTCTGTTTTAAGAAGGGGAAAGCTCGTGAAATCAGACAAACAGGGAATTGTGATTGATAAGGAAACTACCCAAGCAAGCTTTTTGCACGCTTGGGATATCCGTTCGGCAAAACTTAAACCGGGTGACGAGCTACAATATTATTTTGAAGTATTTGATAACGATGCATTTAGCGGGCCCAAATCTGCACGAACGCCTATAAATACGCTAAGCCTCCCCGACGAAAAACAGCTTGAGGAGACGGTGGAGAAATCTTCTTCATCGGTGAAGAAAAAAATGGGCGAAGCCATAAAAAAATCCGGTCAAATCGAGCGCAATGCTAAACGATTGAACCAAGAGCTTTACGATAAAAAGAATTTAGACTTTCAAGATAAAAAACAGATTGAACAATTGCTCGAGAAGCAAAAGGCTTTAGAAAATTTGGTCGATCAAATAAAGAAAGAAAACCATCAAAAGCAGGCAACTGAAGAAGATCTAAATAGGCAAAACGAAGCTCTCCGGCAAAAGCAAAAACAGATTGAAGATTTATTCAACAATGTATTGGATGAAAAAACCCGCGAGCTTTTAAAGAACATCCAAAAGCTTTTAGAACAAAACAATAAGGATTTAACGCAACAACAGCTTAAAGATTTGCAGTTAGACAACAAGTCGGTAAAAAAAGAATTAGACCGAATTTTAGAGCTTTATAAGCAATTAGAGTTCGATCAAAAGCTTAGTGAAACCGTAGACAAGCTTAATCAAATGGGTGCGGAAGAAAAAAGATTAGCTGAACAATCCGGGGAAAATAAAGTTAATACTGATAAATTAAAAGAAAATCAACAAAAGTTAAATGCTGATTTTATGGAGATTAAGCAAGCCCTTAAGCAGCTAAAGGATAAAAACGATGAATTAGAGGATAAAAATAATTTCGAGAGTCCGGAGCAAGAACAACAACAAATCGAACAACAGCTGGAGCAGAGCTTAAAAAACTTGGATAATAACAACAGAAAGAAGGCGAAAGAAAATCAAGAAAAAGGTGCGGGCCAAATGAAGCAGTTGGCGCAGAAACTGCAATCAATGCAAAACCGGCAGGAACAGGAAGAAAACAAGGTTAATATGCAAAGCCTTAAAGAGATTTTAAAGAACTTGATTACTTCGTCGTTTGAGCAGGAGAAGGTAATGCAACAAGTTAAAACCGCAAGGCCCGGCGATCAAAACTTACCCGCACTTGCAGTAAAACAGAAGAATATCAAAGATAATTTAAAATCTGTAAGTGATAGCTTGTTTAGCTTAAGTAAGCGGGTGCCTCAAATTCAGTCAAGCGTTAATAAGGAAACCGAAATTATTAATAACAATATAGTCGATGCACTTACAAACTTAGCCGACAAGAAAATTCCTGAAGCCAACCGGAATCAGCAATATGCTATGACTTCATTAAACAATTTGGCTTTAATGTTAAGCGAAGTGATGGATCAACTGCAGCAAGCTATGCAAAAGGGTCAACAGGGAGGCAAAGGAAATAAGAAGAGCCTGTCGCAATTGAGGGAAATGCAGGAGCAGTTGAACAAAAATATGGACAAGGCTCGGCAAGAAATGCAGCAGAACGGGCAGAAATTCAAGCAACAGGGTAAGGGATCGGTAAGTGAAAAATTTGCTAAATTGGCAAAAGAGCAGCAACAAATACGCGAAAGATTGCAAGAAATAGACCGTGAGTTTAATAAAGACGGTATCGGAAAACTCGGAAATCTTGATAAATTAGCGGGGGAAATGGAACAAACCGAAACGGAGCTCGTAAACAAACGAATCCGGCAGGAGACTGTGTTGAGGCAACAGGAAATTTTAACTAAATTGCTCGATGCTGAAAAAGCTGAAAGAGAACGGGATTTAGACAGCAAACGCGAAAGCAAGCAGGGCGCAGATAAATCCCCGAATTATAAATTAGTTTTAGAGCAATTTAAAAAGGTGAGACAAAAAGAACTGGAGTTGTTGAAAACCGTTCCGGCAAATTTAAATTCATTTTATAAAATTAAGGTTGCAGATTATTTTAAATTATTAAATTCGAATAATTAAAATTATGACAATAAACCGTGTAGATATTTCGGACAATTCAGCTCTCTATACACTACAGCTGCCCTCGAGGTTGGATAGCCTTACCACGGTTGAAAACTTCGCAGATTCTTTAAAAGAACAATATAATATTGGCGACGATACGTACGCCAACATGCTGACTTGCCTAAGTGAAGCTACTATTAACGCAATTGTCCACGGAAACAAAGAAGACGAAAGCAAAATCGTTTATATCAATTTGGAAGTGCAGGACGGAAAACGTCTGATTTTTACTATTGCAGATGAGGGAGAAGGATTTGATTACAATAACCTGCCTGACCCCACCTCTCCTGAAAATTTGGAAAACTTAACAGGACGGGGCGTTTTCATCATTAAACACCTTGCAGATCAATTTATATTCAATTTAAAAGGGAATGAAGTTGAGCTGCATTTTAAGGTTTAATGGCTTCTTCCATTATTTTCTTTATCGAAGGAACTCCTTTTACCATAAAAAATAAGATAAAATTACGGCGGTGGATTCTGCAGGTAATAAAACAAGAGAAAAAAAACCCCGGCGAACTTAATTTTATTTTCTGCTCTGACGACTACCTGCTATCAATTAATCAACAGTATCTAAAGCATGATGCTTATACCGATATAATCACTTTCAATACTTCCTCAACCCCGGTTTTAATTTCGGGAGATATTTTTATAAGTGTTGAGCGGGTTCGCGAGAATGCAGGTTCTCTGAATCTTTCGGTAACAGACGAACTTCATCGGGTGATAATTCATGGAGTTTTACATTTGATAGGATATGCAGATAAAAAACCGGCTCAAAAAAAAGAAATGACAAGCAAAGAAGATATTTACCTGTCATCAAGAAGTTTCTAAATCCTTATTAATTCATCGGGACATCAATTATAAGCACTTTAGAATTTGCTTTAATATCCAGCGTGAACTCTGTAGTATCATAAATACCGACTGCATCTCTTCGTCCTAGATTCTTGCCCGCTATAGCTGCATCTCCTTCTATTATAAATACATAAGTGCCGTTCCCTGCGTGTTTAACACTGTATTTAACCTGAGTATCATTCGAAAAGTTGCCTAAGGAAAAATATGCATCTTGATTTATCCACATTGCTCCGCTTTCCTCTATTGGAGAAACCAGTGTTTTGAATGTATTTTCAAATTCCGATTCGTCAAATTTCTTCTGATCATATCGCGGAGTAATATTAGCTTGTTTAGGAAACACCCAAATTTGCAGTAAATTTACTTTTTCGGTTGCCGAAGCATTAAATTCCGAATGCCGAATTCCTGTTCCGGCCGACATAATTTGGACTTCATTCGGTCCTATTATTCCCTCAGATCCCAAACTGTCTTTATGAGCCAATGCACCTTTTAAAGGGATAGTCACGATTTCCATATTGTCGTGCCCATGGGCCCCAAAACCCATCCCCGGAGCAACAATGTCATCATTTAAAACTCTTAGTAATCCAAAATTCATTTTACTAGGATCCTGAAAATTAGCAAAACTGAATGAATGGGCGGCTTTTAACCAGCCGTGGTTTTGTCGGCCTCTCTCGGCAGCAGGATGAAATATAGCTTTCATAATAATATAATTATATGTTTAAACATACAAATGTTGTTCCATGCCGGCATTTATGTACTTTTGCGGATTAAAATTATTATTAATTATGGCACTTACAGCCATTGTAGCGGGAAGCAGCGGACTTATTGGCAGTAATCTTATACCCCTTCTTTTAGCTAATCCAAACTACTCCAACGTTATTGCAGTTGGAAGGAGGAAGATTGAGACGAGTAATCCTAAATTGACTCAATTCACCACAAGTTTTGATACATTGGAGGAAATAAAAGAGGAGCTAAAAGGCGACGTATTCTTTTATTGCCTTGGGACTACCAAGAGCAAAACGCCGGATGTTAACCGTTATAAGACCATTGAACTTGGTTATCCTACAAAGGCAGCTCAACTGTCGGCAGAAAATAAGGTGAGCCAGTTTCATTTTATTTCTTCGTTAGGTGCTGATTCAAAATCAGCTAACGCTTACCTAAGGCTGAAGGGCAAAGCGGAAGAAGCCATACAACAATTAGAATTTAAGAGCGTTCATTGCTATCGCCCGAGTGTATTAAAAGGAAATAGAAAAGAATTTCGAATGTTCGAAAGACTTTTTGTCGGACTGATGGGAATAATAAATCCGATACTTACCGGCAAATTCAAAAAATATAGGAGCATAGATGCAGAATTAGTAGCTAAAGCGATGGTAAACCAATCGTTAAAAAATAGTTTGGGAATACACGTGTACGAATCAGATCAAATAAGAGAGTTAGCATGAGCAGTTTATTATCCACCGAGTTAGTCGGACATTCATTCGGTGATTTTTGGCTATTTAAAAACCTGACGCTAGGTATTTTGAAGGGTCAGCGAATAGCTTTAGTAGGGCCGAATGGAGCCGGAAAATCTACGCTCCTGAAAATCTTATCAGGTAAATTAAATCCGAATGAAGGGATAGTGGTTAAAGAAAGGGATTTAAAAATAGGTTATTTGGACCAAAATCCTGTTTTTGGTGAAGAAGAGACTATAGCAGATTTTATCTATAGCGTAGATAACAGGCAACAACTTGTAATCAGGCAATATGAAGACCTGCTATCTCAAGAAAATCCGGATAGCATCCTATTAGGGCAATTAACAGATGAAATAAGTGAATTGAACGCATGGGAATACGAGTATGAGATTAAAACTATCTTAGACAGGTTATCAATTAACAAACCTGACCTGAAAGTCAAAAGCTTGTCAGGGGGCCAGCGTAAAAGGCTGGCTTTAGCAAAAATGCTTATTGATAATCCCGATATTTACATCTTAGACGAGCCGACCAACCACTTGGATATTGAAATGATTGAATGGCTGGAAAGCTTTTTGTCAACCGGCCAAAAAACTATCTTAATGGTAACCCACGATCGGTATTTTTTAGATAACGTTTGTAATCACATACTTGAACTTAACCAAGGGAAGCTCTATATTCATCGGGGAAATTACACCTATTTTTTAGAAAAAAAGGCTGAACGAGAAGATCAGGATGCCGCTTCGCTTCAGAAAAACACAAACCTTTTAAAGAAAGAGTTGGAATGGATGCGTCGGATGCCTCAAGCTAGAACAACTAAATCAAAATCTCGCATTAATGCCTTTTACGAATTAGAAGAAAAAACCAAGGGAAAAGGATTAGGGCCGAAGTTGGAATTAAGCATGTCAACCTCTAGACAAGGAAATAAAATATTAGAGCTTAAGAAAGCCGGGAAAGGATTTAACGATGAAAAGCTTTTTTCAGATTTTTCTTACGCAGTAAAAAAAGGCGACCGGATTGGATTAGCGGGCAGAAACGGAACCGGAAAATCAACGCTTTTAAATATGATTACCGGGAAATTGAGACCGGATGAAGGTGACGTAATTATAGGAGAAACAACAGTTTTCGGCTATTATGAACAAAATGGGCTAGACGTTAAAGCCGATGAACGAGTTATTGATGTAGTTAAAAACATAGCTGAATTTATCCCAATGGCAGACGGTAAAAGCCTTTCTGCTTCACAGCTGTTAACGCAATTTCTATTCCCTCCGCCTAAACAGCATTCATTCGTAAGCAAGCTAAGTGGAGGTGAACGTAAGCGGTTACAGTTAATGCGTGTTTTAATGGCTAATCCTAATTTTTTAATTCTGGATGAGCCTACCAATGATCTTGACTTAGACACATTAAACGTTCTTGAAGATTTCTTGGAAAATTATAAAGGAGTTCTGCTCCTTGTTTCGCATGATCGGTATTTGATAGACAAGCTAACTGACCAGCTTTTTATTTTAGAAGGCGACGGAAAAGTCAGAATATTTTCCGGCAATTATACTGAATACCGGTTAGAAAAACAGGACGAAGATAGTCGGCCAAAAGAATCAAAACCGCTTGCGGTAGTAGAGCCAAAAGCACAAACAAAACAAAAACTATCTTTTAAAGATCAGAAAGAGTTAGAACACCTCGAACAGGCGATAGCAGAAAAAGAAAAGGAGATAGCGAACATCACCGATTTGCTAACCTCAGGCATTGAAAATCATTCCGAACTGAATGATTTGGCTCTTAGAATAGAGCAACAGAGAGCCGCGTTGGAAGAAAAAACGTTTAGGTGGATGGAGTTAATGGAATTAAAGGAAAGCTAACTTTCTTCTTCTTTTTGTTCCACGTGGAACAAAAAGAAGAAGAAAGTTCCACGTGGAACAAAGAAATGTTTAAAGAATACGATGTAATAGTAGTGGGTGCCGGTCATGCCGGTTGTGAGGCAGCGGCAGCGGCAGCCAATTTGGGATCTTCGGTTTTACTTGTTACCATGAATATGGGAACAATTGCTCAGATGAGCTGCAACCCGGCAATGGGGGGAGTAGCAAAAGGCCAAATTGTTCGTGAAATTGATGCCATGGGTGGCTACTCGGGAATTGTGGCCGATAAAAGCACAATCCAATTTCGTATGCTTAATAAGTCTAAAGGGCCAGCAATGTGGAGTCCTCGGACTCAGAATGATAGGATGAAGTTTGCGGAACAATGGCGTCTGATGCTTGAGAGAACACCTAATGTAGACTTCTGGCAAGATACCGTGAAAGCATTGCTGGTAAATAAAAATAGAGTGTATGGAGTCATTACTTCTTTAGATATTGAAATAAAAAGTAAATCGGTTATATTAACAAATGGAACATTTCTAAACGGAATAATTCATATCGGCGAAAAAAAATTCGGGGGTGGTCGGACGGGCGAAAAATCGACAACTGGGCTAACAGAGCAACTGGTAGAGCTGGGCTTTGAATCGGGACGAATGAAAACGGGTACTCCGCCTAGAGTGGATGGTAGAAGTCTGAACTATTCAAAAATGGAGGAACAATGGGGAGACGAAGAAAAAGGCAGATTCTCATTCACAAATATTGAACTGCCGACCGAGCAACGTTGCTGTTGGATTACTTATACCAATAAAGAAGTTCATGACGCACTAAAAGAAGGTTTTGAAAAATCTCCGATGTTTACAGGGAGAATTAAAGGATTGGGGCCCAGATATTGCCCTTCAATTGAAGACAAAATTAATCGATTTGCAGAAAGAGAACGCCATCAAATATTTGTAGAACCTGAAGGCCGAGAAACGGTGGAAATATACGTAAACGGTTTTTCAACCTCTTTACCTGAAGATATTCAATATAAAGCACTGACTAAAATCCCGGGATTTGAAAATGCGAAGATGTTTAGGCCCGGATACGCAATTGAATACGATTACTTTCCTCCCACACAGCTTAACCTAACTTTAGAAACAAAGCTGATCAGCAATTTATTCTTTGCCGGGCAAATAAACGGCACAACGGGCTATGAAGAAGCAGCTTCGCAAGGGTTAATTGCAGGCATTAATGCTCACCAAAAGATTTACGATCTGCATGAACTGGTCATGAAAAGGTCGGAGTCATATATCGGAGTGCTAATTGATGATTTAGTGACTAAAGGAACTGAAGAGCCTTACAGGATGTTTACATCAAGAGCAGAGCATCGCCTATTATTAAGGCAAGACAATGCTGATATTCGCCTAACACCGGTGGGACACAAACTGGGATTAGTATCCGATGAAAGACTTGAACGAGTCCATGAAAAAATCCGAAACTCAGAAAAAATTGTTAGCTTCCTAAAAAGCACCTCGATCGAGCCTTCTGAAATTAATGCCTGGTTAGAAAACCAAGAAACTAGTCCTCTATCACAAAACGTAAAATTATTTCAACTCCTTAGCCGTCCGCAAGTAAACCTTTCGGAACTAAGAAAAGTAAATGAAACTCTTAATGAGTTACTTAAATTTTTTAATAAAGAAACAATTGAAGAGGCCGAAATAAAAGTTAAATATGAAAGCTACTTTGAAAAAGAGTTAGAGATAGTAAATAAGATGAAGCAGATGGAAGAACGAGAGATAAATCCGGAATTCAATTACAACAATCTGGTTTCACTTTCTAAAGAGGCACGAGAAAAATTAATGAAGATTAAACCCAGAACTTTGGGACAAGCTTCAAGAATTTCAGGTGTATCGCCTTCGGATATCTCGGTTATAATGGTTCACGTTACTAGATAAGTATAAAATATTGATAATCAATTAATTACCCTTTCACTTAAAAACTTTTCCCAAGCCAATCTTTTATAAAATTCCGAATTCTGCTTTGTCTGACATAGAAATACGGTTAAAAAGCTTAAAAATGCCCTTAAATCGACTTATATATTTTCCGCTAATACTTTTAATTCTAACTATTGCTTTTATTGGCTGTGCAAGCATTCAACAACCTACCGGGGGACCACGAGATACTCTCGCTCCTAAAGTGCTTAAAGAGACTCCGGCAAACCAAACTCGAAATTTCAAAGCGAGAGAAATTAATATAACCATAAGCGAATTCTTCAAGTTGCAAAATGAATTTAAAGAAATAAGCATTTCACCGGCTATGGAAAAGCTTCCCACATTCAAGGCCAAAAAAAATATACTTAACATCAAGTTCGACGATACTCTTCAAAAGAATACTACTTACACTTTCAACTTTGGAAACGCGATAGTAGATTTTAACGAAGGAAATAAATTAAAAAACTACAGTTACGTATTTTCGACGGGTCCTGTGATTGATTCACTTAATATCTCCGGAGTAGTCAAAGACCGCTTAAAAAACGCTCCGGTACTTGATGCAACTGTTTTTATAATTCCGATAAATCAAGATACAATATTCGGGAAAAAACGAGCTAATATTTTTACAACGACGGACTCGTCGGGCCAATATATTTTAAAGAACCTACGTCCTGACACTTACAGAATCTATGCTTTAAAAGAAGAAAGCGGCGACCGAATCTATAATTCCCCAAAAGAGCTTATAGCTTTTCAAAAAGATTCAATTGTATTATCAAGAGACAACGCTCTTGCAGTAAATTTAGAGCTTTTTCAAGAAGAACCTGATGTGTTGCGCATGGTTGATAAAAAGATTGAAAAAGACGGAAAAATTTTGATAACCTATAATAAAGGAATAGCAAAACCAAGTGCCGAAATAATCGATCCGCAAGAACTAAATACAGGGAAAATAGTTGAATTTAGCTCTAAACGAGACTCGCTGATGCTTTGGTTACCTGAAATGAAATTTGACTCGCTAAAAATTGCTGTAAAAGAAAACGGAGAAAGCATTGACACTGTTAAACTAACTCAAGGAAAAAAAGAGACCTATAATCGTAATTTATCTATCTCAACTAATTTAGTTAACAATAGACTCCGCCCGAAAACTGATTTATACTTAACGTTTACGGGGCCCTCTAGCACTCTAGACGGAGCTAAAATCAAAGTCTTGGAAGACAGTGTTCCCAAACGGGCACAGTTGATAAAGGATACAACCTCTACAAGAAGATACTTACTGAGATATCCGTGGAGATTAAATCATAAGTACGAGCTTGAGGTGGCCGAAGGAGGTTTTACAAACACTGTAGGAGGTAAAAACAAACCATTTAGAGAAAACTTTACCTTGGACGAAGATGAAAACTACGGAAATATTGTTTTAGATATCAGTACGGCAGATTCGATCAAAACTTCAAAAGCATATGTTATTGAATTGCTTAATAAAGAACGGGTTATTATTAAATCCCAACCACTTTTAAAGGCCGGAAAGATAACATTCAGCCTTTTACCTGTAGGAGCTTACAATATCAGGGTCACCTACGATACAAATAAAAACGGCAAGTGGGACACCGGTAAGGTAGGGCAAAAAATCCAACCTGAAAGAACTTGGACCTTTGATAAAGAACTAACGATAAGAGCAAACTGGGATTTAGAAGAAAAAATCACAATTCCTGATTTCGGAGACTAGATGAACCAACTAGAGTACATAACATAGCTATTAGGCAGCCTGATAAGCATTTCTCTTTGCTCAAATGAAATAGGTTTAATCTTTTTTGCCGGGATTCCGGCATACATAAACCCGGATTCGCATACTGTTTTTTCTAAAACTATCGCTCCCGCAGCTATTATACAAAAATCTTCTACTATAGTATCGTCCATAACGATAGCTCCCATTCCGATCAAAACATTATTTTTCAAGAGACACCCGTGCACTAAGGCTCTGTGACCGATAGAAACGTTATTTCCTATAGTTGTTGAAGCCCTTTGATAGGTACAATGAATAATAGCGCCATCCTGAATATTCACGTTATCACCGATGGTAATTCTATTGACGTCTCCTCTAATTACCGCATTAAACCAAACCGAACAACTATTACCCATACTTACATCGCCTACAATGGTTGCATTCTCAGCTATAAAACAGCCCTCTCCCCACACCGGAGAAATATTATTTACAGGAAGGATTAAAGCCATAATTAAAAGATGGTGTCGGTTGTGGTGTTATAGTGATCCGGATAATCGGTCGTATAATGAAGTCCCCTGCTTTCTTTACGAAGCATGGCAGATTTGATAACAATAAATGCTGTTTGAATTACATTTCTTAGTTCGCATAATTTGATAGACAGCTTAGTAGCTTTATAAAACTCCTCAGTTTCATCATGAAGAAGTCCAAGTCTGCGGAGTGCCCTTTCAAGCCGAAAATCCGAACGAACTATTCCGACATAGTCACTCATAATCTTTTGTGTTTCTCTTAGATTGTGAGTAACTAAAATATCTTCATTTGAAAGATGTGTATTGGTTTCATCCCACTCAGGTATATTATTCGGAATACTGTATTTTGAGAAGCTTTCTATTGCAGAAAGATAAATACGATGAGCAAAAACAGTCGCTTCCAAGAGCGAATTAGATGCTAATCTATTTGCTCCGTGTAAACCTGTTGATGAGCACTCGCCGCATGCATACAAGCGCCGAATGGAAGACTTGCCGTAATTATCTACCAAAATACCGCCGCACATATAATGGCAAGCAGGAGTAACGGGAATCATGTCTTTAGTCATATCCAAACCTATACTTAAACACTTAGCATAGATATTAGGAAAATGAGATAGTATGTCCCCTTTGGAACGATGCCGAATATCGAGGTAAACAAATTCATCACCTGATTTTTTCATTTCAGAGTCTATAGCACGAGCTACTATGTCACGAGGAGCCAACGATTTTCTCTCGTCATATAAATGCATAAACTCTTCCCCGTTACGGTTTTTTAAAACTCCTCCAAAACCTCGCACTGCTTCAGAAATCAAAAATGAAGGATACTCTCCCGGAAGGTAAAGCGCTGTCGGATGAAACTGGATAAATTCCATGTTTCTTACTTTTCCTTTGGCTCGATATACCATAGCAATTCCGTCTCCGGTTGCAATTACAGGATTAGTAGTTGCCGAATATATATGTCCCGCGCCACCTGACGCCATCACCGTTACGTTTGCTAAAATCTTCTCGACATCGTTACTGTGCGTATTTAAGGCGTAAATACCGAAACACGTAATATCCTGAGACTTCCTATCTACAAACTCGCCGAGGTGATGTTGGGTAATTAATTCAATAGCAAAATAATGCGTTAATATTTCTATATTATCGCTCTTGTGAACTTGTTCTAACAAAGCTCTTTCTATTTCAAATCCGGTAATATCTTTATAATGAAGCACACGGTGCTCTGAATGACCGCCTTCTTTTGCTAAGTCGTAAATACCTTTATTGGTTTTATCGAAGTTGGTTCCATAGTCTATTATTTCTTGAATTCTCTCCGGACCTTCCTTAACCACTATTTCAACAACTTTATTATCACATAACCCGTCGCCCGCAACTACTGTGTCTTGTATATGTTTGTAGAAAGAATCTTCTTTATCCACAACCACAGCTACTCCACCTTGAGCATACTTAGTGTTCGATTCATCTTCATTTGATTTTGTAACTATCAGTACCTTACCGTGTTTAGCCGCCTTAAGTGCAAAACTCAAACCGGCAATTCCCGACCCGACAACTAAAAAATTGACATTACGCATTAATAAAATATTAGACAATTGTAAACTTAAAATACGTTTGTGGATAAACAACAGTAAAGATGTTAATTTTGTATTATAAATAAATCAAAGATTTTTCCGCAGCTCACTGAACTCGGGTTTACCCAAAAAATAGTAGAATTATAATAAAGTTATAAGATGAAAACACGATAGTTCTTAACCTCTTTAACTACCCAAAGAATTAACTGAATAAATATTGTAATTAAACATCAAATCATATATACTTATTGTAAATCAATAAGTTAAGGAGTTTTAAATGTTAGTATATTGTTAAAAAGTGACTCACAATAATATATCAAAATACAGAAGTAGTAAACTTTTAACATTACCAACACACTAATAAAACATAAGATTCTTTTATATAAATAAATTATAATTAATTGTAATGTTGATTAATGAATACATTTGAGGAGATAAACATCAAGGGTTTTGTAGACGAACCCATCGATCCTACTCTGGATCTATTTGACGAGATAAACCGATTAAAAAAAGAAAAAAATGCAGTTATACTGGCACATTACTATCAGGAAACTGATATACAAGATATTGCAGATTATATTGGCGACAGCTTGGGCCTATCGCAACAAGCAGCAAAAACTGACGCCGATATTATCGTATTTGCCGGAGTACACTTCATGGCAGAAACAGCAAAGATATTATCACCTCAAAAAACAGTTTTATTACCCGATTTAAAAGCGGGTTGTTCGCTTTCCGACAGTTGTCCGCCGCACCTTTTTGCTAAGTTTAAAGAGAAATACCCCGACCATTTGGTAATAACCTATGTAAACTGCACTGCAGAGTTGAAAGCTTTGAGTGACATTGTTTGTACCTCATCTAACGCGGTTCAAATAGTAGAAAGTTTACCTGCAGATCAGAAGATAATATTCGGGCCCGACAGAAACTTAGGTTCTTATGTAGCTAAAAAAACAGGGAGAGATTTAGTTTTATGGAACGGAGCCTGTATGGTTCACGAAATATTCTCGCAGCAGCGGATAATAAAACTGAAGGAAAGGCATCCGGAAGCAAGATTTATAGCACATCCCGAATGTGAGGATGTGGTGTTAAAAATGGCCGATTATATAGGATCCACAACAGGATTATTAAACTACACGATTAACAATCCGGCAATAGAATTTATAGTAGCAACCGAAAGCGGAATAATCCATCAGATGGAGAAGTCAAACCCCGGAAAGGTGTTTATTCCGGCTCCCCCGAACAATTCTTGCGCTTGCAACGATTGTCCGCACATGAAGCGAAACACCTTGGATAAGCTTTATTTGTGTTTAAAGAATGGCTTGCCGGAAGTAACAGTACCGCAGGATGTTATAGTAAGAGCGATAAAACCAATCGAAAGAATGCTTGAAATATCCGCAAAGTTTGGTTTGTAAGAAAATGAAATAATACAGCATGCCGGAGGGGGATAGCTGAAAGCTCACAGCTCATACTATGTTTGATAATAAAGAAAAAACAGATTTAAGTACTTTAGGCGAATTCGGCTTATTAGATTATATTACTAAACACGTCAAGCTTTTTGATTCCGGCACTACTACAAAAGGAATCGGAGACGATGCTGCTGTTCTGGACTTCTCCGGTAAAAAAACGCTGATATCAACCGATTTACTTTTAGAAGGAATACATTTCGATCTGGCTTATACACCGTTAAAACATTTGGGATATAAAGCAGTGCAAGTTAACCTGAGCGATATTTACGCTATGAACGGTACAGCTACTCAAGTTACAGTATCAATAGGCTTATCAAGCAAATTTCCTTTAGAAGCTGTTGAGGAATTATACCAAGGAGTTTTACTGGCTTGCGATAAATATAAAATTGACTTAGTAGGCGGCGATACTTCAGCCTCTAAACAAGGTTTAGTTATTAGCGTAACCAGTATAGGCTACGTGGATGAAAAAAATATTTGTTACCGAAGCGGTGCTAACGAAAAAGATTTGATTTGTGTTAGCGGAGATTTAGGCGGCGCCTATGCGGGATTGCAGCTTTTAGAACGGGAAAAACTAATTTATTTGGAAAATCCTCAAATTCAACCTGATTTAGAAGGTAAAGATTATATCATAGAACGCCAATTAAAGCCTGAAAGCCGAAAAGATATAATAGAGCTTTTGAAAGAATTAAAGGTAAAGCCCACTTCTATGATAGATGTTTCTGACGGGATAGCTTCAGAAATAATACATATTTGCAAACAGTCCGGTAAGGGCTGCGATATATTCGAGGATAAACTACCTATAGATCCGATGACTTACGAAACCGCTCGTGAATTCGGTTTAGACCCTACAACGTGTGCATTAAACGGCGGCGAAGATTATGAATTATTGTTTACCATTAACCAAACAGATTACGACAAGATTAAATTCAGTTCGGATATTTCGGTAATCGGTTACATAAAAGAAGAAGCTGCCGGAATGAATCTGATTAGTAAATCCGGCAATGTACACCCTTTAAGGGCACAAGGGTGGAATGCGTTTTAAAATGTCAAGTCTTGAGATTATGAGACCGGAATAATATTTTCCCCTTGCAAACGAGTTAGGATCGTAAGTATATTAATAATGATCACTTTTTAAGGACAAGATATAAGTGACCATCGTTTTTGCATCTTCCAATGAAAGTTTAGGATGCGGATCCATAACCGGGTATCCCCAACTTCCGCTTCCTCCTGCAATTACTTTATGAGCGAGCATCTCGATATATACTTTTTTTACCGGATATCGTTTAGCTATATCTCCAAAAGCCGGTCTCACTGATCTTTGGCTTTCTTTATGGCAGTTATAACAATCTGAGTAACTAATCAGAACCTTGCCCTTTTGGGTTATATCAACCTGTATACTGTCATTTATACCCGGTATTTGTTTTATATAGTCAATTGTGTTCTTGGTATTTTTTCGTTTCGGCTTACTATCGCAAGAGAGCAGATAGAAGGTGGTAAACAATAAGCAACAGATAAAAAGTGGGGTATTCTTTAGGAACATATAAGTTCTATTCCTCCATAAAATTTAACTTTTTATCAATGGGTTTTGGTATCTCTAACAATCATTAGTCAAATAACCTATAAATTTTGTATTATAAATTTAAAAAAAATATCACGATTGTAGTTTCTATATTAATGACTTTACCGGGTTGCAGTCAATCATTGAAAAACACTTCTTATACTAACCAATCAGGTGAAAAGGCTTTGCGCATTGAAACTACTTTGCCTGTAGACTTAACCGCAGCTTGGAAGCTTTTTACTGATGATGAGAGATTGAAAAAGTGGATTGCACCTTTAGCACATATTGAATAAATCAGCCGGTAAAATTATTACAAACTATGAAAGCGCAAATAAATTATCCGACAGCAGCTCTATTAAATTACCTATTTAAAGTCTTATCGACAGAGAATTACTTGTATTAAAAGTAATTCTCAACCGAAGTTTCGCAGAAAATGTAAGAGCCGCTGATGAAAATTCAAGAAATTATACAATTAAAAAGGTAGACAAACGAACACAAAATAGTTTCATCACTGACCGGTTGGGGAAAGAGTAAGGAGTGGGACAAAACCTATCACTTTTTTTAAAAGGGAATGAGTGGACCTATAAACAGTAAATGAATAACTACAAATAATATACAATCGGTGTAAAATAAGCACGAACTGCTAATAGTGCGTTAGCCGGATTGCAGCTCTCGAGCAGGCTTTGCCAGCCTGTCGGAAAGCAATAAAAAGATTAATATTTTAGTGTTACGCTTACAAACCAACCGACAAAAACATGCTCACAGAAATTAATCCGAAGTTGCCTATGAGCGACAAGGAAGCAACAAAAAATTACTATATAAACAAATTAGGTTTTCAACCCGTTGGTAAACACGACTATGAAGGCTATTTGATGATTCAAAAAGACAACGTACAAATTCACTTTTTTGAGTTTAAAGAACTTGAGCGGAAAGAAAACTACGGGCAAGTTTATATAAGAACAAATGAGATTGAGAAGCTTTATCAATCGTTATTGGACCGGAAAATTTCGATTCACCCGAATGGACCTTTAGAATTAAAGCCTTGGGGACAAAAGGAATTCTCCTTACTTGACCCCGACAACAATTTATTGACTTTTGGACAGAGCGTAAACGAACCTTGATTGTTTTCTCCGGCAGAGATGGACAAGCGGAATTATATTTTCGAAACCATTAAATCTGTGTTCCGTAAATACGGTTAAGAAATACAAATTGGCGGTGAAACGGATCTATTCTATTTTTATTTAATTTAGTACTTGGGACCGCAAAGTGCTCTATCCGCCTATTCAAAAAAACTAACTCTTATTTAATATTTACGAAAGGAACAAATGAAGAATATAAATTTAGCTATTTCTTGCTGCGGAAGTGGAATAGGTCAATCAATTATAGATTCATGTAAGTTATCTAACTTACCCTTAACAACATTTGGATTAGATAATAGTCCATTCGCCTATGGGTTATACGAATGCGATTATATTATAAAAACTCCAAAGGTGAACAATGAAAATTATATCGAAAATATTATCTCAATATGCCTAGATAACGACATACAAATTATTATACCGGGAATAGATGAAGAACTGAAACTTTTTTCTAAAAACTTAAAAAAGTTCAATGAAAAAGGTATCGAAGTAATTGTATCAGATGAATCCTTTTTAGATCTTGTAAGAGATAAAGCCCTTGCTACAGATAAACTAAATAATATTTCTGATATTTTTGTGAAAAGTTTTGCCAATAAAGAGGAATTTTTAGAGGGTTTGGATAAAAAGCAAATAGATTTTCCGGTTATTGCAAAACCATCGGCCGGCTCTGCATCAGCAGGAGTATATATTTTATTTGACCGGTCAGATCTACAGAAACTAAACGAAGATCATATCATTCAAGAAATTGCTAAACCCCACAGAGGAGATGCAAATATTGCTGTTTTCGAACAATTAATTAGTAAAAAAATAAATCCTCAAGTTTCAGAAATATCAATTCAATTAGTTACTAATAAAAAAGGTGACTTACTTGGAAGAATGGCGTCTTTTAATCGATTAAAAAACGGTGTTCCCATTGAAATCATACCCTATGATGACTGTGATTTCCGGGATCAGATTGATAAATTAATTCCAAGTTTAAGAGAACTTGGCCTTAAAGGCCCGGTAAATTTACAAGGTCGGATAACAGATGAGGGGTTGAAAATATTTGAATTAAATGCAAGATTTACCGGAATAACGGGATTAAGGGCGTTAATGGGGTTTAATGAGGTGGAGGCTTGTATTAAAAGTTGGTTAGGTTTAAATGAAGAAGAAGATAATATACTTAAAATAAACAACGATCTTTTTGGAGTTAGACAAATATCAAGTAAAACTGTTCATAAAGATAGAAATCCTTTAGTTAAAAGCGTATTCTCAAAAGTTAATAACTCGAATACAAAGACGAATAAGAAAATTGTTTTAACCGGTGCTACCGGATTTGTGGGCAGAAATTTAATTGATGCGCTTTTAAGTCAAAATTCTGATTATACAATTGCTGCGTTAGTAAGGAATAAAGAAACAGCTAAGCTATTATTGCCGAAATCTGTAGAGCTCTATGATTCAGTTGATTTTGAAAAGGGAAGCTTTTCATTTGGGAATTTTGACAGTTTACTACATCTGGGCTTTGCTCGCCCTCATAAAACCAATGAAGAAATTGCTGAAAGTTTAGCTTTTACGGCCAAAATATTCAGAAGTGCCGTAGATCATAATTTGAGTGAAATAATTAATTTATCGTCTCAAAGCGTTTATGGACAATCATCTATGCCACCTTGGAATGAGGAAACTGTACCGGCTCCCAATACTCCATATTCTTCTGCAAAATATTGTACAGAATTATTACTTAATGAATTAGCACATCAAAAAAAACATATAAAGACATCATCTATAAGACTTGCTTCAACAACCGGAGGTGCTAACGGGTTAATTGATATTGATATCATGTCGAGGTTTGTTAAAAAAATAAAAAACCAAGAAAACCTAACGGTTATCGGAGGTATGCAGAAAGTTGAAAGACTGGATATAAGAGACGCTGTTTCAGGTATTATTTCTTTATTAAATACAACCGGTAAATGGAGACCGGTCTATAACCTGGGTCCGTCTAATCAAATTAACTTGATAGAATTAGCAGAACAAGTAATTAAAACAGGTAAAACATACTACAAAAACAACCGTTCTAAAATTGATCTTCTGGAAAAAGAAAACCTTTTAAATTTTGGTATGGATATTAATTCTTTTAAAAAAGATACCGGATGGGAACCGAAATATTCAATAGAAGACACAATTCACTCGTTATTTAATTACGACTACTAATTATATTATAACTCAAAAAACCACTTAAAAAACCGACAAAAGGAGCTAACCGGCTAACCCGGATAATAGCCGGAAAAATCTTTACCCGATTTGACTACTTAATTGAATATTAAGCATAGAGTGGACTTAAAAAACGTTTTATAACACCTTAATAGTTTATACAAATTCTAGTGAAAGCGTCCCTGGTTTACAAACGATACAGGTTCAATACTTCTCCTTCCCAACACTCCCTCAATTTTTTACCTTTGCGGCATGGCAAGCAATAGACCTTCGGTTCCAAAAGGTACGCGTGATTTTTCTCCGACAGAAATGGTGAAGCGGAATTATATTTTCGAAACGATAAAATCGGTGTTTCGGAAATACGGCTACCAAGAAATCCAAACACCGTCAATGGAAAATCTTTCTACCCTTACAGGGAAATACGGCGACGAAGGCGATAAGTTGATTTTTAAGATTTTAAATTCAGGAGATTTCCTCTCGAAGCTAACTCCGGAAGAACTTAAACCTTACAACTCACAACTTATAACTCCTGAGATTTCCGAAAAAGCCCTCCGCTACGACCTCACTGTTCCCTTTGCTCGCTACGTAGTAATGCACCAAAACGAAATTTCATTTCCCTTTAAACGATTTCAAATACAGCCGGTTTGGCGGGCAGATCGTCCGCAAAAAGGCCGCTACCGCGAGTTTTACCAATGCGACGCTGACGTTGTAGGTTCAGAAAGCCTGCTAAACGAAGCCGAGTTTGTTTTAATTTATGATGAGGCCCTAAGCAAACTCAGCCTTAAAGACTTCACCATAAAAATCAACAACCGAAAGATTCTTTCCGGCATCGCAGAAATCATCGGCAAACCGGAATTGATTATCGACATGACGGTTGCAATTGACAAACTGGATAAAATTGGCTTAGAAGGAATAACCAAAGAACTTTTAGAACGAGGATTTACCGAACAAGATATTGAAAAACTGAAACCGGTAATCCAACTTCACGGATCAAACGAAGAAAAATTAGCCGAACTAAAGCAAATTCTTTCATCCTCCCCAACCGGATTAAAAGGCATAGAAGAAATCGAAACCATATTCAGCTATATAGAAAAGCTGAAAGCTGACAGCTCACGGCTGACAGCTCAAATAGAACTTGACATCACCCTGGCTCGCGGCCTAAACTACTACACCGGAGCAATTTTCGAAGTAAAAACCAATGAAGTGACAATGGGAAGCATAGGAGGTGGCGGCCGTTACGATGACTTAACCGGAATGTTCGGATTGAAAGGCTTAACCGGTGCCGGAATTTCTTTCGGTGCGGACCGTATCTACGACGTATTAGAAGAGTTAAAACTTTTCCCGGAAAGCTCCGAGGAAACAACCAAAGTGCTTATTACCAATTTCGACAAAGAATCTGAACTATACGCCTTGCCGATTCTTTACCGGCTAAGAGTTGCCGGAATTGCCGCTGAGTTGTATCCGTCATCCGCCAAACTCAAAAAGCAACTGACTTATGCCGATGATAAAAAAATTCCTTACGTAATTTTAATCGGAAGCGACGAGATACAAGCCGGAGAAGTGACCTTTAAAAACATGAAAACCGGCGAGCAAAACCGGCTAAATGCTAATGCGATTTTAGAGGAGTTTCTAATCTAAGTCAAAAAATTTTTCTTACCGGCTCCGCCGGCCTATTTTACATAGTTTCGCCAAACGTGAATGATTTTAAAAGTCGGATAAAAAGCAGTTTATCATTATTGATACTGTTGTACTTCTTAGGAGGCATAGTTCCGAATGATTTTTATCACAATCATTCCGGCGAAATTGAGACTTGCAAAGATAGCGAGGGGCAAAATTGTTCCCATAAAATCCATCTCGGCAAAAAGACTTCTACCTGTTGGGTTTGTGCCTTTCACTATGATAAGTCATTCACGGCACCCTCGACAATACAAAAAATAAAAGTTTTACCGGCAAGTGCAATAGTGCGTGAAATGCAAGTCCCTTCGCTAATAGTTCGCTTAATTTTTACCTCGCTTCGCGGACCTCCGCTGCAATAATTATTTCTCTACCTCCAACTTTTTAAGACTCTATTTCTTTATTTTTTTATTAAAATCATTGCAATGAAGCAAGCAAAATTCTTTTTGTTCACCCTATTTATATTTTCTTTTTTTTCGTTAAAAGCAGCCGTATTCGTGCTTTCGGGACATGTTGAAAATGCGCTAACTAAAGATCCTTTACCGGGTGCCACTATTTCGATTACCGATCTCCGTATTTCAGTTATCAGTGATCAAAACGGCGATTTTATCTTTAAAAATATTCCCGCAAAAGGGAAATTTTTAGTTGAAGTGAAGTATCTGGGCTTCGCAACACAAACACGAACTGTAGATCTAAGCTCCAATACTCCCGTGTCGTTTTCCTTAAAACCAAGCGTTATCGAAGCTCACGAAGTTGTGGTTACCGGGTCGGCATTAAGTTCGGATAATCGTAAGAACAGCACGAATGTTACGGCGGTTAGTCGCACTCAGTTAATCGAAAAACCTTCTTCAAGCCTGATAGATGCTATTTCTCGAACTGCCGGAGTTTCCCAAGTAACAACAGGAGCCTCAGTATCAAAACCGGTTATCCGAGGATTAAGCTATAACCGTGTATTAACTTTGGTTGACGGCGCCAAACAAGAAGGCCAGCAGTGGGGAGACGAGCACGGCATCGAAGTGGATCAATACAACACAGGGAGGGTTGAAATATTACGGGGAGCAGCCGGTTTACTTTACGGATCGGACGCGTTAGGAGGAGTAATCAATATATTAGATCCCTTACCTGCGCCCGAAGGCAAGATAAGAGGCGAAATATTGAGCAATTATGCAACAAACAACGGTCAATCCGGTAATTCGCTAATGTTTGAAGGCAACCAGAACGGGTTTATTTGGAAAACAAGAGGCTCTTATAAAAATGCGTTTGCTTATAAAACCCCCCGCGGTTATGTTGCAAATACAGGATATAACGAAACAAATTTAAGCAGCCAAATTGGGTTGAATAAATCTTGGGGATATGCGCATCTAAACCTTTCAAGCTTTAATAATAAGTTGGGTTTGCCGGATTTTGAACAAAACGATGAAGGTAAATTTTTGGATGAGGACGGAAAGATATTCAGCAATTCTGATCTGACAAAGCGAGAACTCTTGCTTCCTTATCAAAACATAAACCATTATAAGGCGGCGGTAAACAGTAATATTTTATTTGGAAGCAGCCATCTTCACGCTACGCTTGCTTATCAGGATAATCAACGCCGAGAACTGGAAGAAAGCAGGATTGAACCTTCGCTTTTCTTCGATTTAAAAACCTACAGTTATGATCTAAAGTATTATCTGAACGAAACCGGAAGTTGGGAACCGGTATTGGGAGTTTCAGGCGCTTTTCAAAACAACACAAATAAAGCGGAAGAAAAACTGATCCCCGACTATAATTCAAACGACTTCGGCGCTTTTGGATACATCAAAAAAACATGGACCAAAAGCACTTTCAATGCGGGTGCTCGCTATGATTATCGAAATATAAAAGGCGTGCAAATGCTGCAAGATGGAGAGCCGAAGTTTAGTAATTTCGGCAATAGCTTTTCCAACATCAGCGGAGCCTTAGGCTTTACACACGAGTTTAGCGACAAGTTCAGTTTTAAAGCAAATGCCGGAACTGCTTTTCGTGCCCCTAATATTGCAGAACTGAGTTCACAGGGAATACATGAAGGAACCTTCAGATATGAAAGCGGAAATACTCAATTAAAGCCTGAAAAAAGTTATTACGGAGATGTCGCTTTAGAATTCGATACCGATAAACTGCATGCCGGAATCAGCGTTTTTGAGAATTATATTAAGAACTATATTTTCCCGAGGCATAATCCCGGTGATTCAACAATTCTAGAAGGAGGCAAGTATCCTGTATTCAATTATACGCAGGCGAATGCAAATCTTTACGGAGCAGAGGCGAGCTTAACGCTTCATCCCGTAGCTCTGGTTCATTTTGATACAGACTTTTCCTTTACAATTGCAGAGAACCGAGCAACCCAAACTCCTCTTCCTTTTATTCCGGCAGCACGATTGAGAAATGAATTGCGCTTAGAACCGCAATGGAAATCCGGGGCTTTCGGGAACTCTTTTTTATCAATTGAATTAAACAGTGCTTTTAACCAAGCCCGGGCTGATATTTTTGAGACAGCAACACCTGCTTATACCCTTGTAAACGCAGCATTGGGAACAACGCTGCGTTTAAATAAATTGCCTGTTCATCTTAATTTATCCGTTAATAACATATTTGATAAAGCCTATTCAGACCACCTGAGCCGCTTGAAATACGAGGGTATTTTGAATCAGGGCAGGAATGTTTCTTTTGGAGTTTTTGTACCGTTTACGGTGAAGTAAAAGGCCAAACAACAGGTCGTAAGAAAAAAGGGCCTGTTGTTTCTTTTTAAAATAGTTTAGCTATTGTCTCCATCGGGATAAACATTTTACGGCTGTCGGGTAAAAGAATAAAGCCATATTTTTTATAGAAGTTTTGAGCATCTCACGGCCATAGAGCCTACACTTGCTATTGCGGTATGGTAACTTCTTTATAATGCATCAACTAGAAGCAATTCACCTATACCTTGTCCTTTCAAGCTATTATCAAACGCGAGTCGGCCTTTTTAAGAATGAAAAGGCTTTAACCGAACCTGACTATAAAGACGTTACGCTTATTAATATGGATGCTTGGGTAAAAACTCCCGACGCAATTGAAGCTCCTATTGAAGATTCTATAATGATGTTTAAAGGAATCACGAAACGATACGTCTTTCTGCTTAAGTCGTTAACCGGAGAAAGTTTAAAACTTGAGTATTATCATCCTGTAAGGAAATATTATATCAACCAAGCACAAGCTATGGAAATGTCCGCTTGGCACGTCCGGCATCATTTTGCCCATATTTTAAATTGCGCTAAGTTAAAATAACAATTTTAGCTTGTCGCATTTTACCCTTTAAATTGCCTTAGTTGCACCCTTTTCGCAGTTATTTTTTCTTACAACTTTGCTTCATCAGTAAAACAGAATCAAATTTTGTACGCTGCTTTATTCATTCTTGAAAGTATCGGTATTGGGGCCATTTTGTTAACAGGATATTTAAGTGGTGCTATAGCCGTGCATGTGCGCTTAAATAACCCGGTATCGCCCTTTTTATTTGGGCAGGATTGTATTGCGGAACAACAAGCTTAGAGAAATACTTTAAGAAACCTTATCTTAACTTTAAAAACTCACCTTATGTCGTTTAAAGCTTATTTGAATAATGTAAAAGCTAAAGCCGGGAAAAGTGCCGAACAGCTTCAAGAAATTGCAAGTGAAAAGGGGTTTATAGAAAACGGAAAACTTAAACCATCCGTAAAAGCAGGCGAAATACTCGAGTGGCTTAAAACGGATTTTGAACTGGGCCACGGTCATGCAATGTCCGTTTACGCTTATTTAAAAGGTAAAAGAGAATGAATCAAGTGATATGATAAAAGAAGCCGATAAACCCGCAACGGTAGATGAATATATATATCGTTTTCCTGAACACCTGCGGGTTATATTACAGCAAGTGCGCACTACTATTAAAAAAACGGCGCCGGAGGCGGAAGAACTAATCAGCTACGGCATGCCTGCTTACCGGTACAAGAAAGCGAATTTGGTATACTTTGCCGGATATGCACACCATATTGGCTTTTATGCTTTGCCTTCCGGGAACGAAGCTTTTAAGAAAGAACTGTCGGCTTATAAGGCAGGCAAAGGCTCAATTCAATTCCCCTTGGATACGCCCATCCCTCTAGATTTAATAACACAAATTGTGCAGTTTAGGATTGATGAAGTTGACTTCAAACAAAAGGGTAAATAATCCCCGACCTCACGCGATGAGGTTTGATGCTTAAGAAATTTATAATTTGGCTGTCAGAGCTCCTAATTTTCGTCTATTTAGCTATTTCATAAGCTACATTAAATATTTTCACTTAAGTTATAAACCGAGATAGTCGGCATTTTTATTTAAAACATTTTCCGATCGAAGCCGGTCCGCAAACTGTAGCAGTGTTTCCGGAAATGGCCGAGAATAAAGTTTTTTATGGTCTTTATGCTATTTCGTTAATTTCGGCATCTATATTAAAAGCATCTTCATCTTGAAGTTTATCAAGTATAATCCGGTCGGTTCAAGTGATGCAGATTTAGTCGCTTCATATAAGCACACCCATGATCTCGAAATTTTGGGTAAGCTCTACCAAAAATATATGCCTTTGGTTTACGGTTTGTGTTTGAAATATCTTAAGGACGAAGAGCGAAGCAAGGATGCAGTTATGCAGATTTTTGAACAATTAATTCAAAAACTGAAAATTCACGAAGTGACCAATTTCAAGAGCTGGCTTTACAGCTTATGCAGGAACTATTGCCTAATGGAGCTCCGCCACGAGTCAAGGCATGAATTTATACATTTAGAGGACAATAATACAGGTATAACGTTAAGCTTTGAGCAAGAATTGAATCCGGGGAACGAAGAGGAAATGAGTTTGATGGAAAGCTGCCTGGAGAAACTGTCGGATGAACAGCGGCTAAGCATTGATTTGTTTTATCTCCAACAGAAGTGCTACAAAGAAGTAGCAGATGAAACCGGTTTCGACATAAGCAAAGTGAAAAGCTACATTCAAAACGGCAAACGAAACCTTAAAATTTGCATGGAAAGGAACAGGGTAAATGGATAATGTTAATTACAGCGTTTTAAACGACTACCTCACCGGAAAGCTGGATTATAGAACAAGGCACGATTTGGAGAAGCAGGCCCTGAGCGACCCTTTTCTAGCAGATGCTTTAGACGGATTTTCTAATTCAACTAAACCTGTTGAACGGGAACTAAGCTTATTGCAAAAAAGCCTGGAGGCTCGTATTGAGCAACAACACCAAAACAAAAATCTTTACCGGTTTACTTGGCAGCGTCTAAGTGTTGCTATGGCTGCTGCGGTGATTTTTACCCTTGCCGGGATTTTATTTTGGATGAAAGCAGACCGGAACAAGAATATTAAATCACAAACAACTGTAGAAGTAAGTTTAGTCGTACCGGGTTCAAATACAAGCCTAACTTATCCTCAATCCGGATGGGAGGCATTCAGTAAATACCTGAACGCAGGACTAAAAGACGTTAACGGAAATACTTCTAAAGAAATTGTTCTTACTTTCTCGTTAAACAAACAAACAGCTAAGCCGGAAAATATAAAAGTTACTAAAAGTGCCGGAAAAAAGTTGGATGAAAAGGCGGTAGAACTTTTGGAGGCCGGGCCGAAATGGGTGGATAAAACGGGCAAAAGGGTAGAAGTTAAGATTAAGGTTAAGTAATACAGTATGAAAAAAGTTCTCTACCTTATTTTTTGATTTCCTTCTCAATGCAAGGGTTTTCGCAAGAGAAGCCTACAAAGGAAGAGTTTTTGAATGAAGTGGCCGGCGTGTTGATGGAGTACAATCCTAAGTTTTTTTACCTGTATGGTAAACCTCTAAAAATTGATATTGAAAAATATCTTAGATTAGAAAATGATGGGGGTTGGTTAGGGGGAATTATACAACCTAACTTTAAATCAAACTTCACGCAAGGATTATTGGATGCAAAGTTTAAAGAGTTGCGGGCGCAAGTTTTAAGAGACACAACAAACCAGATTTGGAACTGCAATAAGATTAAAAAAGCTGTTTGCGTAGATGAAAAACGGAAAAAATCTATTCTTGACAGCTTAAATCCTAGCATTTATATTGTAGATTGGAGTGAGGACAGCATTGCTGAAGAAACTAAAAAGAACAGGTTTTCCAATTACGTCAGCAATAGGTGGAGTACACGCAAGGTTGATTCAATTATCGAGGAAAGAAATAAATCTAAGGGTAGAATTCCCTATGAGTTCACGGTTATTCAACAATTCAGCAAGCCTTACTTCGATAGTAAAAATGAATTTGCTTTAATTGTGAAAGAGGAATCGGGGGCAAATTCCTTGGCAGTAAGCGGAGGTCTATTTGTTTTCCAAAGAATTGGAGGGAGATGGAAGATCATTGGGGGTAAAGGTGGTTGGGCAAACTAATTCTTTGTATTTTGACTATCAATTCTGTGGTGCGGCACTTTTGCAAAAAGGGCGAAATGAGTGGATAAAGCCGGTAAGGGCGTAAAGGTTAAGAGGGATTAAGAAACGTTATGAAAAATATTCTCTACCTGATTTTACTTTCCTTCTCAATGCAAGGGTTTTCGCAAGAAAAGCCTTCGAAGGAAGATTTTTTAAATGAAATTTCGGAGCAATTATTTGAAAAACACAAGTTTGTCAACTTGCGAAACGAAACGTTGAAGATTGATTTAAGTTTGTATAAGATTACGCCTTTAGATAGAAATTCGCTTATTGGCTTGCATTCTGCTCAGCAACTGATAAAACCCAACTTAAGAACAATCGACTCTGTTTTACTTGAACTTAAAGAAGCAATGGTTGCCGATACAGGCACCGAAGTTTGGAATTGCGAGAAGTTAAATAAAGTTGTTTGTATTGACTCAGTCGGCGAGAAAGAGATTTTAGGCAAAGCAAACAGCAGTTGGATAGTAGGGGATTGGAGCGACGAGGAGATAAAAAACATGCTCGTTAAAAATCCTTACAGTAACTATACCAGTACAAGGTGGAGTAAATCCAAAGCTGATTCGGCTTACGAGGCGAAGCAAAAATTATCTTATGAGGAGAAAACGTATTATTCCGTCAGCAAACCTTACTTTATCCGTAATTACACTTATGCCTTGATTTTAAACGAAGGCCGGACGGGAGATCAAGCAGGAGGCAGTACCGTTGTATGCGAACGGAAAGGGAATAAGTGGAAGATTACTAATTATGGCCATTGGTCTGTTAACTAGGCTTTTTCTCCTCATTCTGCGGCGGCAAAACATCTACCTCCTTCTCTACCTCTTTTTGAACTATGAGGACGGCATACGTCGCCGGCCTAATAGCATGACCGTATTTCTCCGCATATACCTGTGTAAATTCTGCACCGAAGTATAAAATCGCTGATGAATAATACACCCAGACTAGAATTACTATTAGAGATCCCGCTGCGCCGTACGCCGTTCCCGGGCCTACTTTTTCGATATAGAGCCCGATTAAAAACCTACCGAGCATAAACAGTAAAGCGGTTACTATTGCACCAACTCTAACGTCTCGCCATTTAATAATAACGTCGGGCAAAAACTTGAAAATTATGGCAAAAAGCGAAGAAATTACCGTAAAGGTTAGGGCAAGATTGACGATGTTTAAAATGTGGATAGTGTAATCGGTAACCTGTGGAAAGTACGAGGTTATTTGTTCGCTCAGAGCCAGAATTAACGCATTCGCGATAAGCGAAACAATCAGTAAAAATCCTAAGCCTATTATCATTGAAAAAGAAAGCAACCTGTTCATCAAAAATTTAAGCCACCCTTTTTTCGGTTTGGCCCTTACTCTCCAAATCATATTTATCGAGTCCTGAATCTCCAAAAAAACTCCTGTAGCGCCGATAAACAAAGTTATTGCTCCGATAATTGCCGCTAAAGTTGAATCTTCGGATACGCTTACTTTTTGTATAACTTCCCTAATCTGCACAGCTGCATCGTGCCCTGCCATTTTTGAAATTTCAGTAAATACTTTTTCTTCGATGTTCGCTTTACCTCTTATAGTTTGCCCGTAAATAAGTGTAACTGCCGAAATAAGTACAATGAGAAGCGGTGCTAGAGAAAAAATGGTATAATACGCCAAAGAAGCGCTCATTTTCATCGCTCGGTCGGTAGAAAAAGCACCAAACGTACAGGACAAAACTTCCCAACTCTTTTTAAAAAAACCTTTTAAATGCATACGTATTGCCTTAAGACTGAATAATGCAATTAACCGCTTTTAAAAAATTACACTTATCGTTTAGAAATTATCAGCAAGTCTAGGTCTTTAGGAGGAATATTAAAGCGCTCGGCTAAGTCTTTATTCGTTACATGACCTTGGTAAAGATAGATAGCATTACGAACACCCGGCTTTTCCCAGATCACGTTCATGATGCCGCCCATTTCACCAATATCCATTAAAATTGGTGTGAAAATATTAGTAAGGGCATAAGTGGCAGTTCTTGCAACTCTCGACGCGATATTAGGAACGCAGTAATGGATAACCTCGTATTTTCGGAATACAGGTTCGTCGTGATTGGTAACTTTTGAAGTTTCGAAACATCCGCCCTGATCTATGCTTACATCTATAATTACGGAATTGGGTTTCATTCGGCTCACAGTTTCGTCCGAAACAAGGCAGGGACTGCGTCCGTTTTTAGCTCTGAAAGCACCGATTGCTACGTCGCAAGTGGTGATGGCTTTATGTAAAACAATGGGTTGTATTACCGACGTAAAGACTCTGCTGCCTATATTGTTTTGTAAGCGTCGTAATTTGTATAGCGAGCTGTCGAATACCTTTACTTCGGCACCTAAAGCAATAGCGGTACGTGCAGCAAATTCACCAACAGTTCCGGCGCCGAGGATAACAATTTCTGTAGGCGGCACTCCTGTAATTCCTCCCAACATTAATCCTTTCCCTTCAAAAACATTACTTAAATATTCTCCGGCAATCAGGATGGAAGTAGCCCCTACGATTTCGCTCATTGCTCTAACAACCGTCAAAATGCCGCCTTCATCACGTAAGTATTCATAACTTAAGGCAGTAACTTTTTTCTTCATTAATGCTTGTAAACACTCTGAAGTAAGTGTTGCCATCTGTAGCGTTGAAAATAGAACCTGCCCATTTTTCATAAGGCCTATTTCTTCCATGGTAGGGGGAGCAACTTTAACTATCAGGTCTGATTTGTAAACCTCGGTTTTGGCGTAAACAATTTTCGCTCCTTGCTCGCTGTAATGATGATCTAAAAAATTCGCAGCGGTTCCGGCTCCTGCTTCAATAACTACTTCGTGGCCGTTGTTTACCAGCACTGCTACAGACAAGGGAGTTAAGGCAATTCTTTTTTCTTGGTAAGAAGTTTCTTTTGGGATACCTATGTAAAGACTGTTTTTTCGGCTTTTTACCTCTACCATTGCCTCAAGAGGCTGGATCATTGCTTGTTTTGCAATGTCAGATAATTCGTTCATCATTATTTAGGTAAAACGATTTGGGTTAGAATTTGGTTAATGACTTACTGTTTCTGCCCGGATAACTCTGCTTTGAGCATCCAAAATTTCTATGTCCACTTTACAATACTTTTCGGGAAGTAAATTACCGATTTTGCCGGGCCACTCGATAAAGCAATAATTTCCTGACCAAATATAATCTTCATAACCCATATCAAATGCTTCTGTTTCACTTTTAAGCCGATAAAAATCAAAATGATAAACCAAGCCGGAAGGCGAAGAATATTCGTTGACGATAGAAAAAGTTGGACTTGAAGTGTTAGCATCAACATTCAAAATCCGGCAAAGTGCTTTTATAAAAGTAGTCTTTCCTGCACCCATGTCGCCAAAAAAAAGGAATACTTTTTCACCCTTTGCAAAGCTCAGTAGTTGTTCTGCTGCAGACGCCAGTTCATGCAGCCCGGACACATTTATTGTCATTTTGCTCAAAATAAAAATCTTACTTTGGGCTGTAAATAACAAAAGGAACAATCATCTCTTCGAGCGAAATTCCGCCATGCTGGAAAGTGCCGTTGTAGTAGTTCACAAAGTGATTGTAGTTGTTGGGGTAAACAAAATACTCATCTTCTTTTGCAAAAATGAAGCTTGAACTCACATGAAGTTTGGGCAACATGGCTTCGTGAGGATTTTTAACGTGAAATACTTCCTTTGCCGCAAAGTTTAAGTTTTTACCCTGTTTGTATCGCAAGTTTGTATTGGTATTTCTATCGCCGATAACCTTACTCGGATGTTTTACTCGAATAGTCCCGTGATCGGTTGTAATAATAATCCTGACATCTTTTTGGGATAACTTTTTTAAAGTATCTAATAAAGGAGAATGTTCAAACCAGGATAATGTAATAGAGCGATACGCCGCCTCGTCGTTAGCCAGCTCACGTATCATGGCCATATCGGTTCGGGCATGCGAAAGCATATCAACGAAATTGTAAACCAACACGTTGAGTTCGTTTCCAAATAGGTTTGATATATTTTCGGTAATTTCTTTGCCTTGCTCGTAAGTCAAAATCTTATTATACGAATACTTGCAATCCCGGCGCAAGCTCCGTTGGATATGATCGGCCAAAAACTGTTCTTCAAATAAATTCTTTCCGCCTTCATCCTCGTCGTTTTGCCACATAGCCGGATATCGCTTTTCCATGTCTACCGGCATTAAACCGGAGAATATAGCGTTACGGGCATATTGTGTAGCGGTAGGCAAAATACTGAAATACGTATCCTCATCCTCAACCCGAAAATATTCGGTAATTATTGAATTGACAATTTTCCATTGATCGTAGCGCAGATTATCTATAAGGAAAAAGAAAGTAGGTTTATCTGATAATCCGGGAAATACCCTCTTTTTAAGTAATTGATTCGAAGTAACCGGTCCCGAATCCGGATCCTTAAGCCAGCCTAAATAATTTCTTTCAATAAACTTGCTAAACTGAGTATTAGCCTCCGCCTTCTGCATTGTTAAAATTTCATGCATCCCAACGTCTTCCAGCTTCTCTAACGAAAGCTCCCAGAATACCAGCTTTTTGTAAACATCCACCCATTCCGGAAAACTTAAGTTCTCGTTCAAAGTCATGCCCAAGTTCCTGAAGTCTTGCTGATAAGCCATAGAAGTTTTTTCGCTGACTAAGCGCTTATTCTCGGTAAGCTTTTTTATAGTGAGAAGAATTTGTTTAGGATTTACCGGCTTAATGAGGTAGTCGTCTATTTTCGAGCCGATCGCATCCTCCATCAAATACTCTTCTTCGTTCTTCGTAATTAAAACAATCGGCACGTCGGGATTAATATTCTTGATTTCTGCAAGAGTTTCTAATCCTGTGAGGCCCGGCATATTCTCATCTAAAAAAACTAAATCGAAAAAGTCACTTCTAAAAGAATCTAAAGCATCGCTGCCGTTGGTTACCGTTTTTACCCGATAACCCTTTTCGTTAAGAAATAGAATATGGGGCTTTAAAAGATCGATTTCATCATCGGCCCAAAGAATGTATGTTTCTTGCATCAATTTAATTTTAAGAACAAAGCAATATCATAACAATTAAATATGTTTTTTGTATGGCGAAAATTAACAATTTTTGCAAACAAGCATCTGCAAGCATTTTGAATAAGAAAAAAATTATTAACGATCCTGTTTACGGATTTATCTCCATTCCTTCTAACCTTATTTTCGATTTAATTCAACACCGTTACTTTCAGCGGATGCGAAACATCAAGCAGCTGGGGATGACTCATTTGGTTTACCCGGGCGCTTTGCATACCCGCTTTCATCATGCTTTAGGTGCTATGCATTTAATGCAAAGCGCCATCGAAACAATCAGAAACAAAGGTCACGAAGTTACCGAAGCGGAGGAAGAAGCGGTAACAATAGCAATCTTATTACATGATATCGGCCACGGCCCCTTCTCTCATGCATTAGAGCATACTATTGTTGACGGTATTTCGCATGAGGATATTTCGGCCCTGCTGATGCAAAAACTTAATAAGGAGTTTAATGGGCGGCTCGAACCTGCAATTAATATTTTCAATAACCGATATCCTAAAAAATTCCTTCACCAACTGGTATCAAGCCAAATGGACATGGACCGGATGGACTACTTGAACCGCGACAGTTTTTTTACCGGAGTTACCGAAGGTGTTATCGGGTTCGACCGGATTTTAAAAATGCTTGATATCGTTGACGATCAAATTGTAATTGAAGAAAAAGGCATTTATTCCATTGAAAAATTTTTAATAGCCAGAAGGTTGATGTACTGGCAAGTTTATTTGCATAAAACAGTTATAGCAGCCGAACAATTACTTGTGAAAATTTTAGAAAGGGCAAAGTATCTTGCTATCGAGGGTGACTATCTGTTTGCAACACCAAACTTTACTCATTTTTTAAATAACAATATCACTAAACGCGATTTCGAAACTGACTCTCGGCATCTGGAACGCTTTTCAAAATTAGATGACTACGACATATTTACTTCTATAAAAGTGTGGGAAGACCATACCGACCCTATTTTGTCTGCATTGTGTAAACATTTACTAACCCGAAATTTGTATCAGGTAGAGATTACAAACGAACCGCCTTCTGCAAGGGAGATTCAAAACTTGGTAGAAGCAGCGATGGTGCACTACCGGGTAAGCGAAGAAGACGCATCTTATTTTGTTTTTACTGATATAATTAAGAATAACGCCTACAGCTATAACAGCGGAAGCATCAAAATCAGCATGAAAAACGGAAGTTTGCAGGATATCACCAAAGCTTCCGACAATTCTAACCTCGAAGCCCTTTCTAAAACCGTGCAGAAATATATCATTTGTTATTTTAAACACTTAAAGCCTTTTTAATTAAATTAGCGCACTCTAAACTTAACTAACATTTATTCGTCGAATATTTACCCGAATTAAAAGCATGCAATTTACTGCTAAACAGATCGCACTTTTGCTTACCGGCACCGTTACGGGCGATCATAATGTGCAAGTAAATCGCCTTGCAAAAATAGAAGAAGCCGGCCCCGGCTCTTTATCTTTTTTAGCAAATCCTAAATACGAGCCCTTTCTTTACACAACCGAAGCATCAATAGTAATTATCAACGAAGATTTTCATCCTGCTGAACATATAAAAGCAACTTTAATAAAAGTAAAAGATGCCTATAGCGCTTTTTCAGTTTTATTAGAGCAATACAACACTATTAAAAATACAAAATCCGGTATCGAGCAACCATCATTTATCCATCCTTCTGCCCAAATTGGAAGCAATGTTTATATTGGCGCTTTCAGTTACATCGGCGAAAATGCTAAGCTTGGCAACAACAGCAAGATTTATCCACAGGTTTACTTGGGAGATAATGTAGAAGTCGGCGATGATTGCACGTTGTATCCGGGAGTTAAAATTTATGCTGATTGTATACTCGGTAATAAAGTAATGATTCACTCGAGTACAGTTATCGGCAGCGACGGGTTTGGTTTTGCTCCGCAAGCAGACGGCAGCTATAATAAAGTAAGCCAAATCGGCAATGTTATAATCGAAGACGACGTAGAAATAGGCTCAAATACTTCGATTGACCGGGCCACAATGGGCTCAACTATAATCCGTAAGGGAGTTAAGTTAGATAACTTGATTCAGTTGGCACACAATGTTGAAATCGGCTCGAATACGGTAATTGCTTCGCAAACAGGCATTTCAGGTAGCGCTAAAATCGGCGAACAAACTATAATTGGTGGTCAGGTTGGAGTAGTAGGACATATCTCAATAGCAAAAGGGTCGCAAATACAAGCTAAATCCGGCATTAACCGCTCAATCGAAGAAGAAGGAAAAAAATGGGCAGGTGCGCCTGCTACAAGCTTTACCAACAATATGCGGGCACAGGTTGTACTTCAACGTTTGCCCGAACTGGAAAGAAAGATTGTTGAACTTGAAAAAAAAATAAAAGAACTAAAAAGCTGAAACTGTACCAACGTAAAGAATGAACGTTAAGCAACGAACCATAAAATCGGAGGTGACAATTTCCGGAGTAGGGCTGCACACCGGAAAGCCTGTAAACATGACGTTTAAACCGGCTCCCGAAAATCATGGATATAAGTTCCGAAGAATTGATCTGGAAGGCCAACCTGTTATTGATGCAGACGTTGATAACGTTACAGATACTTCACGAGGTACAACGATTTCACAAAACGGAGCAAGCGTAGCTACTGTCGAGCATGTTCTTGCTGCATTGGTTGGACTTGAGATAGATAACATTCTTCTGGAACTCGACGCCCTCGAAACGCCTATTATGGATGGTAGTTCGGTAAAGTTTATTGATGCATTAGAGGAGGTAGGTTTTATAAACCAAGAAGCGGATCGAGAATACTACACAATACCTTACAACATTCACTACTCTGAGCCTGACAGGAAAGTGGAAATGGTAGCCATGCCTTTAGATGACTATCGTTTTACTTGTATGATTGATTATAACTCCCCTATTTTAGGAAGTCAACATGCTGCTATCACAACTATTTCAGAGTTTAAACGCGAAATTGCTTCGAGCCGTACTTTTTGCTTTCTCCATGAACTTGAGATGCTCCTAGAGAACAATTTGATACAAGGCGGAGATCTGAACAATGCAATTGTAGTGGTGGACAGAGAGGTAAGCCGCGATGAACTGAAACATTTGGCTAAGCTCTTTAATCGAGACGATATTGACGTAGCTCGCGAAGGGATACTAAATAACATTGAGCTTAGGCACCAAAACGAGCCCGCCAGGCATAAACTGCTTGATATGATCGGAGATTTGGCACTTGTAGGAACCTTCTTAAAAGGTCATATCATGGCCGCCCGCCCCGGTCATGCCGCAAATGTTGCTTTCGCCAGAAAAATTAAAGCTCAGATCAAGAAAGAGAAAAGCAAAAAGAGCGTTCAAGTTTACGACCTTAATGCGAAGCCGGTTTACGATACTGTGCAAATAATGGAAATTTTACCTCACCGGCCTCCTTTTTTGCTGATTGATAAAATTCTGGAACTTTCTAAAAGTCATGTAGTGGGCCTTAAAGCTGTTACCATGAACGAGCCTTTTTTTGTAGGACATTTTCCCGGGGCCCCGGTAATGCCCGGAGTGTTACAAATAGAGGCAATGGCTCAAACAGGCGGAATTCTTGTTCTAAACACCGTGCCCGATCCTGAAAATTGGCTGACTTTATTCTTAAAAATAGAAAATGCTCGCTTCAAAGACAAGGTTCTTCCCGGTTCGATTATTATTTTCAGATGCGATTTATTAGCCCCGATTCGTCGCGGAATTGCACAGATGAAGGGCATCGGATTAATAGGTGATAAAGTAGTAGTTGAAGCAGAACTGATGGCGCAGATAGTAAAAGTAAAAGGAAGCGAGTAATGATTCAACCCTTAGCATATATTCATCCGCAGGCAAAAATTGCCGATAATGTGGTGATTGAGCCTTTTGTCACTATTCATAAAGATGTTATTATCGGGGAAGGAACATGGATAGGTTCAAATGCAACCATTATGGATGGAGCACGAATAGGCAAAAATTGCCGGATATTTCCGGGAGCCGTTATTTCTGCCCCTCCGCAAGACATGAAATACAAGGGCGAGCCAAGTACAGTAAGTGTCGGTGATAATACAATTATCCGCGAATGCGTTACATTAAACCGTGGGACGGCTTTAGATAAAAATACAACTTCTATAGGCGAAAACTGCTTGCTTATGGCGTATGTTCATATCGCTCATGATTGTATGATTGGCAATAATGTTATTATAGCAAATGCCGTTCAATTAGCGGGTCATATTGAGGTGCAGGACTTTGCCTTTATTGGCGGAACTTCTGCTGTACACCAGTTTGTTTGCATTGGCGCTCATTCTATTATTTCCGGAGGTTCGTTGGTACGTAAAGACGTTCCCCCCTATACAAAAGCCGGTAGAGAGCCCTTATCTTATGTAGGTATCAATTCTGTCGGCTTGCGCCGCCGAAGTTTTACTTCCGAGCAGATAAACGAAATTCAAGACATATATCGTACTATTTTCCTGAAAAAGTACAATATAACCAAGGCTTTAGACATACTAGAAGCCGACAGTAAACCTTCGGAAATACGCGACGAGATTGTAGATTTTATACGAAATTCGAACAGGGGTATCATGAAAGGTTTCAGCAATGCGTAATTCGAGGGTTTAATGCAAATTTGGCTCGAAGATTTAGGCAGAAGATTTAATCGCGAGTGGATTTTCAGAAAAATCACCTACCATTTTGAGCAGGGGAATTCGTATGCGGTATTGGGACCAAACGGTTCCGGCAAGTCTACCTTATTGCAAATTATTGCCGGAAATTTATCCTCATCACAAGGTAACATTAACTATTTCTCCGCCACCGGCAAAATAGCGATTGAAGATGTGTTCAAGAAGCTAAGTTGGGCCGCACCATACATCGAGCTGATTGAAGAGTTCACCTTAATAGAGCTTATAAATTTCCACTTTAGGTTTAAACCTCTTTTGCCCGGATTTGACTCAAAATCAGTCATCGGACTGCTGGGCCTTGAATCTTCGAAAAACAAAGCGATTAAGTTTTTCTCTTCCGGAATGAAACAGCGTACTAAGTTGGCTCTAGCTTTTTGTGCCGATACTCCTGTGCTTTTGTTGGATGAACCCACGTCTAATCTCGATTCTACAGGGGTTGCTTGGTACCTGGAACTGGTGGAGCAATTTGCCCAAGAAAGACTTTTAATAATTTGTTCAAATCAAGAATCAGAGTATTCTTTTTGCAGGAATAGATTGCACATTCTTGATTACAAATAAGCCCGCTTCAATTGCAATCAACATAATAATTTATACTTTTGGTACTCTAATTTAAAGCTTATATGGCTAAAGCATCCGATATAAAAAACGGAAATGTTCTTCGTTTTAATAAGGAATTGGTAACTGTAGAGGAGTTTATACATCGTACTCCCGGAAACCTTCGGGCCTTTTACCAGGCGAGAATGCGAAATGTTAAAACAGGAAAACTTGTAGAATACCGTTTCAGAACAGATGAGGAAGTGGAGATTTGCCGTGTCGAAACTACAGACTATCAATACTTATACGAAGACGGGGAGTTCTTTGTGGTGATGGATAATATTACTTTTGAGCAGTTTAATATCCCCAAATTTTTGTTTGGTGACGCTGCCAAATTCTTAAAAGAAGGAATGAATGTTATTATTGCTTTTGAAAGCGAAGAGCCTATAATTGCTCAAGCTCCGCCCAGTGTTGAACTTGAAATTACCTATACAGAACCTGCCGTAAAAGGCGATACTTCTACAAATGCCCTTAAATACGCTACGGTAGAAACAGGAGTTGAAATTCGTGTTCCGATGTTTATAAATCAAGGTGACAAAGTAAGGGTGGATACTCGTACAGGCGACTATATAGAACGTGTAAAATAACTTGCACATCGCCTCCGAAGGCTTTTCGGACCGTTTCGATTTACTTCCCTTTATGGAAAAGGAGCTTTTAAGAAAAATATACCGGCAAAAGCGGCGTGAGCTTAATCCTTATAAAGCAGAGTTACTGTCGCAGCAGATTGCCGAAAATTTTAAAAAAGCTCTTTCTTTCGACAAGATTAATTACCTGCACACTTTCTATCCGATACACGGAAAAGTAGAGGTTAATACACTTTTAATTTGTAATTACATCCGAAAAAGCTATCCTCAAGTCAGACTCATTCTTTCAAAAAGTAATCTTAGGTCGAACACATTAAACCATTTTGTTTGGCAAGAAGATACACCGTTAACCACTAACAGTTGGGGCATTTTGGAGCCGGAAGGAGGAGAAGAGGTAAATTCTAAAGATTTAGATGTTATCCTTGTTCCTCTGCTTGCTTTTGACAAAGAAGGCAATCGGGTTGGTTACGGGAAAGGGTTTTACGACAGGTTTTTAAAAGAAATCCGTGCCGACGCTTTAAAAATCGGGCTGTCGTTCTTTAATGCTGTATCCGGTAATATTGATGCCTGCGATTATGATGTTCCCCTAAACAGTTGTATAACTCCCGCGTCTGTCTATTCTTTCTAAAACGTTCTTGTCGATATTTCACTTTCAGTTAGAATATTGTTAAAACAATTTCTGCTAAAAAATGTAAATAAACATTTTTTCTTTAAAGAAAGTGTTTTACATTAGTACAATAGGATAAGCAACCTTTGTTGCATATCCTATCACATTTTTTTTCTACCTAATTCTAAAAAAATGTCAATAATTACTATCGCCATTGTTGACGACAACCGGTTGTTTCTGCAAGCTCTTATAGGGTTGATTAAACAAATTGAGAATTATAGTCTACTTTTTGAGGCTAAAAGTAACATTGAGTTAGCACAAAAGATTGCACGAAGGCTTAAACCGAAAGTTTTTTTAATTGATATCAACATGCTTTTAAAGGATAACGGATTTGCAATTGATGTTCTTTCTCAAGCATGTCCCGACTCGGGAATAATAACTTATTCGATGGAAGCCGACCAGGAGCAAGTTATTCGATTAACTAAAAAAGGCGTGAAAGGGTATCTGCACAAAGAAGCTGATTATGAGGACTTTAAAGCAGCCTTGGCAAACGTAAGTTGCGGAGGATACTATTATCCTCCCTTTATAACAGGCCTTATAGTAAGGCAATTTAACAAAGACAGACAAAAAGACGGGAAGCAGAATTATTTAAACAAGCGGGAATTGGAGTTTTTAAAGCTAACAGGGTCAGAACTAACCTATAAGGAAATTGCAGAACAAATGTGTGTAAGCGCTCGTACTGTTGACGGCTACCGAGACACATTATTTGAAAAACTGAAGGTAAAAAGCCGAGTGGGTTTAGTTATCTATGCAATAAAAAATAATTTGGTATCTATTTAGGTATTGCTAAATTTTTTAGCAAATTTGTTGATGCCATTTGAAGAAAATAAAGTGTTTTTTAAAGGACGCGGCTCGCAGGTAAATACCCACAATAAATTTCTTAAAGACAAATATGTCACTGAACATATTGAGGGTCTTGATGAAGAGCTCCTTGAAAATACGGCAACTCAAATAATCGAAGAACACCCTAAAAACATTGTCAGCGTTTCTAACAGTCCTGATTTACACTTTATGTATTCTATCAATCCTTATCAGGGGTGCGAGCACGGTTGTATATATTGTTACGCTAGAAATGCGCATGAGTATTGGGGCTTTAGCCCCGGCTTAGACTTTGAACGAAAAATTGTAGTAAAACGTAATGCAGCAATTCTACTTGAAGAGTTTTTCAATAAAAAAGGTTACAAACCTGAGCCTATTATGCTTTCCGGCAACACAGATTGTTACCAACCGGTAGAACGAAAGCTTAAAATCACACGGTCCTTATTGGAAGTTTTTTTAAAGTATAAACATCCGGTAAGTATAATAAGCAAGAATAATTTAATTACTCGGGATATAGATTTGTTGAAGGAATTGGCCGCTTTAAATCTTGTACACATTACGGTAACCATAAATTCTTTAAACGAAAGTTTGAGGCAAAAAATGGAACCTAGAACAGTTACCGCCCGCAGCAGACTTATGCTTATTAACAAACTTGCTTCAGAAAATATTCCCGTTAGGCTTATGCTTGCACCGATAGTTCCCGGATTAAACAGCGAAGAAATACCTGACCTGATAAAGGCAGCGGCAGACGAGGGCGTATCGGCTGCAATATTTACAATTGTTAGGCTTAACGGCGCAATAGCAGAACTGTTTACGGATTGGATTTACAAAGCTTATCCTGATAGAGCAGAGAAAGTCTTGCATTTGATAGCACAGTGCCACGGCGGGAAATTAAACGACAGCCGGTGGGGAACACGAATGCGAGGCGACGGGAATGTGGCTGAAAGTATTCATCAATTATTTAGAATTTCTGTTAATCGGTTTCTTTCCGGAAGAAACTTAACGCCATTTGAGTTTCATCATTTTGCTCCGGCAAACGGTAAACAATTGGGCCTTTTTTAAACTAGCCGGTAGTTTATATCAGTCGAACTCTTTTCTAATTCTTTTCTCTGCCTCGTAAATTATTTCTTCCGGAGTCAGGTTTGAAAATTGGAGAGGCTCTAAAACAGTAAATGTTAATTTTTCGCCGAAACTTAACGGATAAGTGCCATACCGGTTTAGTTCCCATGATCCTTTTATAACAATTGGAACTACTAAGGCTCCCGGAACCTTTTTGAGCAAAGTAACAACTCCTGCAACCGCAAATGGCCTCATTTTGCCGTCTTTGGTTCGTGTTCCTTCCGGGAATATCACTGCCGACCAATTATTATCTCTCATGCGTTTGGCCAGTTGTAGGAGTTGACTAATAGATTGCTTAGGGTCCTTCCGATCTATATTAGCTCCTCCGCCGTATTTTAGATTAAACGAAATGCTTGGAATTCCTGATGTAAGCTCAATTTTTGAAATAAACTTGGCGTGATATTTCCGGAGAAACCAAATTAGAGGAGCAATATCATGCATGCTCTGGTGGTTTGCAATAAATATTATGGATTTGTTTTGAGGAAGGGGAAATTTATTTTTGAATGTAGCCCTCGCACCAACTAAATAATAGGTGCCAACTAAAAAGAAATTCAAAACGTCTACACAAGTTTTATGTGCTTTATATCCGCCTAACTTTAAAGAAAGCCATTGGAGAGGGTGAAAAATTATTAATAATAATAAAAAGGCTAAGCCGTGTATGGGGGTTAAGAAGTATCCTAAAAATTTTTTCATTAAAAAAGCCTCAAAATTCCGGTAGAATTAACTTACTTTTTTTACTTCCGACGACGAATCTACAGTAAACCTCCGGCTGGGGGGTGTATCACCTTATTTTGCCTTCATCCAGCCAAACTTTGGCTTTTAATACTGCCCCTACTGTTATCGAATCTGTAATTTCTCCCAGCATTACCATTTTGAAAACTTCAGAAAAAGGTATTTTTTTAAGCTGAAGTTCTTCTGTTTCTTCAGGCTCGCACTCGCCCTGCTCCAAATCCTGTGCTAAATAAGTATAAGAATACTCATTGGTAACGGAGTTCGATAAATGCATTTCCAGAAGAAGGGTCCAATTGTTTGCTTTTAAACCTGTTTCTTCCAAAAGTTCTCTCTTTGCAGATTCAAGCGGATCGAGTTCAACAGGTCCTCCCCCTTCCGGAATTTCCCAAGCGTATTCACCTATAGCATAACGATATTGCCCCACCAACCAAGTATTTAAATCTTTATCAAGTGCCAGGATACCTATTCCAAAGTTTTTATAATGAATTTTACCGTAAATTCCGGTTCCGCCTGAAGGATTTATTACCTGATATTCAGTAACGTTAATCCACTTATTATCATATTTTTCAACTGCACTAAGCGTTTTCCAAGGATTTCTATTTTCGTCGATCATGCTGCAAAATAAAAAAAGCCTTCCAAATTATTGGAAGGCCGGCTTAATAAGTTTCTATAAGCTAACTATTATTTGTGCTATAAATTAAACGCAGCTTTTACCTTATCCACATAATCAAGCTTTTCCCAAGTAAACAATTCTACTTCTACTTCTTTCTTTTCGCCGTTTAAACCTTCAAATTGCTTTGTCACAAATTTGCTTTCGCGACCCATGTGACCATAGGAGGCTGTTTCAAAATAAATGGGGTTCCGAAGCTTAAGCCGTTTTTCTATTCCATACGGAGTCATATCAAAAATGCTTTCAACTTTTTCGGCGATCTGCCCGTCGGTTATTCCAACTTTAGCTGTATTGTAGGTATTTATATAAATTCCCATCGGGTCCTTAACCCCTATGGCATAAGATACCTGAACTAAGACCTCGTCGCAAACGCCTGCAGCCACTAAATTTTTGGCTATATGGCGGGTTGCGTAAGCCGCAGAACGATCGACTTTAGAAGGATCTTTTCCCGAAAATGCGCCGCCGCCGTGGCCGCCCTTGCCGCCGTAAGTGTCAACAATAATTTTTCGACCGGTTAAGCCGGTATCGCCGTGCGGCCCTCCGATCACAAATTTTCCGGTGGGGTTGATATGATATTTTATTCCTTTTGTGAATAAGGCTTGCAGTTGGGGCGGGAGTTGTGATTTTACCCTCGGAATTAGAATATTTATAATATCTCCGTTAATTTTTTCCTGCATGTTCTTTTCGTTATCGAACTCATCATGTTGAGTAGAAACCACAATTGCATCGATACGGATAGGTTTATGCTCGTCACTGTATTCAATAGTAACTTGGGATTTCGCGTCCGGACGCAAGTACCCTATTTCCTTATTTTCTCGGCGCAAAACAGCCAGTTCTCTTAGAATTCTATGCGACAAGTCTAAGGCTAAAGGCATATAATTATCCGTTTCGCCGGTAGCATATCCGAACATCATCCCTTGATCGCCGGCACCTTGTTCTTGTTTTCTTTCGCGGTCAACCCCCTGATTAATATCGGCAGACTGTTCATGAATGGCTGAAAGAATACCGCAAGAATTAGCTTCAAACATGTATTCTGACTTGGTGTATCCAATTTTACGAATGACTTCGCGAGTTATTTTTTGAACATTGAGGTAACAGTTAGATTTTACTTCGCCTGCTAAAACTACTTGACCGGTAGTTACCAACGTTTCACAGGCTACTTTTGATTCAGGATCCCAAGCTAAAAAATTATCAATTAAGGCGTCAGAAATTTGATCTGCAACCTTATCAGGGTGCCCTTCAGATACTGATTCTGATGTAAATAAATATGACATATTATCAAATGAATAACTAGGAAAAAGGATATGGAAGGGACGCTACCGGTAAAAAAGAAGTAAAAATTAGCACTTTTTTTTACGTGGTTTCAATCTTGTTTTCCTTAAGGTTAACAACGCAAATCAATCCACTTTTAACGGTGCCAAAGTACAACAATTTTTAATTCTCTGAAATTTACAATTACTTTTACCCGAATAATTGCAGGAATTGAAAAAAAGGATTTTATTTATTATTAATCCGATTTCAGGGGGGAAAAATAAGCTTAGCTTTCCGAAACTGGCCGATAAGTACTTAGATAAATCACTTTTTGAAATCGATTGTATTTTTAGCAAATACGTCGGCCATACTTTCAAAGTTGCCAAGAAGGAAATTGACGCCGGGGTTGATGTTATAGTGGCCGTCGGCGGCGACGGAACAATCAATGAAGTTGCAACTGCAGTTGAAGGATCAGGAAAAGTTATGGGGATAGTCCCGGGAGGTTCCGGCAATGGCTTGGCTCGTTCGCTTCAAATTCCTTTAAACGATGTTGCCGCATTAAAAAGAATCAACAATTACAAGATTCAAACTATTGATGGCGGACGTTTAAACGATAAGAAATTTTTTAACGTTGCCGGGTTAGGATTTGATGCGCATATAAGTCTTGTTTTTGCTAAGGAACATACCCGAGGATTTAAAAGTTATATTAAAACTACTCTTAAAGAAATTTCAACTTATAAACCTCAACATTACACAATAGAGATAGACGGCAAAACAATTGAACGAAACGCTTTCATGGTAAGTATTGCCAATTCTACTCAATTTGGCAATAACGCCCATATTTCTCCTCTGGCTTCTGTTATCGACGGTTTGTTGGATGTTTGTATTATAAAACCTTTCCCTCTTTATCTTTTTCCGGTGCTTGGATATCGCATGTTTTTTAAAACCGCACATCATTCAAATTATGTAGAGATAATAAGGGGAAAAAAAATACGTATAGTTAGAGAATTTGCTGATGCCGTTCATATAGACGGCGAACCGGTGCAAATGGGTAACGAAATTGATATAGAAGTAATGCCTCTCTCCCTGCCTGTATTAATCTAAGCAAATGTCTAAAAAGAATTATAACGGAGTCATCTACTCTACTAACCCGGATTTTGAATACTGTTCCGAGAATCATAATGAGCAACAAACTTTAGAGCCGAAATTTCAAGATCTAAGAGTACAATTAGACAAAAAACAAAG